>JAHCJE010000025.1 GCA_026128865.1 Phycisphaeraceae bacterium | reverse complement strand
GTTCGGGACGTACTTCTACAACTTCAACTGCCGCCCCGCCCTGCCGGACGGCCGGCCCAACCCCTTCGCCGACGCCCGCGTGCGCCGCGCCTTCGCCATGTGCATCGACAAGCGGGCCATCGCGGAGGAAGTCCGCGGCTTGGGCGAGCCGGTGGCGCGCACGCTCATCCCGGCCGGCTCGCTGGGCGGCTACGAGTCGCCGCGCGGGCTGGACTGCCTGAGCGACGCGAGCGACGAAGCCGGCCGCCGCGAGATCGCCGCACGCGCCCGCGCTCTGCTCGAGGAGGCCGGCTACAACGACCCGGCCCGCTTCCCGGCCGTGGAGGTGCTCTTCAACAAGGACGCGGGGCACGACCTCATCGCGCAGTCCGTCGCACGCAACTGGCAGAAGCACCTCGGCGTGCCCGTCCGCCTCGCCCAGAAGGAGATCAAGGTCTTCCGCGACGACCTCAAGAACCACAACTTCATGACCAGCCGCGCCGGCTGGTACGGCGACTACGGCGATCCCACGACCTTCCTCGAGATCAACCGCACCGGCGACGGCAACAACGACCGCGCCTACTCGTCCAGCGAGTTCGACGCGCTGCTCAACGATGCGGCCCGCGAGACCGACCCGGCCCGGCGCATGGCACTCCTCTCCGAGGCCGAACGCATCCTCATCGAACGCGACCTCCCCCTCGTGCCCATCTTCCACTACTGCACCGTCACCATGTTCAACGCCCACGAACTCAGCGGCCCCAACCCGCACCCGCGCACCAACGAGAACATCTTCCTCTACGACGTCCTCGGCGACGGCAAAGGGAGCGACCGCGTGCGCACCATGCCACTGCACCCGCGCGGGCCGGCGGCGTCGGCAGCGGGGGGGGCCGCGCCGTGATCGCCATGATCGTCCGCCGCCTGGTGCAACTCCCGCTCATCGTGGGCGTGATCTACACCCTCACCCTGGTGCTCGCGTGGAAGGTGCCCGGCAATCCGCTCGAGAACCCCGAGGGCCGCAAGCCCGCGCCCGAGGTCGTCGAGGCCATGAAGGCCCAGTACAACCTCGACAACTTCTGGAAGTTCTACTGGTCCTACCTCGACAGCGCGACCGGCGTGAAGTGGGTCCGCGAGAGCCTGAGCGGCGAGGCCGACCGGCGCGAGCGCGAGGCGCTCGAGAGCGGCCTCATCCCGCCCGCGCGATTCATCTTCGACCTCGGACCCTCGCTCCAGTACAAGGACTACCGTGTCAACGACATCGTCGCCGCTGCGCTGCCGGTGTCGGTCACGCTGGGCGCGGCCGCCATGCTGCTGGCCGTGGTGATCGGCGTCACCGCGGGCGTGGTCGGCGCGGCCAGGCCGAACTCCATCGCCGATCTCGCCACGCTCGCCGTCGCCCTCGTCGGCATCAGCCTCCCGAGTTTCGTGATCGGCACGGTGCTGCTGCTGGTCTTCGGCGTCTGGGCGGCGGCCCTGCCGGTCGGCGGGTGGGGCAAGCCGGCGAACATGATCCTCCCCGCCGTCACGCTCTCGCTGCCGTTCGCTGCGTACATCGCGCGGCTCACGCGCATGGGCATGGTCGAGCACCTCAATTCCGACTTCGTCCGCACCGCCCGCGCCAAGGGCGTGCACGAACTGCGTGTGCTGCTCCGCCACGCGTTGAAGAACGCCTTCCTGCCCGTGCTCAGTTACCTCGGCCCCGCCACCGCGCTCGCCATGACCGGCTCGTTCGTCGTCGAGCGCGTCTTCAACGTCCCCGGCCTCGGGCAGCACTTCGTCAACGCCGTCCAGAACAAGGATCTCTTCCTCATCATGGGCGTCGTCCTCGTCTTCGCGACGATGCTCATCCTCTTCAACCTTGCCGTGGACGTGCTCTACCGCTGGGTCGACCCGCGCATCGAGTAAGCCGATGCGTTCCCCGGAGTGACGTCAACGCTGGGCGGCAAACTCCGCCCCCTCCATCACGTCGAAACTCACGAACTGCCCCTCGCGGAAGTCCGTCGCCTTCTGGCGCGGGTCCGTCGGGCGGCAGTGGATCGGCACGCCCGCGTTCACCACGATCTCGTTCGTGGATGGCTCGACCGCGACGATCACGCCCTGCACCCGGCGCGGCCGGCCCGCGACCGGCTCGACGTACCGCCCGCCCGTGCCGACCTCGTCAATCCGCTTCGCCCGCGCATGGATCGTGCCGACGATCCGCTTCGCCGGGGGGGTGGAAATCTCGCCGCGCGGGACCAAGTGCAGTTCGTAGCGAGTGTTGGGAAAGGTGATGATGACGACCGCCGGCTTGGTAGCCGTCTCGGGACGGACTTCGAGCAGCGTGCCGCGGGCGTGGCGGGGGTCGATCTTCGTGGTGGGGGCGGGGTGGATCATGGCGGGGGAATGGTACCGGGGGCAGTGGACAGTGGACAATGGAAAGTGGACATTCAGACGGGGTTTGACGTGGTCAGGCTTCCAGGAAGTTGCGCAGGAGAGTCGGGCCTTCGTCGGTGAGGAAACTCTCGGGGTGGAACTGGACGCCTTCGAGGGGTGGTGCCTCGCCGCCCCAGACTCGCCGCAGGCCCATGACGATGCGTTGGGGCGTGCCGTCCGGGCCGGTGGGGTCTTCGGTCCACGCCGAGACCTCCCAGCCCGGGGCCGGGGCATCGTTGGCCCGGACGATGAGCGAGTGGTAGCGGGTGGCAACGAAGGGGTTGCTCAGCCCGCGGAAGACGCCGCGGCCGTCGTGGTAGACGAGGCTGGTCTTGCCGTGCATCTGGAGGGAGTGGCGGACGACGGCCATGCCGTGCATCGCGCCCATGCACTGGTGCCCGAGGCAGACGCCGAGGATGGGGATGCGGCCCGCGTAGTGGCGGATCATCTCGGCGGAGACACCCGCTTCGTCCGGCGAGCCTGGCCCGGGCGAGATGATGAGCCGATCCGGCCCGCGCCCGTGGTCGAGCGCGTCGGCCTGGTCGGGCGTGATCTTGTCATTGCGGGCGACGACGAGGTCGCGGCCGAGGACGATCGCGGGTTCGATCTCGCCGAGCCGCTGGACGAGGTTCCAGGTGAAGGAGTCGTAGTTGTCGATGAGGAGGATCATGGAGCCGGAATCGTAGGCGTTGGCCGTTGTGCTATACGACGGCAACGGTGGCTTTCCACGACACCGTGGTCGAAGTCCTGATGTCGGAGCGTGCTTCAAGCGAGCGATGAGGATCTTTGAAGAGTTGCGCCTTCGGTCGGGTGTCCAACCGTCCGACAACGACCAGCCAGTAGTCTGCTCTTCTCGTCGCGGCCTGCCGCCACTCAAGGTCGGTGAACAGGATTTCGCCACGCGAGGACTTCAGCCCCTTGACCTCGATGGCGGTTGAGTCGAGTTTCCGAACGGCAAAGTCGAATCCTTGTGCGAGACTTCTGGAATCGACCAGGCTCGTCGGCGCGATGCCGCATATCTCAGCCGAATGGCGCATGAAGAACTCCTCGGCGAGCCGCCCGGTCAGCAGACGTTCGGCGACGTTCTCGACGCGCTTCGTCACGTTTGCGAGCGGTGCGGCGATTTCACTGCGGATATTGCCATCACGCTCGCGGATGCGTCGAACAATCTCGGTAAGTGCCGCGTCGCTCACTTCCGCGAACTCGCCCAGGACGCGCTGGCGGTTGGGGCGGAGTGGGCGCATGTGCCAGCCTTTCCGGTGGCCGTGCAGCGGATCGAACTCATCGCGGAGATTCTTGATGCTCGCCGGCGTGACGCGCAGTTCCTCGCCGACGCGAGCGAACGCCTGTTTCCATGAGGTGAAGCCGAACGTGTCCAGGAACGTCTGATCGAGCCGACTCATCGCATATGCCACGATGACGGCCTCGATCTCGATCAAGGGCGTTGATCTCGCGGTCTTCTTTCGTTCTGCCATTGGAGTTGCCGCCGCGCCGGGCTTGGGATCGGCCAATACGAAGACACGAGCGTACCCTATCGGGAATGCCGGTGTTCGTGGTGTTTCACGGGGCGGATCACCCCGGCGTAAGTCAGCCGCAATGGCACAGGCGAGACGCCTGTGCCACCGCTACGCCGCTTCGCCGTTGGCTTCGCGTTCGGGGCGGGTGCCGGCGATGCCGTCGCGGGTGACGTAGAAGAAGTCGCTGGTGATGGGGTAGGGGAGTCGGCGGTAGTCCTGGGAGACGCGGCCGCCGACGCGGTTGACGAACTCGCGGGGGTCGCGGGAGAGTGCGATGAACATGTCGCGAGCGGGGGTGGCGACGAGGAAGTCTCCGCCGAGTTGCGGGGCGAGGCGCTCCCAGAGGCCGCCGAGGAGGAGTCGGGCGGCGTCGTAGCCGTCCTGCTCGGAGACGATGGCGGCCCGTCCGCCCTCCTTGGACTCGATGAACTGGACTTCGAGTTCGGAGGTGTAGTGCTGGAGGTTGGCGCGGGCGATCCTCTCGACCTCGTCGATGTCCAGCCCCCAGCGGAGGGTCTGCTCGGTGGTGATGCTGACGGTCATCTGGGGCAGGTCGGTGACGAAGACGATGACGGTGCCGTTGACGAACGGCACGTGGGCGACCATCTGGCGGTCGAGGTGATCGAAGATTGACTCGGGCTGGATTCGGGGCATGATCCGGGGCCGGGCGAAGTCGAGGGTCATGGTGACGGCGTTTGTGGCGTCCTCGGCGAAGAGTTGCTCGAGGTAGTGGCGGACGATCTCGTCGCCGCGGGTCGGCTCGGTGGCGACCATGCGGTAGACGTTCTCGAGGTCGAGTCTTCGGCCGTTGACGAGGATCTCGCGTGGGCCTGAGAGTTGGATCTTCACGCCCGGGTGGATTTCGCGCAGGAGGGTTGCGACCCTCTCGGCGAATGCTTCGGGTTCACGCGGCATGCCGGCCATGGCATTCTCCTCGCCGCGACGGTTTGTGCCCGATCGTCGTCTCCCCACGACACGCCACCCGCGGCCGGACAGGCCGCATGACCGGGCAGGCCGTTCGCGATGGCTGTATCGTCCATTCAACCTCAAGTTTGCACGCGCCAAGGCGATCGGCCCACCAAAGGGGCGGCACAATCCGCACAACCGTCGGGCGGGCCGGACGGCGACCGGGGCCGGGGGCGCGGGTGGGGGTGGCGATCCGGTCCGAGGGGGGGTCGAGCGGGGCCGTGGCATGGTTGGGGGGTTTCGGCTAGACTTGGGGCCGCCATACGGCGCCGGGGCCTGACCGGGCGGTCAGGCCGGGGGTTTGCGCCGCCGGAGAGTGCACGCGTGACCGAACAAGAGATCGAAGCGAAAGTGATCGAGATCGTCGCCGAGCAGTTGGGCGCGGACAAGTCCAAGATCACACGCGAAACGAGCTTCGTGGAAGACCTGAGCGCGGACAGCCTCGACACGGTCGAACTGGTCATGGAGTTCGAGGACGAGTTCGAGACCTCGATCCCGGACGATCAGGCAGAGAAGATCAAGACCGTCGGCGAGGCGATCGACTTCATCAAACAAGCGCACGGGATCGAGTGAGGCTCGCGCGGCGCGAGTCTCTCGGGATGCCCGCGCGCCCTCCGGGGAGGCCCGGCGAGCCACGGGACCGATGAACGCGATGCCAAGCCGAAGCACGGACACACCGCGGATCGTGATCACGGGGTTCGGAGCCGTCACGAACCTCGGCGCGGACGCCGCGTCCACCTGGGCCGGCATGCGCGAGGGGCGGAGCGGGATCAGCCGCATCGTCGGCGAGGAGTTCGCGCCGTACGAGGCGAAGTGGACCGTCAAGATCGCCGGGCAGGTCAAGGACTGGGATCCCACATCCGTGCTCGACGCGCGTGAGGTCAAGCGGCTCGACCGCTGCACGGTCTTCGGGCTCGCCGCGGCGGAAGAGGCGGTGCGACACTCCGGCATCGACTTCGCCCGCGAGGACGGCGACCGCTGCGGCATCGTCATCGGCTCCGGTGTCGGCGGGATCGGGACTATCGAGGACGGGCTGCACACGCTGGTCGAGCGCGGTCCCGACCGCCTCAGCCCGTTCACCGTGCCGAAACTGATGGTGAACGCCGTGGCGGGGAACGCCTCGATCCGCTACGGCCTGCGCGGTCCGGCGTCGGCGCACGCGACGGCGTGCGCCAGTTCCGGGCACGCGATGGGCGACGCGGTGCGGTACATGCGGGCCGGGCTGGCGGACGTCATGCTCACCGGCGGGTCGGAGGCCGCGGTGACGCCGCTGTGCATCGGCGCGTTCATGACGATGCGGGCGCTCTCGACGCGCAACGACGAGCCGGAGCGGGCGAGCCGCCCGTTCGACGTGGGGCGCGACGGGTTCGTGCTGGCGGAGGGCGGGGCGATGTTCGTGCTCGAGACGGAGGAGCACGCGAGGCGACGCGGGGCGACGATCCACGCGGAGGTGGTCGGCTTCGGGAACAGTTCGGACGCGAGCCACATCACCGCACCGGACGCCGAGGGCAGCGGGGCGGCCCGGTCGATGCGCTGGGCGCTCGAGGACGCCGGCATCGGGCCGGAGGCAATCGACTACGTGAACGCCCACGGGACATCGACGCCGCTGGGCGACAAGGCGGAGGTCGCGGCGGTGCTCAAGGTGTTCGGCGACCACGCGCGCCGCTCGACGGGCGGGCGGCTGCTGATGAGTTCGACCAAGTCGATGCACGGGCACTGCCTCGGCGCGTCGGGAGCGGTCGAAACGATCGCCTGCATCCACGCGGTGCGTGACGGCGTCGTCGCCCCGACGATCAACCTGGACCATCCAGACGAGTCCTTTGACGTCGACCTGGTGGCGCACGAGGCGCGGGAGCGGCGTGTGCGGTACGCGATGAACAACACCTTCGGCTTCGGCGGGCACAACGTGACGCTGATCGTGGGCCGGTACGAGGGCTGAGCGTGGCACGCGGGTTGCGGGCCGTGCCGGTGCGGGCTGTCCGTGCGCACGGATTGCGCCCGCGGTGTTCAAGCGAACGCGTGAGACCGCCGATGAGCGCAACGATGAACGAAGCGGACCTGCGGACGATCCTGACGCTCGAAGTGCCGGTGATCGTTCGGCTGGGTGAGCGGCAGTTGTCGATGCGCGAGGTGCTCGCGCTTGTTCCCGGGGCGATCATCGAACTGGACAAGCGGGCCGAGCACGAACTCGAACTGCTCGTGAACAACCGCGTGATCGGGTCGGGTACGGCGGTGAAGGTGGGGGAGAACTTCGGGCTGCGCGTCTCGCGGGTCGGGCTGGCGATGGAGCGGCTCGATGCCGCGCTCAATCCGACCGCCCGCGACGAGTCCGCGGGCAAAGCGCACGAGCCTGCGGCGCGGGCCGCGTGACTCTTGGCCGATCACTCGGCCGCGTGCTCCTGCTCAGGCGGCGAGGTCGCGCAGGAACCGAGCGACGCCATCGGTTTCGTCGTTTGGGTTCGGATCAAGACCGAGGGCCTTGAGCAGCGAATCGGGCGTCTCGTGCAACGGCTCAAACCGGTACGAAGCGAGCCGACCGCCGGTGGAGTCGAGCAGGTAGATCGTGCCGCCCCCGTCGGGTTCGGCCTCGATCTCGACCGGCCCGCCGCCGAGGCTGAAGCACATCGTGCGGGCGCGGCAGGATTCCTCGAAGCCGCGGCCTGTCTCCGAGTCCACGAAGTCGACGAGTTCGGCGTGGACGCGCTCGGCGAGCGAGTCGATACAGGCCAGGGCGTCCGCCACGCCGTCGAAGAGCGAAAGGACGGCCCGATACTCCCGTGCCGCGGCCCGGGCGGCGTTGCCGATCTCGTCCGAGGTCATGCCGAGGACCGACGCGGCGAGCGTGGGCATGGGCGATTGCTGCTTCAGCGATCCGTCTTCGTTGAGGTGAACGACGCCGGCGAAGTAGGCGACCGGGTGCAGCCGGTGGCTCGACGCGTCGCTCTCGGTCTCGCTCGGATGGACGTGGTGCCACTCGATCGGCCTGGCGAGAACCTCGGGCAGCCTCCACCTTCGCACGAGCGTCGTTACCAGATCGACGTGCGTGTACGGCAGCGTCTCGGTCTCGACGCGGTACTGCCTGGCCGGGGACAGTCTTCGCGAGTAGATGGCGTCGAACGGCGCCCCGAGGAGTTTGTGCATCAGCGGGAGGCCCGCGTCCAGCATCAGCCCGACGATGAACGCCTCGGAGGCGAGCATCGGGCAGACCCGTCGGGCGAGTTCCGCCGCGAAGCAGGCCCTGAAGACGGACTGGCCCCAGACCTCGCGGGAGATGGCTTGGGAAGCGGAGGATGCGGCGGCGCGGCTCAGGTAGAAGCCGAGCGCGACGGCGCGAAGCCTCCCGATGCCGAGCAGGACGCAGGCGCGATCGACGGTGGTGACGGGCGAGCGTTGGGCGAAGAAGGCGGAGTTGACCATCCGCAGCAGCCGCCCGCTCAGGGCCGCGTCGGTGCGGATGACCTCTGCGTACTGGGCGAGTCCGGAGTTGGGGTCGCCGGTGAGTTCGAGGATCTGGGCGGCGACCTGGGGCTGAGTCTCGATGCCGATGGCGTCCAGACGCCGGTCGAGCGACTCGTAGAGGCTGGCAACCTCTGCGGCTGTCAACTCGGCCCGTGGCTTCATCGGGCGGTCTCCAACTCTCGGCACCCGGCTGCTGGCCGAGCGGCAACGCCCCGTAGGGCCGGTCAACTCTGCCCCGCCAGAGTCCGGCTGGGGATGCAATGCGATCGCCTCGGCCGAGACTCGACGGCGAGTCGACCGGGCCGGCATCCTCATCGGGGGTTTCGCCCCGCCCCTTGAATGGCAAGGAGTTGCGCAGCAAACCCGGCCTCGGCTGGCCACTACGACCCGCACAGGTCGCCCGAGATTCGGACAAGCGACCGTTCCTTTTGAGGCCGAGGTCTGCATAATGGGTGGACAGCCCGTCGGCACACCCACCCCCGCAGGCAAGGACGCGACACTGTGCCCGTGAACACCACGAACGGATTCGACGCTTCGCCCGCTGTCCGGCGCCAGCCCCGCCCCGAACTGAAACTCGACCGGCTCTTCGACCGCCTCCCGCCGCACTCGACGGAGGCCGAGATGTCCCTGCTCGGCTCGCTGCTTCTCGAGCCGCGCATGATCGCTGACGTGGTGAGCATCGTGACGACGCCGGACGCGTTCTACCACGAGCGGCACGCGACGATCTACCGGCTGATCGTGGAACTCGGCGACAAGCACAGCACGTGCGACGTTGTGCAACTGGTGGACACGCTGCGCGACCGGGGCCAACTCGAGGGCATCGGGGGGCAGGAGTACCTCGTTGAACTCGCGTCGGGTGTGCCATCGGCGGTGAACGCGCGCCACTACGCGCGTGTCGTTGCGGACAAGCACCGGCTGCGCCGGCTGATCGAGGCGGCAGGGCACATGCTGTACGATGCCTTCCACGCCGGCCATCTCGGGCCGGAGGGCGTGGGCGAGGTGCTGGACCGTTCCGAGCAGTCGCTCTTCGAGATCGCGCACGAGCCGGGCACGAACGATCCCCAGAGCCTCGACGCGATCCTCCAGAGCGAGATGGACCGGCTCGATGCGATCGAGAGCCAGGGCGGGCTGACGGGCCTGCCCTCCGGCTTCGCCGATCTGGACGCGTTGCTGAGCGGTCTGCACCCCGGCGAGATGCTGATCCTGGCGGCGAGACCGTCAATGGGCAAGACTGCCCTTGCTCTCAACCTCGCCGAGCAGATCGCGCTCGGCGGGCCGCCGCACGCGCCGCAAAGCCCCAAGCGGTCGCCGGTCGCCATCTTCAGCCTCGAGATGTCGCGGTCGTCGCTGGCGCAGCGGCTCATCAGCGCCCGTTCGGGCCTGGACCTGCAGCGTCTGCGCACGGGAGACCTTCGCTCGACCGACTGGGAGACGCTCACGCGCGTCTGCGGCGAACTGCACGATGCGCCGATCTACATCGACGACACGCCCGCGCTGACCGTGCTTCAGTTGCGAGCGCGGGCGCGGCGCATGGCGGCGCAGTTCGGCGTGCGCGCGATCGTGATCGACTACCTCCAGTTGCTCACCGCGCCCGGGGCGGCGCGCGAGAGCCGGCAGGTCGAGGTCGCCGCGATCAGCCGCGGCATCAAGGCGCTCGCCCGCGAACTGGACCTGCCCGTCGTCTGCCTCGCGCAGTTGAACCGTTCGAGCGAGCACCGCGAAGGGAACCGCCCCCGCATGGCGGACCTGCGCGAGTCCGGCTCCATCGAGCAGGACGCGGACGTCGTGCTGCTGCTGCACCGCGAGGAGTACTACCACCGCGGCGACGAGGAGTGGGAACAGAACAACCCGGACAAGGTGAACCTGGCGGAACTGATCGTCGCCAAGCAGCGCAACGGGCCGACGGGGCTGGTGAAACTGACGTGGGACTCGCGCGCGACGCGCTTCAAGGACCACGACCCCTACCACACGGCCAACGACGGGTACGAGTCGGTGTCGCACGCGGCGCGGGCGCCCGCGCCGGAGCCGAAGCCGCGCGGGCCGGCGGCGTATGCGCCGGGGGCGCGCACCGGGCCGGTCGAGAACTTCCGCGACGGCGGCGGCCCGGAGGCGTTCGACGACGACACGATCCCGGACGACGAGCCGCCGTTCTGAGTTGTGACTCCGGAGCGAGTGGCGGGGTACCCAGAGCAGGCGCTCTTGGTCTCACCCCACGTCGCCGAGGCCGAACTCCGCGCCGTGGGCCTTGAGCACGCGCCGGCGCAGCAGCGACTCGTCCATGCGGTCGAGACGGGGCGAGCGGTCGATCCAGTCTCGGGCGTCGCGCCGGGCGAGTGTGAGCAGGTCGCGGTCGCGCATCAGGTCCGCGACGCGCAGGGCGGCCGCGCCGGACTGGCGCGCCCCGAAGACCTCGCCCGGCCCTCGGATTTCGAGGTCACGCTCCGCGAGCACGAAGCCGTCGTTCGTCTCGGCCAGCACGCGCAGCCGCTGCTGCGACTCCGGCGTCGAGCCGTCGGCGATGAGGATGCAGACCGACCGCCGGCTGCCGCGCCCGACGCGCCCGCGCAGTTGGTGGAGTTGTGCGAGTCCGAAGCGGTCGGCGTGCTCGACGACCATGACGGAGGCGTTGGGCACGTCCACGCCGACCTCGATGACGGTGGTGGCGACGAGGGCGTGGACGAGGCCTGCGCGGAAGCGGGCCATCACGTGGTCGCGCGTCGAGCGTTTGAGCCGGCCGTGCAGCGCGGCGAGGCGCATGCCGGCGAGCGGTCCGGCCTCGAGTTCGCGCAGCACGCTGCGCACGTCTGCGATCTCACCTTCGCCGACTCCACCCGGATCGTCGCCGATCGTGGGGACGACGATATACGCCTGCCCGCCCGTCTCGATGCGACGGCGCACGAACTCGTACACCTCGCGCCGCTTCTCCGGCGCGACGACGCGCGTGGTGACCGGCCGCCGACCGGGGGGCAGGCCGCGGATCGTCGAGACGTCCAGGTCGCCGAAGAGCGTGATGGCGAGCGTGCGCGGGATGGGCGTGGCGGTCATCACGAGGACGTGCGGCGTGGTGTCGCCGTCCGCGCCCTTCTGCCGCAGCATCGCCCGCTGGTGCACGCCGAATCGGTGCTGCTCGTCGATGACGGCGAGGGCGAGCGAGCGGAAGCGCACGGACTCGGTGAGCAGCGCGTGCGTGCCGACCACAAGATCGGCGTCTCCCGACGCGATTCGTGCCAGCGCGCTCTCGCGTTCCGCGCGAGGCATCGAGCCGGTGAGCAACTCGACCTGCACCCGCGAGCCTTCGAGCGACGCGGTGATGAGGCCGAAGTGCTGCTCCGCGAGCAGTTCGGTCGGCGCCATCAGGGCGGCCTGCCGCCCGCCGGCGACCGCGAGCAGCATGGCGTACAGGGCGATCACGGTCTTGCCCGAGCCGACGTCGCCCTGGATGAGCCGGTTCGCCGGCGTCTCGGAGGTCAGGTCGCGCACCACCTCCGCGAGCGCCTCCTCCTGCCCCGGCGTGAGCGTGAACGGGAACCGCTGGCGGATGTGCCGGTCGATCGCCTCGGTCCACTTGAGCGCGGGCGCCCGCGACTCGGACCGCAACTGGCGACGCTTCATGAAGACGGCGAGTTGCAGGAAGAGCAGTTCGTCGTAGGCGAGCCGACGGCGGGCGGCGCGCACTTCATCCTCATCCCTCGGCTCGTGCAGCATCCGGTACGCCTCGGCGAGCGCGGGCAGCGAGCGCTCGCGCCGGAACGCCTCGCGGAAGTGGTCCTCGATGAGCGGCAGCGCGCTCGGCAGCACCGCGCGCACCGCCGCTTCGATCTCCCACGACTTGACCTGCTCGCTGGCCGGGTAGATCGGGCGCAGGCGGGCCTCGCGCGGCGCGGGGCCGCCCGACTCGGGGATGATCTCCCAGCGCGGGTTGGCGAGTTGCAGTTTATTGGCGACGCGCCGCAGCGCCCCCTGCACGCGCAGGTGGTGCCCCGGGTGGATGCGCTGCGCAAGGAACGTCTGGTTGAACCAGACCACGTCGAGCCGCCCGGTGCCGTCGTGCAGCACAGCCTCGAACCGCGGGCGGGGCCGCCGGTCGATGACGCGCGTCGCCGTCACCTCGGCGCGGGTCGAGACGATCTGCCCCGGCGTCAGTTCCGCGATCGGCCGCTCCTCCTCGTGCCGCTCGTGGCGCGTCGGCAGGTGCGCGACGAGCCTCCCGAGGCTGGTGAGGCCCAGCGTTGCCAGCATCTCGGCGCGACGCAGGCCGACGCCCTGCACCTGTTCGAGCGGCGACAGCAGGGTCAGGTTCGGCACGGGACCGGACGCGGGGTCGGGCATCGGTGAGAGAACATACCCGCGGCGTCGCGGCGGTTCACTCGCCCTCGGCGGGCCGGGCCTCGCGGAGGCGTGGGTCGATCTCGCGGAGGTACGCCCATGAGTAGATGCCGGTGTCGTGCCCGTCGGAGAACCGGATGCGCAGGGCGTAGTGGCCGACCAGTTCGGCATCGACCGCGGCCAGCGGCGCGCCGGCCGAGGCGGGTGCGTTCGGCAGGACCGTGAGCGGGTTGCGGGCCATCTGCCCGCGCAGTTCGCGCATGTCGGCGGAGGGGGACATGCGTCGGAGATACGCGATGGTGTAGTAGGAGGTGGAGCCGTCGGCCCACTCGACCGTGAGGCCGCGGTCCTTCTTCAGGTCGATGCGTGTCGGCGTGTTGGGGTCCACGGTGGGTGCCTGCCCTCGGGCTACGATAGCCGCGGTGAGCGATGCGCCGTCCGCGAGATTCAGCGACCGCCTGGCCGACGCGATCGACCGTGTTGGCGCGCCCGTCTGCGTGGGACTGGACCCGGTGGCGGATCGGCTGCCGGCGGAGTTCCGTGCGCGGCCGGGCTCCGACGACGAGGCCGTGGGGCTGTTCGAGTTCTGTGCCAGCGTGATCGAGGCCGTGCGCGGGCACGCGGCCGCCGTCAAGCCGCAGTCGGCGTGTTTCGAGCGGTACGGCGCGGCGGGGCTGCTCGTGCTGCGGAACGTCATGGGTGCTGCGCGATCGGCGGGCCTGATCGTCGTGCTGGACGCGAAGCGCGGCGACATCGGGACGACGGCGGAGCACTACGCGGCGGCCGCGGTCGGACTCGGCGCGGACGCGGTCACGGTCAGCGGCTACCTCGGGCCGGAGACGGTCGAGCCGTTCCTCGACGCCGGCCTGGGCGTGTTTGTGCTTGTGCGGACGAGCAACCCCGGCAGCGACGCGGTGCAATCGGCGAGGCTGGAGGACGGGCGGACGGTCGCGGAGATGATGGCGGACCACGTCGCCGCGCTGGGAGCAAGCCGGCGCGGGGCGCGCGGGCTGAGCGACGCCGGCGCTGTGGTAGGGGCGACGAAGCCCGCCGACGGTGCGGCGTTGCGGGCGCGGATGCCGGATGTTCCGATCCTGGTGCCTGGCTACGGTGCGCAGGGCGGCACGGCGGACGACGTGCGGGCGCTCGTGCGCGACGGCGCGCGCACCCCGGGCGAGCGAGGCGTGCTGGTGAACGCGAGCCGATCGGTGATCTACGCAGCCCCTCGCGCGGGAGAGCAATGGACCGACGCCGTGCACCGAGCGGCATGCGAAATGGCGGACGACCTTCGGCCCTGCATCAAGTAGCCCCGAACGTGGGTTGCCGCCGTCGCCGGGTTTCCATGCAGCAGTCCCACTGCAAGAAAAAACCGCCGGCCTGTGCGGGCAGACGGTTGTGAAGAGCGGGATGCCAGTCCGATCATTCAGCGGCGACGGCGAACCGTCGCGAGCACGCCCATGCCGAGCAGCGCGAGCGACCCGGGGGCCGGCACGAAGAAAGCAGAACCGGAGTACGAGCCTTCGGACATCCACCACATGCTCGGGAGCATGTCCTGCCCGAGTTCGACGCCCATGCCCGCATCGCTCTGCAGGAACGTGAGCGTGAACGCCGCGTCATCAGGCCCGATCGAGGAACCCGTGAACAGGCCGTACGCAGGCATGTTCGGCCCGTGCCAGGTATACGTCACGTCGGTGTCGATGCTGTCCGCGCCGAAGATCGAGCCGGCAGAGTACCACGACTTCGCCCCGCCGAGGGCGGTCAGCGAACCGCCCGTGACCGTGGCGGAGAGAACCAGCCCGCCGGCCGCATCGCGGAACTCGAACGCACCATCGAGCGAGTAAACGTGCACGAAGGTGCCGCCACCGGACGGAACGCTCCCGAGGTGCTTGATCCCGAACTCAGCGTTGAACTCCACGCTGATCGAGATCGGTACGCCCGGACCGTTCGTGTCGTCAATCAGAAGCGTCAGAGGCTCGCTCGGGTCCATCGCGTCACCAACGAAACCGCCCAAGCCCCTGAACGTGAAACTCGTATGGTCAACATCGGACGCGAAACTGAAGAGTGTCGCGTTCGCTCCCGCTGCCATGCCGGCGACGGTCGCCACTGCTGTCGTGAGCCGGTTCATCACCTTTCGGTCCTCCTTAGCGGCCCTGGATCGGCAGCCGCCTCTCTCTTCGGATGGTCAATCCCCACGGCACCGCCGGTGGAATGGGTATCTCGGACGTCCCTCAAACATGCCACGGTTTGACGAGTGTGCCAGCCGGGCAGGTGTAATAAGGTCGAAACGGGTTGTTCTCCTCGAACTCTCTTCCAAGCCTGGCCTGAGCAGGCCCGATCGGGTTGAAACACGCAATCAAGAACCGACAGCGATCGCCGCACAATTGGCGAACGCGGTCGATGGACTTCGTCTCCCGTGCATGGGACACTCTCTCTCCAAGACCTGCCCAACACATCTTTCCGGAGCAGTCGGCAGGCCTGTTCCAAACGAAAACGCGATTCCGCTCGCGCAGTTACGAACTCCACCGTCATGGGGCACAGTGCCACCGATTTCCGGGCCTGCCAGCAAAATCAGAAAAAAAAGTCCAGACGGCACACCGTCCGAGAAACACCCCTCGCCGGGTTCGGCATAGGTTCGCTATCGACGCGCGCCCGCCCCCAGACCCCGCTACATCGGCTTCTTCTCGACCGTCACGTCGTAGACCTTCAGGAGCTTCTCCTTGTCGAAGACCATCTCCTGGCGGCTCAGGCCGACCACGTCATACTCCGTCGTCAACTCGATCGCGTCCACGGGGCAGGCTTCCTCGCACATCCCGCAGAAGATGCACCGCAGCTCGTCGATCTCAAACTTCGCAGGGTACTTCTCGCGGTCGTCCCACGGGCTTTCCGCCGCAACGATGTGGATGCAGTTCGCCGGACAGATCGTCGGGCACATCATGCACGCGACGCACTTGACGCGACCCTGCTCGTCGCGGTTCAGGCGGTGAAACGCCCGGAAGTTGCTCTTCTGCATCCCGCCACGCTCGGGCGGCGAGTGTTCCTTGCGCTCCTCCGGGTACTGCATCGATCGGCTGGTCTTGCCCTGCCCGAACGACGTGAAGAAGTGCCGCATCGTCACGCCGAAACCGCCGATGATGGCGGGGAGATATGCACGCTCGCCGCGCGTCATCGGCGCGGGGCGGATCAGAATCACGTCCTCGTCCCGGATGGCCATGGGCCGGCAGTATAGGGCCGCGTCATGAACACTCGGGATCGCGTCGGAGGGAGGTAGAATCGTGAGCATGCCAGGTCGCAGACACAGCCCGCCGCTCTTCGAACTGCTCCAGGGGTCGCAACCAGCGGGCGTCCGACACACGGCGCCCGAACCACGCCCGGCTCCAGCCCCCAGGCCCATATCCGAACCAAGGCGAGCAGACCCGCAGCCTTCCCCCCGACCGAAGCCCACGCCCACGCCCGAACCCCCACGCGACCAGCCACACCAGGCGTTCAGTCTCACAGGGGGCGAAGTCCGGGTTCCCACGAGTTACGCCCTCGTCGCTCTCGCCGCGGTCCTGGGCCTGATCATCGGGGCATGGACCATCGGATTCCGGTCAGGCGAGTCCTCTGCCCGCGACGAGGCACTCCGCCGCGAACTCGCCATTCAAGGACCGGCTACCGATCCCACCCTCTCGCCCACCACCCAACGGCAGACCGACACGCCCCGCCAGCAACCACGCCAGTCGGACACGCCCACGACCCAGCGACAGACGCCAGGCGGCGCTGCCGCAGTCCTCGGGCCGACCGGGGTGTCGTCCTCCGATCCTCGCCAGCCCCAGACCAACTACCTTCGACTGGCAACACTCCCCCAGGATGACGCGGTCAGTGCCATTGCGTTCCTCAACGACCGAGGATTCCAGGCCTTCGCAGTCATTGATCCACGCACTCGCAGCGGCAACAATCCACCCCGCTACGCCCTCTACGCCGCGGCCGGGTTCCCGAGCGACGGGTTCCGGGCGTCGGAGGCCGAGCGGGCCCGGCTTAGGTCCGAGGCGCTGCGCCTCGGGCAGGCTTGGCGGGCGGCCGGCGGGGTCTCGAACTTTGCCGACGCAGGATGGGAACGAGCCGACCGTTGACGGACTGGAGCGCAGACGGATGAGCATGGACCGATCGCTGAAGACAAAGGGCAACCTGGCGGGCAAGCGCTCCGTGCTGAAGCGCTCCGAACGCATCGCCAAGATGCAGGCCGACAAAAAGTTCGACCCCAAGAAGGACAAGGCACTCGGCATCCCCAAGACGCTCGTACGCTGACGCATCAAGGGAGCGGCCCGGCCGCGGTCCGTCATGGACATCAACCGACTGCTCGCCGACCGTGCCCGGGCCATCGACGCCTCGGGCATCAGGCGCGTCTTCGAACTCGGCGCGAAACTCAAAAACCCCTGCAACCTCTCGATCGGCCAACCGGACTTCCCGGCGCCAGACGCGGTCAAACGCGCCGCGATCCACGCTATCTCCGAAGACCGCAACTGCTACACGCTCACGCAAGGTGTCCCCGAGTTGCGTTCTCGAATCGAGCGCACCCTCGCCGACGATCTGGGATGGGATCTTGAACCAGGCTCCGGGGCGTCCGTGCTGGTCACCAGCGGCACGAGCGGCGCCCTGCTGCTCGCGTGCTTCGCGCTGCTCGGACCGGGCGACGAGATCATCATCCCCGACCCCTGGTTCGTCCTCTACCCGCACCTGGCGACCCTCTGCGGGGCAAAGGCAGTCGTGTGCGACACGCACCCCGACGGACGCATGACGGCAGAGCGCGTCGAGCCGCTCATCACGGAACGAACGAAGATCGTCCTGTTCAACTCGCCCGCGAACCCGACCGGCGTGGTGGCGACGCGCGATGAGTGTGCGGACCTGCTCGACCTCTGCCGGCGGCGGGGCGTCCTGCTCATCTCCGACGAGATCTACGACGAGTTCTGCTACTCCGAATCGCGGACGGACCGATTCGCGGGCGACGCCGCCCGGGACTGCTGCCCAAGCCCCGCCCGGTTCGAGGCGGCGCAGCACGACGTGCTGGTCGTCCGCGGGTTCGGCAAGACCTACGGCGTGACCGGGTGGCGAATGGGCTACGCCGCAGGACCGACCGCACTCGTCGAGCAGATGGCCAAGTTCCAGCAGTATACGTTCGTGTGCGCGCCGGCACCGCTGCAGTGGGGGTGCCTCGCCGCGCTCGACGTCGATATGGCGGAGCACGTCTCGGAGTACGAGGCTCGGCGCAACCTCGTCGTCGATCGCCTGCGCGAAGTCACGCAACTGCCGTTCCCCGGCGGTGCCTTCTACGCCTTCCCACGCGTCCCCGAGAGGCTCGCCTCCAGCGGATCGCGATTCGTCGAGCGCGCCATCGAGCGCAGCGTGCTCGTCATCCCCGGCTCCGTGTTCTCCTCGCGCGATGACCACTTCCGACTCGGCTTCGCGACCAGCCGCGAGCAACTGGAACGCGGCCTCGACGCGATCGTCGAGTTGCTGCGGAACTGAACACGCACCGCCAAAAAACCGGGGCGATCCCGCAGGACCGCCCCGGACTCATGGGGTGGGGGACCCCGATGCGTTTCGCGCTCGACCGAATCAGCGGCGACGGCGCGAGGAGAGCAGGCCCGCGGCCCCGAGCAACGCCAGAGTGCCGGGCGCCGGAACAACCTCCACAAGCACGTTGTCGAAGCCGACCTCCCAGAAGTTGAACCCGTAGAAGTAACCCGGCACGAAGGTCGTGAACGAGACGGCATCAACGCTCGACAGGACACTGCTCCACGTGCGGTCGGGCGGCAGGATCGGATCGCCCCACTCGTTCTCCGCCCCGGTCCCGCCCCAACCGGGTGGCAGCGCGTCCTGCGTCGGATCGGGGAGCAGGAACTCGTAGCGAACCCACCCGTCCTCCACCTGCGGCAGACCCTTGCCCAGGAACCAAACGCTCACGTTGTCATCCCAGTTGTCGGGATCCCCGAAGTCATGCAACTGAAGCACGATCGGGAACCAGTCCGGGTTGAGCGGATCGCCGCCGAAGTTGTCGAGCGCAAAGACCCGGATGTCCACCGAGAACTTCGTCGGCCCGAGCTTGGTGTAGTCACCGTTCACGGGGTTTTTGGAGTTCTCGTTCTCGAGCGTCACCCCCCAGAAGTCAAGGTAGGGGATGCCCATGTACTGACCCGGGTTGCCACCGCCGAAGATCATCTGGTTGCCGTTCACCGTCCACCCGCCGTATCCGTCCTTCCCGTCTCCCTCGAAGTCCTGGGAGTCGATGACTTGGGCCGAGGCGGTGCCGGCGAGGGCTGCCGCCGCGAGGCTCGCGACCGTACGAACGAGTCTGCTCTTCATCCCGTTTCTCCTGAAGGGCGGCTGTACCGCCCGTGCTGGGGTGCGGATCCGAGACTCCCGGAGTCACGGGAGCCGAGTGGTCTTCACTTGAGTATGTAATAGGGGAACACGCCTTCGGTTTCAAGAAAGTTTCTCGGAAACTCACGCGGCGGGCAAAAACATGGCACAGTCCATCGCAAACCATTGCCTCAGCCAGACTTCGCGATATGCGCCTGGGGCGTAACCAGATTCGCCGCCGGCACGCACCCACGCTCAAACCCCGCGGCGTTGGCCAGGGTGGTTTCGGCGATCGCCTCCATCGCCTCCCGGGTGAAAAAACCCTGGTGGGCGGTCACGACCACGTTCGGGAAGGTCAGCAACCGGGCGAGCACGTCATCCAGCAGCGCTCGATCCGACAGGTCGCGGAAGAAGAGGTCGCCTTCCTCCTCGTAGACGTCGATCCCCAGCCCGCCGAGCCGGCCCGCTTTCAACGCGCGGATCACCGCCCGGGTGTCGAGCACCGAGCCGCGGCTGGTGTTCAGGATCACGACGCCGGGCTTCATGCGCGCAAGTGCGGCATCGCTGATCAGGTGGCGCGTCTCGGGCGTGAGCGGACAATGCAGCGAGATCACGTCGCTGCGTTCGAAAAGGTCATCGAGGCCGACGTAGCGCACGCCCAACCCCGCGAGTGCCGCGTCAGGGTTCGGGTCCGACGCGGTGACCGTGCACCCGAAGCCGAGCATGATGCGCGCGAAGGCATCGCCGATGCGCCCCGTTCCTACGAGGCCCACGGTCTTGCCGTGCAGGTCGAACCCCATCAGCCCGTCGAGGGCGAAGTTATGCTCACGCACGCGCGCGGCAGCGCGGTGCAACTTCCGGTTCACCGTCAGCAGCAGCCCAACGGCATGTTCCGCGACCGCGTGCGGCGAATACGCCGGCACGCGCGCCACCGTCACCCCGCGTCGAGCCGCGCCCGCAAGATCCACGTGGTTGAAACCCGCGCTCCGCAGAGCCAGAAGCCGCGTCCCGCCCCTCGCAAGAGATTCGATCGTCGCATCATCGAGACAATCGTTCACGAACGGACACACGCACGCATACCCGGCGGCAAGCCCCGCCGTCCGCGAGTCCAACCCGGCCTCGAAATACACGATCTCGTGCCCGTGCCGGGCGTTGGCGCGATCGAAGAACTCGCGGTCGAACCCTCTCGCGCTGAACAGTGCGATCCGCATCGCGTCCTCCCTCCAACCCCCCCAATCATGCCCATGCCCGCCACGGAAACCCGGGTGGTATCAGCTCCCTGCGATCCTGCAACCATCCCACAAGCCACTCGAATGCGTCCACCAGCCTCGGCCCAGGACGGTTGAACATCTGGTTCCCATCCACCACTGCCACGCGCCCGGCGCGCACCGCGGGCAGTGTACGGAAGCGCTCCGCTCTCGCCAGCCGCGTCGTTTCCTCCCACGCACGCTCCAGCCCAAGCCCGCACGGGCACACCACCAGCCACTCAGGCCTCGCGCCCGCGAACACCTCCGCGGGCACGGCGATCGACCGCCCCGCCGCGCGCTCCGCCTGCTGCGGCCCCTCCGCCGCGCCCGCGTCCTCGCACGCCACCGTCGGGTTCAGCGGGTGCCGCCCGCCCGCACGCTCGATCAACTGCACCGTCCAGTGCCCCGCGATGAACAGCGGGTCCGTCCACTCCAGGAACCCGACCACCGGCCCGTCCACATACGGCGGCACGTACTCCTGCGCCCGGAACAGCCGCTCGCGCAGCCGCAGCACCGCCTCGCGCGCCCCGCTCGCCAGCCCCGCCGCCTCGCCCACCGCCAGCACGTCGTCAAGCACATCCTCGACTGTCGTCGGGTTCAGGCTCAGCACCTGCGGCCGCGGCGTCATCCGCTCCACCAGCCGCCGCACCGTCTCCAGGTCGATCGAGCAGACCGAGCACACATCCTGCGTCAGGATCAGGTCCGGCTGCAATCGCTCGATCTCCGCCTCGTTGATCGTGTACAGCGATCGGCCCCCGGCCAACTCCTGCCGTACCTCCGCGTCGATGGCCGCGGCGTCGCCACCCACCGTCCGGGCAGCCGTCAGCGTCGGGAGGTCCTCCAGTCCGTCCGGAAAGTCGCACTCGTGCGACCGCCCCACCAGCATCCCGCGCCCGCCCACGAGGCAGAGCGACTCCGTCGCCGATGGCACCAGACTGACGATCCGCATCGCGGTTTCCCGGGCCTTCAGCCGTTCCCGGCCGAGTTGGTATAACGTAGCGGCCCCGTGCAAGGAGGGATCCCCGTGACAGCGCACAGCCCGACCGGTTCAACGGTTTCCCGCAGACGGTGGGGGAAGTGGGGGAGGTCCGGCACAACCGTGCTCCTGGCTGCCGCCATGCTCCTCCTCACGTCCACCGCTGCGGCGATCCAGAACGCACAACCGGCGAACACCGCTCCCATCGGCAACCCCGACGACGACATCACCATCCCGGCGTTCTCCGAGGCCGTCGAACTCATGGCCCTCGTCGATTACGTCACCGAGACACTCGGCATCAACGTTTCCGTCAAGGGCACGCTCACAGGACAGGTCACGTTCAACGCCTCGCAGACCGTCAAACGCTCCCAACTCCTCACCCTCCTCGAAGCCCTTCTCGACCAGCACGACTACTCCATCGTCCGCGACGCCGCAGGCTTCTACCGCATCCAGCCCGCCAACGAAGTCCCCCAGTCCTTTGCCGAGGACTTCGCAACCACCCGCATCATCCCCACGCCCAACGTCCGCCCCTCCGCTCTGCGCTCCGCCCTCGAACCCGGCGCAACGCCCGGCCAGCCCAGACAGGGCGGGTCGCAGATCGCCTACCTCGACGACCTCGGCCTCATCGTCGTCACCGACTCCCCGCGCCGCGTCCGCCACGTCGAGGAGATGGTCTCACGCCTTCTCGAGCACTTCAAAGGCATGGTGCAATCGCGCATCGACCTCCGATTCGTCTCGGCCTCCGCCGCTCGCGAACGCGCCATCGAACTCGTCGGCCAGAGCCAGGCCGCCCGCCAGCGCACTCAGCAGCAGGATCCCGCCGCCGCAGCCCTCGGTCTCGGCGGCGGACTCGACAACCTCGCCGACCGCCTCACCGTTGATCCCCAGTCCAACGCCCTCTACTTCCGCGGCTACCCGGCCGAGGCCGAACGCGTCCGCGGCGTCATCGAGATGATCGACCGGCCCACCGAACTCACACCAAGGCAGTTCTTCGCAGGCTCCTCCGCACGCGCCATCGCAGACCTCGCCAGCCGCCGCGGCATGGGCCAGGTCGTCACGCTCGACACCCAGGCCGCCGGACAGCAGCAGTCACCCTTCGCCGTCTTCACCGCCCAGCAGCAGCGACAGCAGCAGGCCGCAGGACTCCTCGGGCAGGCCGAGCCGGGCGGCGGCGGGTCCGTCATGGTCGTCGATGAACGCCGCGGCCTCATCGTCTACTACGGCACCGAGGTCCAGCAGGATCAACTCTCACGCCTCATCGAGACCTTCGGCACCGAGGACGAACGCATCGTCATCCGCGAGTACAAGGTCCGCAACGTCGACGCCACCGCCCTCGCCGACCTGATGATGGGCCTCATCGAAGGCTCCACCGCAACCGGAACCTCACCTCTCCTGCCGGGCGTCGGACGCACCGCCACCGGCGGCGTCCAGCCCACCTCCGTCTTCATCGCCGCACCCGGCCAGGAGGACGCCGGCTTCACCGCCACCGCCGAGACCGCCTTCGTCGTCGCCTTCGAGCCGACCAACACCGTCCTCGTCAAGGCCCAGCAGCGGCTCCAGAAGCAGTTCGCCGACCTCATCGACAAACTCGACCAGCGCAGGCCCCAGGTCTACATCGAGGCCCGCATCCTCGCCGTCAGCGACTCCACCGACTTCCGCCTCGCCGTCGAGAGCCAGCTCAAGGCCGGCCAGTTCCGCACTGGAACAAACTTCGGCCTCAACGACCTCGGGAGCGGAGCCGACTTCACCGACCCCAAGACACCCGCCGCGAACCTCGCGGGACTCACCGCCGCGCTCATCAAGAGCGACTATGTCCCCTTCATACTCAACGCTATCCAGCGTGACACCGACGGTCGCATCCTCTCCTCGCCCCAACTGCTCGTGAATGACAATGAGGAGGCTGAAATCACGAGCGTTGAGCTTCAACCGACGACGACCACCACTGTCGGCCAGACGACGGACCAGGTTTCGTTCGGCGGCTACGAGCGCGCGGGTACAACGCTCCTGGCGACACCGAGCATTTCCGAAGCAGGTTACCTTCGGCTTCGGTACGAGATCACACTCTCGAACTTTGTCGGAGCCGGACAGGCAGGCCTGCCACCGCCGATCGTTGAGCGGACCATCAGGTCCAATGCGGTTACGATCCCATCGGATACGACCATCGTTGTGGGCGGGATTACTGTTGAAGACGTGCGCAACACGGTCGTCAAGGTGCCTTTGATCGGCGACATCCCTCTCCTCGGATTGCTTTTCCGCGACACGAACAAGGTCAAAAGCAGCGCGCTCCTCTACGTCTTCATCACCCCGCGAATCCTCACCGACACCGACTTCTACGACGCACGACTCCTCACCCGCGGCCCGCAGGAGAAGGCAGGGCTGGCTCCAGACCTCCCCTCACTCAAGCCCTCCCCCATGCGCCTCATCGACCCCGCCACCGACGCACCCGAACTCCCCCCCCTCCCCGGCACCGTCCACCGCATCCGACCCGAGGACGGCCACTGATGCGCATCCGCCGACTCCTCGGCCCCGGCGATCGAGCCAACGGCCGGCACGCCGCCACCGCCCCCGCGCGCGCCCTCGCCACCGACGAGTTCGCCCGCGTCGCCGACCTCCTCGGCCCCCTCCGCGTCAGCCCCGACAAACTCCGCCAGTTCCCACGCGCCGAAGGCTCCGACTCCGACCCCTGGGACGTCATGCTCGCCATGCTCGCCATGGACGAGCAGCAGGCCCTCACACGCCTCGCCGAGCGCACCGGCCTTCCCTTCGACCCCGAGCCGCGACTCCAGGACTCCGCCAGCCGCTTCTACGAGGTCGTCCCAGCCGACCTCGCGCGCCAGCAGCAGGTCGCCGGCCTCTCCAGCGACGGCCAGACCATGACCGTCGTCACCAGCCAGCCCATGCAGCCCGCCGTCTTCAACCTCGTTGAAGACCTCCTCTCCATGCCCCTGCGCATCGTCCTCGCCCCGCGCGTCGCCGTCGCCAACGTCCTCAACCGCGGCTACGAGCAGCGCGGCGACCTCGTCACCGAGATCATCGAGGAACTCCCACTCGACCAGTCCGCCATCGAGTCCGCCGCCGCCGGACTCTCCTCCTCCACCGACCTCCTCTCCCTCGCCCGTCAGACCCCCGTCATCCGCCTCGTCAACATGATCCTCTTCGAGGCCCTCCGACGCCGCGCAAGCGACGTTCACGTCCACCCCCAGGAGAACCGCCTCGTCATTCGCTTCCGCATCGACGGCATGCTGGTCGACGCCTTCACCCCCCCCATGTCCCTCGCGCCCGCCATCTCCAGCCGCATGAAGGTCATGACCGAACTCGACATCGCCAACCGCCACAGCCCACAGGACGGCCACACCTCCGTCCGCATCGGCCAGAAAAAGGTCGACGTCCGCCTCTCCTGCATCCCCACCGTCTTCGGCGAGCGCCTCGTCCTCCGACTCCTCGACCAGACCCAGACCCAACTCTCCCTCGACGAGATCGGCATGGCCAAGAGGATGCAGGCCCAACTCCTCGACCTCATCGACCGCCCCACAGGCATGATCCTCGTCACCGGGCCCACAGGCTCAGGCAAGACCACGACCCTCTACGCCGCCCTCGGCCGCGTCGACCGCGGCTCACGCAACGTCATGACCATCGAAGACCCCGTCGAATACCACCTCGACGGCATCAGCCAGATGCAGGTCAACCCAAAGCGCGGCGTCACCTTCGCCACCGGACTCCGCGCACTCCTCCGCCAGGACCCGGACGTCATCCTCGTCGGCGAAATCCGCGACAAGGAGACCGCGCAACTCGCCATCCAGGCCTCCCTCACCGGACACCTTGTCCTCGCCACGCTCCACACCAACGACGCCCCCAGCGCGATCCCACGCCTCATCGACATCGGCGTCGAGCCGTACCTCGTCACCTCCTGCCTCCTCGCCGTCCTCGCCCAGCGCCTCGTACGCCGCGTCTGCCCCGCGTGCGGCGGCGCGCAGACCCACGACGGCGCACGCTGCGAGGCCTGCTTCGGCTCGGGCTACCGCGGCCGGGTCGCCGTCTACGAGATCATGTCCATGAACGATGAACTCCGACGCCTGACCGCCCAGCGCGCCGACGGCGTCACCCTCTACCAGTCCGCTGTGGACGGCGGCTTCCACCCCATGCGCGAAGACGCCGCCGAAAAGGTCGCCCAGGGCCTCACCGATCAGGCCGAGGTCTACCGCGTCCTGCACTGACCGACCCACAGAGCGCATTGCGTTACCGGGCTTCGCTCAGAGGTTTCAGTGCAGGTGCGGGGACGCCGACACCCGTGAGAGCTTGCCGGGAGGGATGACGCTTCTCCTTGGCAGCCCCCGTCTGTAGAATGATCGCAGTCGGCGCCTTCCAGGGGTTCGCGCCCATGTCCCGATCCGATCGAATCAGGCCCGCCGACGTCCGACGCTGCGCGAGGCTCGTCGATGAGTGCCGCGATGCCGGCGCGGATCATCACGCCTGGCAGACGCGCCTCCTGACCGGACTCTTCTCCCTCCTCGACGCCCAGGTCGGCATCTCCGGCAACATGCGCGACTTCGGCCCGGGACGACCCAACCAGCACCTCGGCTCCATCCGCCTCGGCTGGCCCGACCAGCGCGCCGAACGCGCCTGGCTCGAATACGTCGAGAACGTCCCCGTCGAGCGCACGCCCGAGTTCCCCAGCCTCGCGCGGACCACCGGCGCGATCGTCACCCGACTTCGCGACCAACTCTGGGACCGAACCTCCTGGTATCGCTCACGCGCCTTCAACGAAATCCACCGCCAGAGCGGAATCGACGACTACGTCATCTCCCTCCAACGCCTCCCCGTCGGCGGTCTCTGCCACTCGCTCTGGATACACCGCCCCGTCGGTGCCCCCTCCTTCGGACGCCGCCACTGGTGGATGCTCCGCTACGTCCACGAACGCGTCGGCACACTCGTCGGCGGACCGCTCGCCTCCGCCGTTGAGCCGTCCGTTTCCGACCTCACCCCACGACGCCGCCAGATTCTCGACGGCCTCCTCGACGGCGACAGCGAAAAACAGATCGCCTACCGACTCGACCTCTCACGCCCCACCGTTCACGAGCACGTCATGGCCGTCTACCGACACTTCGGCGTCTCCAGCCGCGGCGAACTCATGGCCTGGTTCGTCGGACGCACTCGCCCCCCACGCCTCGAAATCTGACCCCGCAACCCCCCAGAACCCCCTTGGAACCGCCCAGAAGCCCCGAATCCGCGGGCCTGAATGTCCACTGTCCATTGCTCACTGTCCCCTCCTGCCCCCTCCGTTCAGATGGGCAGGCTCCCAGCGCGACGCCCGGACAATGCCCCTGAACGCACACGCCGGTGTTGTCCGGCGCCCAAACGGGAGATTCACCATGAACCGCACCGCTCGCCTCGCCTCGCTCTTCGCGCTCGCCTGCCTCGGCACGCCCGCCCTCGCCGACACGATCTACGTCGCCGGTCCGGACGGCATCCTCATGAAGGCGGATGCCAACACAGGCGTCTTCGAGTTCGCAGGTGTCTGCTCCGGACCCGTCTCCGCCATGGCCAAGCACCAGGGCGATCTCCTTCTCGCAGACTCCAACGGCTTCATCTACCGCATCGACCTCAATCTCGGGTTCCCCACGGACGCCTGGTCCGTCCCCTCAAACTGCACCGACATGGTCATGTACGGCGACAGCCTCTACATCTCAGGCTCGCTCGGCAGCGTCCTCCGCGTCAACCCACTCACGAAGCAGGTCTCCGACACCTACTACGCACACGACGACATCCGCGCCCTCTCCATCTTCAACAACACCATCTACGCAGGCGCGAACTCCACCGCGATCTATCGAACCACCGTCGGCTTCGACGGGTTCGAGATGTTCACCGCCTGCGGCGGCCAGCCGCGCAGCGCCACCACAGACGGCACCGATCTCCTCGTCGGCGCGCAGCAGGGCATCGTCTATCGCTTCGACGCCACAAACGGAAACTACACAGCAACCATCTCCGTCGGCGTGGACTGCTCCGCCATGGCCATGCACGACGGAGACCTCCTCGTCTCCGACTCCTCCGGAATCATCAAACGCTTCAACGCCCACACCGGCGCCCTCAAGGCCACCTACAACGCCGGCTTCCGCGTCAACGCCATGCTCGTTGTCGCACCCTGCGTCGCAGACTTCAACGGCGATGGCTCACTCAACTCACTCGACGTCCTCCTCTTCCTCAACGCGTGGACCAACAAGCACGAATCCGCCGACCTCGACGGCAACGGCGTCCACGACACCCTCGACGTCCTCAACTTCCTCAACCTCTACAACGCCGGATGCAACTGACCCGAGATCGCCCCCCCCTCACCTCCTACGAGCCCCGAGCGGGAGCTCGGGGTCGAATGACCAAACGAGCCACCGAGCGAACGCCCGGACACATCCACAAGCCTGTTTCCTCGATGCGGAGAGGCCCGGCCCCCAAAGCCGGGCCTTTCCAATCGCGCACCCCACTCCCCTACGAACGTCCCCTACGAGCCCCGAGCGGAAGCTCGGGGTTCTTCCGCACGCACGCATCACTCCCCCACAACCGCATCCCCCGCCATCCCCCGCAAGCGAACGTCCACCTCGGGCAACGCCGGCAACTCCTTCTTCCCCTTCACGCCCGCATCCTCAAACTTCTTCAGGTGCGGCAGCAACATCCTGTCCACCGACCCGACAAACTCGTTGTACTTCTCCGCCGAGCGCCGAATCGCCGCCCCCAGCCCCTCGACGTGCTCGAACGCCGTCGCCGCTCGCTGGTGCAACTCCCGACCCAGTTCCAGCAGCCGCTGCGCCTCCTCCGCCAGCCGGTGCTCGCGCCACCCCACCGCCACCGCCCGCAGCAGCCCGATCAGTGTGCTCGGGCTGGCCAGGATCACGTTCGCCTGCGCCGCCCGCTCCAGCAACTCAGGCCGCCGCGCCAGCGCGGCATCCACGAACTGGTCCCCCGGCACGAACATCACCACGAACTCCGGCGACCCGTCGAACTGCGCCCAATACCGCTTCCCGCTCAGCGCGCGCACCTGCTCCTCCACGTGCCCCGCGAACCGCTCCAGGTACGCCTCCGCCTCCTCCGGCGTCGCCGCCTCCACCGCACGCATGTACGCGTCCGTCGGCGTCTTCGCGTCCACCGCGATCTTCCGCTCGTTCGGCAGGTTCACCACCA
>JAHCJE010000249.1 GCA_026128865.1 Phycisphaeraceae bacterium | reverse complement strand
CGCGCGGGCGCCGAAGCGCCTGCTGCACGTGTGCGTCGACAACGGGCGGCACGCCTCGACGGGCGGCCAGCCGACGATCAGCGACGTCGTCGACCTCGCCGCCGTCGCACGCGCTGCGGGCTACCGCCGCGTCGAGCAGCCGGCGACGCCCGACGCGCTGCGTGCGCTGGCGCCGGAGCTGGCGTCGGCCGAAGGGCCGGTGTTCCTGCACGTGCGCGTCGAGCCCGGCGAGGGCGGCCCGCCCGGGCCGCGCATCCCGCACACGCCGACCGAGATGACGGCGCGCATGCGCCGCGCCCTCGGCGTCGGCTGACGCGGGCAGCGGGAAATATCTACAACCCGCCCCGATGAACCCCGCGGACCGTCGGGCCTTCGCTCTGGCACGCGTCTCGCTTCGGAGTGAGAGCGTATGAGACCCACGACGATAATCGCACTCCTGGCCGTCCTGGCCGCCGCTCCCGTGGCGGCGGTCCACGCCGGCGACACCGGCCGCAAGGTCGGCGGCGTGGTGGAGGAGTCCGCCAAGACCGGCGGCCGCGCCGTCCGCGACGGGGCCCTCACCTTCGGCCGCACGACGCGCGACTTCTTCACCCAGGGCCCCTCCGCAGCGCAGCGGACATGGCGTGCGAACGAGGCGCAGACGAAGGCCAACGCCCGCGAGGGCGCCGATCGGGTCCGGGACGAAGCCCACCAGTAGCTCCGCGACGGCCCCCATTTGACGCCAGGGGGTGATCGGTTACAGAACCCGCCTCTGGAGGGACCCGTCGTGACGCCGGCAGACTGCATCCTCTTCAGCGGGGCCGCCCAGGGGGCCGAGGCGGCGTTCGGCGAAGCGGCCGAGCGCCATGGCGTGCAGGAGGTGAACTTCACCTTCGAGGGCCACAGCGACGCGCGCACGCGCGGGCTGCGCGTGCTCTCCGAGGCCGACCTGAAGAAGGGCGACGTGAGCCTGTCCTACGTGAGCAAGCTCATGCATCGCCGCTTTCCGGACACGCCCCTCTTCCGCAAGGTGCTGCAGAGCATCTGGCATCAGGTGAACAACGGCCACG
>JAHCJE010000248.1 GCA_026128865.1 Phycisphaeraceae bacterium | reverse complement strand
TGCGCGTCCGATTCCCCTCCACGAACGGCGGGGGACGGGCGACGGAGGATGGATGTCCACCGACGTGATGATCTACGCGAGCGGCCTGACGAAGCGATACGGCTCGTTCAAGGCGCTCGACGACGTCAGCTTCGAGGTCAACAAGGGTGAGGTCGTGGGCTTCCTCGGGCCGAACGGCGCCGGGAAGTCGACCACGATGCGGATCCTGACCTGCTTCATCTCGCCCACCGGCGGGACGGCGAAGGTCCGCGGCCACGACGTCTTCGACGACACCCTCTCGGTTCGAGCGAACCTCGGCTACTTGCCGCAGCGCGCGCCGCTCTACCTCGAGATGACGGTCTACGAGTACCTCCAGTTCGCGGCGCGGATCCGCAACATCGACGCGAGCAAATTCAAGCAGCGCGCGCGCACGGTCGTCGAGATCTGCGGCCTCGCGCAGTCGCTCTCGAAGGAGATCCGGCAGCTGTCGCACGGCTATCGCCAGCGCGTCGGCCTCGCGCAGGCGCTCATCCACGACCCGCCGATCCTCATCCTCGACGAGCCGACGAGCGATCTCGATCCGAACGAGCGCACCGAGTTCCTCAACTACCTGAAGCAGATCGGAAAGGACCGCACGGTCCTCCTCTCGACGCACAACCTCAAAGAGGTCGAGGCCGCGTGCGCCCGCGCGATCATCGTCTCCCGCGGTCGCGTCGTCGCCGACGGCCCGCTCGACGAGATCCGCGCCAAGAGCGGCCGCGTCCGCTACGTCGTCTCGATCCAGGAGTCGGTCGGCGACGCGCCCTATCGCGGCAAGGGCACGCCCCCGCGCCAGACCGAGGTCGAGCACGCGCTCAACTCGCTCCCCGGCGTGAAGAAGGTCAACGAGCTCCCCACGGACGATCGCGCGCACGCCTACGAGCTCGCCGGGGAGGACGGGTCGGATCTCCGCCCCGAGATCTTCCGCATGATCGCCGACAAGGGCTGGGTGCTCCTCGAGCTCCACCGCGACACGCAGACCCTCGAAGACGTCTTCCGCCAGCTGACGATCGGCGACGAGCGGCGCAACCGCCAGCTCGGCCCG
>JAHCJE010000247.1 GCA_026128865.1 Phycisphaeraceae bacterium | reverse complement strand
GGGGCCGTCGATGACGCGGCGCTCCGGCCCGTCGAAGGCCACGCGCTTGCCCTGGGACGAGGGCTTCAGCCCGTCGCCCGAGCGCATGATGCCGGCCGCGATCAGCGCCTCGTTGAAGCGGCCCATGGCCTCGAACATCTCGTTCGTCGGCATGAGTCCCTTCTCGCTGTCCTCGGTCGCCTTCACGATCACCATGACGCGCATGTCGTGCTCCTCGCACGCAGGCCGACCACGATTGCCCCCACCGGGCCCGTCCGCTGCGGGGAGGCGGAACCGGTCGGCAGGAGGCTTACGCCACCTCGTCCATCGTGTTCACGATGTGGGTGACCATGCCGTAGTCCTTCGCCTCCTCCGGCCCCATCCAGTGGTTCCGGTCGGTGTCCCTGGCGACACGTTCGTAGGGCTGGCCGGTCTCGGCGGCGATGATGCGGTTGAGCCGCTCGCGCATCTTGAGGATTTCCTTGGCCTCGATGTCGATCTCGGTCGCCTTGCCGCCGACGCCGCCCATGGGCTGGTGCAGCAGGAAGCGGGTGTTGGGCGTGCAGAAGCGGTTTTCCTTCTTCGCCGCCAGGTAGATGTGGGCGCCCGCGCTGGCCACCCAGCCGGTGCCGATCACCTTCACCGGGGCGACCACGAAGCGGATCATGTCGTGGATCGCGTCGCCCGATTCCACGTGGCCGCCGGGCGAGCTGATGACCATGCGGATCGGATCGCGGCTCTCCTCGGACATGGCCAGGAGCTGGGAGATGGTCTCCCGCGCCTGCTTCTCGTTGATCTCGCCGAACAGCAGGATCGTGCGCGAATCGAACAGGATCTTCTGGACCGCGCGGTTGCGGTCGTCCTTCTTCGCGGCCTTGTCCTCGTCCTTCTGCTTCTCGTCGGGCTCGTCCTCGTCGTCGGCGACGATACGCAGGCTGAGATCGGTCATGGTCGTTCCCGGTCCGTGTGGCGAAGGCCTGACATAAGAGCCGTCCGGGCCGAATGCAAGCGCACCCGGCCCGGGCCGCTCAGGCGGGCCGCGCCTGGGGGCCGTCGGTCTCGACGTGGTGCCACCACTCCTCGAACAGGC
>JAHCJE010000246.1 GCA_026128865.1 Phycisphaeraceae bacterium | reverse complement strand
ATCTCGCGCTGCGCACGTGGGACGCGACGCTGCGGGCGGGCGAGTGGTTGGTCGGGCCGAAGCACACGGCGTGGAAACTGGCGGGCGTGGCGGTGATGGCGATCGCCATTCTCGTCACGTTCGTGCGCGTGCCCTACCGGGTCGAAGCGCCGATCACGCTCGAGCCGCGGCACAAGCGGACGATCTCCGCGCCGTTCGAGGGCATCATCGCGTCGCTGCCCGACGAGGCCCGGCCGGGGGCACGCGTTGCGGTGGGTGACGTGCTGCTGGAACTGGACACGGTCGAACTGCGCTTGCAGATGCTCGAAGCGGAGAACCGGCGGCGCGAGGCGCTCAAGCGGGCGGACAACGCCCGCGCCCAGGGCAAGCAGGCCGAGGTGCAGCAGGCCGAGGCGCAGGCTGACGCCGCGCAGGCGGAGGTGGACCTGCTGGCGACGAAGATCGAGCGAGCCGTGGTGCGGGCGCCGATCGCGGGGACGATCCTGGCGGGCGAACTGGAGGAACGGATCGGCTCATCGGTGCAGACGGGGCAGGCGCTCTTCGAGATCGCGCCGCTGGACGACATGATCGGCGTGGCGCGGGTGGACGACCGCGACATCGCCCTCATCATGGAGGCCGCGGGGCGCGACGGGGAGGACGCACGGCACGACCTGGCGACGAAGGCCAAGCCCGACGCCCGGTTCGGGTTCGAGATGGAGCGCATCGTGCCGCTCGCGACGCCGGAGGAAGGGCGCAACGCCTTCGAGGTGCGCGTGCGCCTGACCGAGACAGCGCCGTGGATGCGCCCTGGCATGGAGGGCCTGGCCAAGTTCGACACGGGCCGGCGCACGCTGATTGACATCGGCACGCGGCGGATCAGGGATACGGTGCGGCTGTGGATGTGGTGGTGAGGAAAGCGAACAGCGAAAAGCGAACAACGAACATCGGAGAGCAATGAACCAGCACGCGTCCACGACCAAGGTGTCGTTCTGGAACCGGCGCCTTCCCCGAACCGCGGGATTTGTGTTCGCCTTTCGTTTTTCGCTTTTCGCTTTCAAGCCCAGAACTCATGAGTGAACGCCCTACATTCTCTCCCTTCTGGCACCGCGTC
>JAHCJE010000245.1 GCA_026128865.1 Phycisphaeraceae bacterium | reverse complement strand
GAGGCCCAGGCCGGCGAGATCATCGCCATCGCCGGGATCGAGGACATCGACGTCGGCGACACGATCACCGATCTGTCCGAGGGCTGGGAGGGCCGCGCGCTCCCCCGGATCGTCGTCGAGCAGCCGACCATCAAGATGCGCGTCGGCGTGAACACGTCGCCCCTCGCCGGCAAGTGCAAGCAGTCGAAGTTCCTCACGAGCCGGCAGCTCCGCGAGCGCCTCGTCCGCGAGACGCGGAAGAACCTCGCGCTCAGGTTCGAGGACACGGACTCGCCCGACACCTTCACCGTCCTCGGCCGCGGCGAGCTGCAGCTCGGCATCCTCGTCGAGACGATGCGCCGCGAGGGCTACGAGGTGCAGCTCGGCAACCCCGAGGTCATCACCAAGGAGATCGACGGCGTGCCTCACGAGCCGTACGAGCTCTGCGTCATCGACGTGCCCGAGGGGTTCATCGGCGTCGTCACCGAGCGCCTCGGCCAGCGCCGCGGGCGCATGACCAAGATGACGAACCACGGCCACGGCCGCGCGCGCCTCGAGTTCCGCGTCCCGAGCCGGGCGCTCATCGGCTTCCGCGGAGAGTTCCTCACGTCGACGCGCGGCACCGGCCTCCTCACCACCGTCTTCGACGGCTGGGAGCCGTGGGGCGGCGCGATGGCGAAGCGGCAGCTCGGCGCGATCGTCGCCGACCGCCCGGGCGTCGCCACGCCGTACGCGATGAACCATCTCCAGGCGCGCGGGGAGTTCTTCATCTCCCCCGGCGTCGAGGTCTACGAGGGCATGATCGTGGGCGAGCACAACCGCCCGAGCGACGCCGACTGCAACCTCGTCAAGGAGAAGAAGCAGACGAACGTGCGCAACCACGGCAAGGACGAGAACGTCATGCTGGCCGTGCCGCGCACGCTCACGATCGAGACCGCGATGGAGTGGATCGACGCCGACGAGCTCGTCGAGGTCACCCCCGACGCGGTCCGCGTCCGCAAGCAGATCCTCGCGATCAACAAGCGCCCGCGGCGCTCCGAGGCGATCGAAGAGGCCGGCGCGCGCGGGATCTCGAGCTTCCCGGCCGCCATCGAAGAGTGATCGGCCGCGCGT
>JAHCJE010000244.1 GCA_026128865.1 Phycisphaeraceae bacterium | reverse complement strand
GCCGTGTTCAACTCCTGAGAAGCCGTGTTCAACTCCTGAGAAGCCGTGTTCAACTCCTGAACGTCCGTGATCAACTCCTGAGAAGCCGTGATCAACTCCTGAGAAGCCGTGTTCAACTCCTGAACAGCCGTGTTCAACTCCTGAGAAGGCGTGATCAACTCCTGAAAAGCCGCGATGGAACCCCCGGGCGGCGTGCCGGAAGACGCGCCTCCGACCGGTAACTCCGCCCGCTCCGTCCGGGAACTCCCCCTCTCGAGCGGCGGCGGGCCGACCGCCGTTCAGAACCCCATCGTGTACGCCCCGTCCCCGAGCACGTTCTCGCTGCGGGCCGAGCCGTCGAGGAAGGTCATCTGGCCGCGGCCCGTGCCGTGCCACCAGGCGTAGACGATCCACTCGAAGGTCCGGCGGTGCAGGGCGACGGTCATCGTGCCGGAATCGCCGAGGAGGACGAAGCGCGAGGGGACGGCCTTCACGCGGTCGGGGCCGAACCACGGGCCGTAGACGGGGATGTTGTCGATCCGCCGCTCGTACATGATGCGGTTGGCCTCGTAACTGTTGCCCATCATGCCGAAGACGGTGGTCTCGCCGGCGCGGCTGTGTGCGCCGAACTCCTCCCACGGGATGGGGACTTCGGGATGGCCGTAGTAGCGGATGCCGTCGTCGTTGGGGCAGCGGAAGATGCGCGCGAAGGCGTCGGTGGTCTCGTCGAGGCCGAGGTACGGGTTGACGGGGCGGCGCGTGGCGAGGATGTCCGACGGCGCATCGGGGTCTTCGCCGTCGTAGCCGTAGAAGTGGACGCCGCCCCACCCCCAGCGGAGCTTCTGCTTGTAATCGGGGTCGCTGCCCCAGGGGAAGCGGTCGAAGTCGTCCATGTACATCGCCCAGGCGAGGCCGTGCTGGCGGAGGTTGCTCAGGCAGGCGGCGTCGCGCGCGGCGCGGCGCGCCTTGCCGAGCGCGGGCAGCAGGACGCCGATCAGCAGGGCGACGATGGCGATGACGACGAGAATCTCGACGAGCGAGAAGCCGGGACGCGCGGGGGCGGTGCGCGGTGGCCGCATGGCGAACTGTACGCGGCGGGCGCGCCGGCCGTTGCGGGCACGGTGGCGCAATGGTGGGCGTTACCAGGCGA
>JAHCJE010000243.1 GCA_026128865.1 Phycisphaeraceae bacterium | reverse complement strand
CACGATCATGAAGCAGACGAGGGCGACGACCTTGCCGAAGTAGACGCCGAACTTCGCCAGCACGCCCGCGAGCGTGACGTTGTCCGGGTGCAGCCAGTGCGTCGCGCTGATGAACCCGAGCGGCAGGTGGTAGCCGCCCAGGAAGAGCAGCGTGAAGAACGCGCACCCCGTGATCATGTGCGCGTACTCGGCCAGGAAGAACAGCGCGAACCGCATCGACGAGTACTCGGTGTGGTACCCGCCCACGAGTTCCTGCTCCGCCTCGGCGTTGTCGAAGGGGGCGCGGTTCGCCTCCGCCAGGGCGCAGCAGAAGAACAGCACCGCCGCGATCGGCTGGGCGAGGATCAGCCACCCGTGCTCGACCTGGTGGCGGATGATGGCCTCGGGCATGACCGCCCCGGTGAGCAGCAGGGCCGCCAGCAGCGAGAGCGCGAGCGGGATCTCGTAGGAGATCATCTGCGCCGTCGCCCGCAGGCCGCCGAGGAACGAGTACTTGTTGTTGCTCGCCCAGCCGCCGAGTGTCACGCCGTACACGCCCAGCGACGCGACCGCGAGGATGTAGATGATGCCGACGTTCACCGGCGCGCCCGCCACGTACACCCGCCCGCCCTCGACCTCGCCCACGAGCGGCAGCGTGAACGCGGGCACGTCCCACATCCCCCCCCACGGGATCAGCACGAAGCCCATCAGCGCGGGGATGATGACGGCCATCGGCGCGAGCGTGAAGAGGGCCTTGTCCGTCCGCTCCGGCGTGTAGTCCTCCTTCAGCAGGAACTTCAGCCCGTCGGCCAGCGGCTGGCCCAGCCCGAGGCACCCGCGCAGGAACTTCAACGCCGGCAGGCCGAAGTCGAACCCGACGCGGTTGGGGCCGATGCGGTCCTGGATGTACGCCGAGATCTTGCGCTCGAGGTAGATCAGGTACGCCACCGTGATCAGGATCACGTGCACGACCACCACGATCAGCACCAGGCTGACCACGATCTGCGCGGTCACGATGTCGGCAAGGTTCAGCACGGGGCCAACTGTAGTGTGCGGCGCGGGGAAGGGAAAGCGGTGGGCGAGGCCTGGGGCCTGAGGGCTGAGTCTTGAGTCCTGAGTCTTGAGGGCTGAGTCCTGAGTCTTGAGGGCTGAGACTT
>JAHCJE010000242.1 GCA_026128865.1 Phycisphaeraceae bacterium | reverse complement strand
CCCCTGGGCCGCCCCCGGCGCCCACCCCCGCGGCTCGCTGTCCCAGGACCTCGACGACGAGATCCCGTTCTAAGGCCCCACGTCCTCATCCTGAGGTGCGAGCGCAGCGAGCCTCGAAGGATGGCCGCGCACGCGGGGCGTCCTTCGAGGCCCGGCTTCGCCGGGCACCTCAGGACGAGGCCGGGTTTGTTATCGAACGCCTCAACGCGAGAACCGGGTTGCTCTGCCCGCCGGCTACGCCGCGGGCGGCGGTGCCTCTGGGTTGACCGGCTCGGCATCGCCGTCGATCTCGCGGACGATCTCGATCTTGACCTTGGCGACGATCGCGGCGAGCGCGCCCAGCGCCGCCAGCCAGGGCGCCGCAAGGATCAGGATGCCGCCGCCGATCACGCCGCCGGTCAGCGGAATCTCCAGGAACGGATCGGTGCCTTCCGCGGTCTTCACCCGCAGGCGCCGGATATTGCCCGCGGCGACCAGCTCCTTGATCCGCTCGATCAGCTGCGAGCCGGCGATCTCGATCTCCTCGGTGAAGGTGCGGCGCTTGCCCTCGGTGTTCTCGTCCATCGCGGTCTCCCTCGCGTGAATGGCTGACGCTGATATGGGGACGATCGCTGCGGGCGCCAGACGCTGACGTCAGGGCAGGAGAATTTGCCGACGGTCCTTCGAGGCCCGGCTGCGCCGGGCGCCTCAGGATGAGGTTGCTGTCAGGCTTGAAGCGGACTCGTTGACCTCTCAACGACCTCATCCTGAGGTGCGGAGCGGAGCGAGCCTCGAAGGACCATCAGTGGCCCACCGCCGCTGCGGGAAACGCGGTCCCGGACCAAAGCCCGGGACCGTTGGACCGCTACTTCTTCGCGGCGGCGCGGATTTTGCCCATGAAGTCGAACACCTCGGGCGAGAAGACCGCCGCGCGGGCTTTGTCGGCCTCCGGCAGGTTCTCCATGACCCGGGTGACGTTCTCCGGCTTGCTCCACATCTTGTTGAGCCCGGCGGTGATGTCGGGGTCGCCCCGGGTGAAGGCGCCGATCAGCTTGTCCATCCGCGGCAGCAGCGCCTGCGCCTCCGCGGAGGCCGGGCTCGTGCCGGCGGCGACCATCGCCTGGATCTCGCGGGCGATCTCCGCCCACGCCTCCTCGCCGGCCCGGA
>JAHCJE010000241.1 GCA_026128865.1 Phycisphaeraceae bacterium | reverse complement strand
GACGCCGAAGGGACCGATGGGCTTCCAGGTGACCTTCTTCCGGCTGCGAAACCACGCGGCGGATGCGAACCCCAGCCGCTTCTCGCCCCGGCAATTGCTCTTCGCGCACGCGGCGCTGGCCGACCCCGCGCTCGGCAAGCTCCGCCACGACCAGCGAATCGCCCGCGGCTTCCCGGCGCTGGCGGAGGCGCGCACGGGCGACACCGACGTCTTCATCGACGACTGGTCCTTCAAGCGCGTGAATGGCGCGTACCGGGCGCGCATTCCCGGCGAGCAGTTCAGCTTCGACCTCGTGCTCACCCCCACCCAGCCGGTGCTGCTGCAGGGGGACGGGGGCTACAGCCGCAAGGGGCCGCTGCCTTCGCAGGCCAGCGGCTACTACAGCGAACCGCACCTCGACGTGAAGGGCACGGTGAAGGCGGACGGGCAGGCCGTCGCGGTGACGGGCTCGGCGTGGCTCGACCACGAGTGGTCCAGCGAGCTCTTGGCCGAGAACGCCGTGGGCTGGGACTGGGTGGGCACGAATCTCGACGGCGGCGGCGCGCTCATGGCCTTTCGGCTGCGCGACAAGTCGGGCGGCACCGTGTGGGCCTCGGCCACTCTCCGGCGGGAGGGCAAGGTGCGCGTCTATGCGAACGACGAGGTACGCTTCGCCCCGCGGCGCACCTGGCGATCGCCGCGCACGGGAGCGACCTGGCCCGTGGAGATGGCCCTCGAGCTCGCCGGCGAGACCTGGAGCGTGACCCCGATGATGGACGACCAGGAGATGGACGCGCGCAACTCCACCGGCACGCTCTACTGGGAGGGCGCGGTCACCGTGGCCGGACCGAACGGGGCGAAGGGACGCGGGTACCTGGAGCTCACGGGCTATTCCGAGAGGCTCAGGTTTTGAGCGCGGCCGATCCCAACGCGCCTTCGCCCGCCGCCCCGGCCGTGGAGAGCGTGCGTGCCGAGGTCGGCGACGTCCCCGCGATCGAGGGGATGCGCGGCATCGCGGTGCTGTGGGTGATGGTCTTCCACTACGTGGTGGTGCGGGACGGCAAGTTCGACGATGCCTTCGTCGCGTTCCTGAAGGACTGGCCCGCGCTCGACGCGTTCGCGCGCAACGGCTACCTGGGCGTGGACCTCTTCTTCCTCATCACGGGATTTCTCCTCACCCT
>JAHCJE010000240.1 GCA_026128865.1 Phycisphaeraceae bacterium | reverse complement strand
ATAGTCTAAAGTCCACCGTCGAGCGAGACGTATCCGAACCGACTTTCCCGGTACAGCGTCCAGGCGGGCGTCTCCGGCGCGGGCGCCGTCCCGCCGCCCAGATAGTCGCCCAGGTACGTCGCGTCCCGCAGAACCAGGTCGTCCGGGTTCTCCCGCACGCACCGACCGCCGTAGCCCCGAATCCGAAACGAGCCGCACTCGTCGAGCGTCACCACGAGCCCCCGCGCCACCGGGACCCACGAGTCGTTCGGGTCGAGGATCGGATCGCACGTCCATTCGTCCACGATCCGCCGGGGCGTCAGCCGGTCGAACAGCAGGAGCGCCGCCCGCCGGGCCGTCGCGTCGTCCCGCACGATCTTGTCCGCCAGGCCGTAGACGACCGGCTCTCCGATCCAGTTGGCGGGCCGATCCGCGACCGCCAGACTCGGGTCCTGCGAGGCCCGGTCCACGATCTTGGTGACCACCGGCCGATCCTCGCGCGCGTCCCAGCCCAAAACGTGAATCTCGTTCGCCTCCGGTTCGAGGGCGCCGCTCTTGCGCGCGCGCACCACGAACCTCGGCGCCCGATTCTTGGCGTCCGCCGCCGAGAACGAGTAGGGCGCGCTCTGCAGAGCCGTCTCCGCGTCCGAAATCTTGGTCCACAGCGTCGCCCGCGAGGCCGCCCGCGCCGAGGTCGGCGTGTCCTCCGGCGCCCGCAGGAAGAACCGGGGAAGTCCGCCCCCCGCGACCGCCTCGAAGCCCATCGTCCACGTCGGGATCAGCGTCTCGAAGAGGTCCTTGAGGCACTCGGAGGCCGTCTGCCCCGCCTCGCAGACGTGCGTCAGACGCGAACCGTCCGCCACCAGAACGTAGTCCGTGTCGTCGATCGCGGTCTGGGCCGGGTCCTGCGCCGACTCGTTTTCCCAGTCGATCCCCGGATCGTTCCCGATCCCGACCTGCCACAGAATCTTCCGCACCGCCTGGCGCAGTGTCAGCCCGTCGAGCGCCATCGGCGAGCGGAATACGTACCGCTCGAGCCGCTTCCACTGGTCGCGCACCCGGATCGTCAATCGGTCGTTGGCCGCTCCGAACCCCTCCGTCAGCTCCGGCGGTTCGCTCACCCCGTCGAAGATCACGAGCGATCCCGCCCGAACCTGAACGGGCCGCGAACCGTGCGCGAGCAGGTCG
>JAHCJE010000024.1 GCA_026128865.1 Phycisphaeraceae bacterium | reverse complement strand
GCATCAGGTCGACGGCACGGCGCTTCTCGGCAGCCGTCGGCGGAGCATCGTCAATCCGTGCTGGCTTACGAGGTTTTTCAGGCGCCTTGGTCGGTTTCCTCGTCGGCGTCTTCCGGGGCATCGTCGTCCCTCCTCTGCCGTGTCGCGTCAAACGCTCCGGCCGCGAACGCGAGTAGCACGAGCGCGGCATTGATGGCCATCACGCTGCTCGCCGCGGGGTGGAGCGCGGCGAACGCGGCACGCTCCTCTTCCGCGAGTTCGCTCTCTCCGGCAATCGCCGCGGCGCGATAGGCGGACAGGTGCAGGTCCATCCGCGGGCGCAGCGAGAGCAACTGCCACGCCAGCGAAACGCTCAATGCCCCCACAAGCCCGATGCGGACGATCGGCAGTCCCCTTCGCAGGCCGAACACGGCCGCCGCGATCGGCAACGTCAGCCACGCGATGCCCGCCAGCGCGACCTGTGCCACGTCGCTCGCCCGGAAGTACCGCTCCGCGACGTGCCCCGCCGCGAGCGTCCAGTGCGGTCGGTCGAACGCGGCGTAAGCCGGCAACGCCGGGTCGAGAGCCTTCATGGCCGGAAAGACCAAGGCCGCGGCCGCGCCGGTCGCGATGAGGATGCCCAGCCACAAGCCGAGCGTGGCAAGATGGACCGACTCGACGGCTCGGCGCAGCGGCGACATGGGCACATGCTACCGGGGCGCACAGCCTACAACTTGGCGTGATCGCCAGACCCCCGCTCAGCATGGCCCTCTGCGCGCTGCCGAGCCGCGACGGCGGGGAGGCGCGCGCACGGATCGAGTCAGTGGTGGCGGCTGGGTACCGCTGGGTGCAACTCGACGCGGCAGCCCCCGGCCTCCGCGCCCGCGAACTCTCCCGCTCAGCGCGCCGCGACCTCGCCGCACTCCTGCGGCGGTGCGAACTCTCGCTGTCCGGCCTGGACCTGTGGATTCCGGAGGGTCACTTCGCGTCGCCGGACCATGCCGACCGGGCCGTCGCGGCCGCCACGCAGGCCATCGCCCTCGCCGCCGACCTGGCGACGCTCACGGCCTCGCCCGGGCGGACCGTTTCCGTCCGCCTGCCCAGCGCGATGGCCGACGGCGTGGAAGGCTCGCTGCTCGACGCGGCCGAGCGGTTCGAGGTACGCATCGCCGACCATGCCCTGCCTGAGCGGGCACCCGGCGACGCCCACGAGCGGCTCTGCGTCGGCGTGGACCCCGCCGCCGTGCTGATCGCGGGCGAAGACCCGGCCGCGCTCACCGCCCGGATCGGCAACCGGCTCGCAAGCCTTCGATTGAGCGATCTCGACGCCGCGGGGAGCAGGGTCGCGCCGGGACACGGGCGGCTCGACATCGACGCCTTCATCGCGGCCGCGTCAGTGGCGGGGTGGAACGGCCCGCTCGTGCTGGACCTGCGGGGAGTGCAAGACCCTGAACGGGTGATGGGCGAGGTCGCTGTCGGCTGGTGACCGCGTTGTCATCGCCCGAACAGTCTCGCCACGTCGTGGAAGGTGACGACCAGGAAGACCGTCCCGATCAGCAGCAGACCGGCCATCGTCACGGCGTTCTGAACGGGGATGGGGACAGGTCGGCCGCGGACCTGCTCGTAGACGAGCATGAGGAACTGTCCGCCGTCCACGATCGGGAGCGGCAGGAAGTTGATGACGGCGAGATTCACGCTGATGAGGCCGAGGAAGAAGATGAGCCAGATGATGCCGCGGTCTGCGATCCGCGTGCCCAGGTCCGCGATCCCGACCGGGCCGCGCAGGTGCTCGACCTTCACCGTGCCCTGGAAGAGCCGCGCGATGGTCAGATAGGTCATCATCATCATCCGGTGCGTCTCGCGGACGCCCTCTGTGACGGCGTTGATGGGGCCGGTTGCGCGACGACGGAACGACTCGAGTTCAAAGACCGCTACGTCGAACGGCGGACGCCACGAGAGAGCGTGCAGCGCGGCCAGATCGGCCCCGGTGAGCGTCCACTCGGCGGTGCGCACGACCGGCACGCCGGCACGCTCGACCGGGAGTTCGAGTTCGAGCGAGACCGTGGCAGGTTCGCCGCGGAGTTGGGCGTCGCCCGTTGCGACACGGAGGGCCTCGCGCAGTTGCGTGAAGTCCGCAACCGGGGCACCGCCGACCGAGAGCACTCGTGTGCCGGGCCTGGTGATCAGCCCCGCGGCGGGCGGCGCGGCGGGCACGGCGTCGCGGCGCAGATCGGTAAGCGACTCGGGCGGCAGCGCGAGCAGTGTGCTTTCACGGGCCGTGTCGTCCGCGCCGAAGCCGATCGTGCCGGCGCGGGAGACGGAGGGCTCGAGCGCGACGCGCTCAACCTCGCCGGTGCCGGGGTTCTTTCGAAGGACGACCACGGGCACCGTGCGTCCCGCGTGGCGCTGAATCTCCGCGCGGCCCGCCGCGATGCTCGGAAACTCCAGCGTGCCGACCCGAGCAAAGACGTCGCCCTCTCGTAGCCCCTCGGCGTAGCCCCGGTCACCCTCCGAAGCCGAGCCGACCTTCATCACCGGCGTCAGCCCCAGAAGGTGCGTGAGCGGCGTGACGACCTTCGGGTCGGGGTTCGCGTCGCTGGTCATCAGTTCCGTACGCGGCGCGGCGGATACCTCGACGCGCCGCCCGTCGTCGGACTCGAAGACGAGCGGCACCGCCTCGCCGCCCGAGTCGCGGAACGCCAGTTCGGCATCGGCCGCACCGGCCAGGCCGCTGCGCCCCCCCGCGGAGACCAGGCGCATGCCGGGTTCGACGCCCGGCAGCCCGATTCGCGGCGCGACCTCGGCCCATGCGTCGGCGTGGCGGGCGAGTTGCGGGTCGATACGGAGCGCACGGGCAGGCTCGATCCCAAGATCCAGCAAGCCCGTGAGCGTGCCGCGCTCGGGCGTGATGGCGAACCGCAGGGGCGCGGCCACGCCGTCCCGCTCAACCTCGACAACGACAGGGCGATCGGGCGACGCCGTGGCAACCGCAAGGACGACGTCGTCGAACGTCCGAGGCTCCCGGTCGCCGATCCGCACGATGCGGTCCCCCGGGCGCAGGCCATCGTCGGTCACGCCGAGTTCCGCGGCGTTCGCGGCAACGACTGTCGCGGCGGGGCCTTCCGGCCAGACCCGCCCGACCTTCGCCGGCTCGGTCTCAAGGCCGACCATGAAGACGAACATGAACGCGAGCATTGCCGCGATGAGGTTCATCACCACGCCCGCACTGATGACGACCATGCGCTTGGTCGGCGGACAATTCTGGTAACTGTCGGGCGCCTCGCTGACCGCGCCCGGGGCGAGGTCCTCCTGCCCGAGCATCCGGACGTAGCCCCCGAACGGCAGGACGTTGATGCGGTACTCGGTAGGGCTGAGACTCGAAGGGTCGCGGCGGTCGAGTCCCTCGCCGCTCGCGCGAAGGGAGGCCGTGTACTCGCGCTCTGTAGAGCCTCGCCGCCAACCCAGGCCCTTGCGGTAACTGACGATGGCCGGCCCGAACCCGATGGCGAACGCCAGCACGCGGATGCCCGCCCAGCGCGCCGCCAGGAAGTGGCCCAGTTCGTGCACGAAAACGATCAGCCCGAACCCGACGATGACCAGGGCGAGGTCGAGGGCGGTGCCGAGCAGTCCGAGCAGCGAGTTCATCGGGTGATCCTACGGGGGCGGGGCGTCGCCGTTGCATCGGGTCCAGTACGATCGCGGCATGAGCGAGAAACGCGAGATGCGGTGGCGGTGGCGGCTCCTGGACGCAGGGCCGCTGCTGCTGGACGGCGGCTCGATGTTCGGCGTCGTGCCGCGCGTGGTCTGGTCGCGGACCGTCGAGGCGGACGACCGAAACCGGATCGCCCTGCACCACAACTGCCTGCTGCTGGAGTCGGAGACGGCCGATCCCGCGCTCGGGCGGATCAGGCGTGTCGTGGTCGAGACGGGGACCGGCGACAAACTGGACGCCAAAATGGCGGAGATCTTCGGGGTCGGCGGACGCACGGTGGAAACGGCTGTCAACGAAGCCGGCCTCGCCTGCGACGAGATCGACACGGTCATCGTGTCGCACCTGCACTTCGACCACGCCGGCGGCCTGACGCGCCGGGCTCGTCCCGGCGAGACCCCCGACTGGCGCGCCGGCTCGGGCGAGGCGAGCGGCGATTGTGCCGAGGTCAAGCGCACCTTCCCGAACGCCGCGATTGTCGTCCAGCGGCGAGAGTGGGACATCGCCATCGCCAACGACGCCGTGATGACGCGGACCTATTACCGCGACCACCTCCTGCCGATCGCGGACCGCGTGCGTATGGTGGACTCGCCCCGCCCGTTCCCCACGGGCGTTCTCCCGCACCGCGACGAGATGCCGAGGGTGCCCCTGTCGTACCGGGAGACAACCGTGCTGCCGGGCGTGCGGGTTTTTCTCGCGCCCGGGCACACGTGGGGCCAGCAGGCGATCCGGTTCATCGACGTTGACGGGAAGAGCGTGGTCTTCACGCCCGACGTGATGCCGTCAGTCTGGCACGTCGGGGCCGCGTACAGCCTCGCCTACGACGTCGAACCGTACACCTCGATGGTGACGAAGCGGTGGTTCCTCGACGAGGCGGCGCGGGGCGAGTGGACCCTCGTGCTGGACCACGAGCCGCGGACGCCCGTTGTGCGCGTTGCCGGGAACGGGAGGGGGTGGTACGACCTGTCGCCGGTAGAGGGCTTCGGGCGGTGAAACTGGCCCGAGGCGGGCGTCGCTATGATGGAGCCGCGTCCATGCTCCCCACCGCGTCAGAGGCTGAAACCGTGGCCGTGCCGGCCGAACCGGCCGACGTGCATTCCCCACCGGTCGCCGGCGGAGAGGAACCGTCCTCGCGAGAGCAGCCGCGACGTGCGACAGGGCACCACAAGCGGTCGTTCATGGACCGGGTGGACGCCTACGTCAGCCGGCTGAGCACACGCAACAACTTCTTCCACCGGCTGGCATCGCTGATCTGGCTGCCCTACGCCTTCCACAGCGGCATCCGGATGAAGCGGCTGGACCGCAAGACCTTCACTGCCGTGCTCCCCTTCCGCCGCTTCAATCGCAACTGGTACAACGCGATGGCGGGGGCCGCGCTGCTCGGGAACGCCGAGGTGGCGGGGGGGATGTACGTCTTCGGCGTCGTCGGCGGAGACTTCACCGTCGTCTGCAAGAACCTCGAGTACCGGTTCCTGCGCCCGTGCTTCGGCCCGGCCGTCTACCGGATCAACCCGCGCGAGGACATCGAGGCCCTGGCGGCGAAGCGCGAGGAGTTCGACGTCACGGTGGACATGGACGTCGTGCAATCGATCACGAAGCCGGGCGGCAAGGAACGCCGCGTCGGACGCGCGACCGCGACCTTCCACGTCACGCCCAAACTGCACCAGAAGAGCAAGGGACGACGGATTCGCTGACGATGACTCGTCGAAGCGCGGCTTCCTCGGCCCAGATCGGTGCACACGAAAAAACGGGGTCGATCCGGCTGAGCGGGTAAGGTCTCTCTCCTCCCGCCGTGGCTCGCCCCGCCCCAGCAGGATACTGGTCGCTGGGGAGCGCGCCAAGCCGAAACTCGCGACGTCTCGCGATGGAGACCCCGTGATTCCAGCGACTTGCGGTGACTTGCGAGCTTCGGGCTATGGACAGGATCTGCGAGAGCACGCCGGCCGGCTGTAGGATGATGCCATGGCAGCGGACCCAAGCAAGGCCCAGAGGGTAGGGGATTTGCCCGAGTTACAAGGGGGTGAGGCGTTCCTTTTACAGGTCTACGACCAGTTGCGTGCTCTGGCACACCGTGAGTTGCAGGGTGAGAGGCCGGGTCACACCCTTTCTGCGACTGCACTCGTGCATGAAGCATACCTAAAACTTTCCGGCCCGAGGCGAGTGCCGTGGCACTGCCGGGTGCAGTTCTACTCGGCTGCCGCCGAGGCGATGCGGCGGATTCTCGTCGATCACGCGAGGGCGAAATGCGCTGCCCGAAGGGGTGGGCCGGAGGCCCGTCGAGCGGCGTTGCGGCTGAGCGAGTTGCCTGATCCCGCGTCGGGAGCGGAATCCGCCGCTTTCCTGATCCTCAACGACGCGATTTCACGCTTGGAGAGTGCGGACCCTCAGGCCGGAGCGGTCGTGCGTCTCCGGTACTTCGCTGGGCTGAGCGTTGAGGAGACCGCGCGGGCGCTCAGCGTTTCGGAGCCGACCGTGAAGCGGGCTTGGGCATTCGCGAGGGCATGGCTGCGGGAGTCGATCGAGCGTGAGCAGCAGGAAGAGTAAGCCGGGGGGCACGATGGACGGCGATATGGGCAGGTTGCGGGCGATCTTCGACGAAGCGATGGAGACGACACCCGAGCGACGTAGCGAGGTCATCACTACCCGCTGCGGCGAGGACGCGGCTCTCCGACGGCTTGTCGAGGCGATGGTGAGCGCTGCCCTGAATGGCGACGGATTCATGTCCGACACGACACGAACGCGGATGCCAACGGCAGGCGGTGGGCCAGCGGAGCGCCTTGCTGAAGGGCCGGGGACGAGGATAGGCCAGTACAAGCTGCTCCAGCAGATCGGCGAGGGCGGGTTTGGCGTCGTGTTCATGGCCGAGCAGGAGCGGCCGGTTGTGCGGCGTGTCGCCTTGAAGATCATCAAACTCGGGATGGATACCAAGCAAGTCGTCGCACGCTTCGAGCAGGAGCGGCAGGCGCTGGCGATGATGGATCACCCGAACATCGCACGGGTGCTGGATGCCGGCTCGACGGAGACGGGGCGACCGTACTTCGTGATGGAACTCGTGAAGGGCGTGCCTATCACGGAGTACTGCGACGCGAATCATCTCACGACGCGAGAACGGCTCGAACTGTTCGACCCCGTCTGCCGGGCCGTGCAGCACGCGCACCAGAAGGGCGTGATTCACCGCGATCTGAAGCCTTCCAACATCCTCGTCACGTTGCACGACGGGGTGCCGGTTCCGAAGGTCATCGACTTTGGGATTGCCAAAGCGACGAACGCGAGGCTCACCGAGCGGACGCTCTTCACGGAGCACCGCGCGATGATCGGTACACCGGCCTACATGAGCCCCGAGCAGGCCGAGATGAGCGGGTTGGACGTCGACACCAGGAGTGATGTCTACAGCCTGGGGGTGCTGCTCTACGAGTTGCTGACCGGCACGACCCCGTTCAAGGAGGACGAACTCAAAGCGGCCGGCTACGCCGAACTGCAGCGGATCATCCGCGAAGTCGAACCACAGAAGCCCAGCACGCGAGCGAGCACGCTCGGCGATGGGCTGCGCACGATTGCGGCTCGGCGTCGTATTGAGCCCGAACGACTCGGGACCGTGCTCCGAGGCGACCTCGACTGGATCGTGATGAAGGCGTTGGAAAAGGACCGTCGCCGGCGATACGAGACCGCGAGTGATCTTGCCGCCGACGTGCGCAGGCACCTGGCCGGCGAGCCGGTCGTTGCCGCGCCGCCGAGCGCGGCATACCGGTTCCGCAAGTTCGCGCGAAAATACCGGGGACCGGTCGCTGCCTGCGTTGCTGTCGCTGGCGCGCTGGTGCTGGGAGTCGTGGGGACAGGCGCCGGCTTCCTGCGAGAGTCGCAGCAAAGGGAGGTGGCTGAGACGGCCCTGCGAGGAGAAGCATCCGCCCGGGCATCGGAGCGAGGGCAGCGAGAGATCGCAGAGCAGGCCCGCGAGATCGCGCTGACCGCCCAGCGAGCGGCGGAGCGGCAGGCGTACACGGCGAACGTGCTGGCCGCCAGGGCTTCGATGGCGGACTTCCAGTTCGGCCGCGCCCGCGAGCGGCTTCTCCAGTGTGTCGAGACAGAGCGGAACTTCGAGTGGCGGTATCTCTTCGCCGAGGCCGACGCGTCCAAGTTCACGCTTCGAGGGGGCAATCCGGTGTTCAGCCCGGACGGCACACGGATCCTGACTTGCGGCTCCTTTGGCGTTCGAGTCTGGGACGCCGCGACCGGGCGCGAGCTTGGCACGCTGCGCACGCCGCGGACAGCCAGGACGTGCGAGTTCAGCCCGGACGGTACGCGGATTCTGACGGCGTACGGCAGCCCTTACGTGGCGCAGGTGTGGGATTCAACGACCTTCGAGCTGGTCGTAACCTGTGAAGGCCACGACGACTACGTGAACATGGCGAGATTCAGCCCGGACGGCTCGCGCGTGGTCACGGCTGCTGACGATGCAACCGCCCGAGTGTGGGACGCAGCGACCGGAAACGTGATCTGGCAACTGACAGGCCATGAGTACGGGTACGTTTATTACGCCGTGTTTTCACCGGACGGAAGCCGCGTAGCAACTGCCGGGTCGGATGGGACGGCGCGACTCTGGGACGTTGCCACGGGAACCCAGGTGCGGGTGCTCGAAGGGCATACCTCCCACGTGTATTCGGCGATATTCAGCAGTGACGGTCGGCGCCTGCTCACGAAGAGTGCGAACGGCACCGCTCGAGTGTGGGACGCATCGACGGGCAAGCGGATGGCCGTCCTGACTGATTACCTCGAGTTCATCACTGATGCATCCTTCAGCCCCGACGGCCGCCGCGTGCTTACATCGTCCGACGACGGCACGGCGGTCGTCTGGGACGTGGACTCAGGCAGCCGGTTGCTGACGCTTGCCGACCCCGCGGACACAGTGTGGTCCGCGTGCTTCAGCGCGGACGGCTCCATGATCGTGACGGAATCGGAGAGAGGTCAGTGTCGTATCTGGGACGCTGTTGATGGGCGTTTGATCGCTTCGCACTTCGCCAGGTCAGGCGAGCTGTCCTCAAGCCAGATGAGTCCGGACGGTAGCCTCATAGCAGTCTCAGACGAGACGGTAACCGATGTGTTCAACATCGATCGAAGCGTGAACGTGAGGCGCCGGGATTGGCCGCTTGCTACTCACGTCCCCTGCACGGCATCCTTCCTGTCGCTGAGCGACCGCATCATCTCGACCGGTCCTGATTCACTCGTGCGGCTGTGGTCGGTTTCGGACGGGTCGCACGTTGCCGATCTTCTTCCAGACCGCCATGTGACGCGTGTCATCCCATCATGCACGGGCGAGCGCCTGCTCGTCGTCGCCAACCCGTTCAGAGATGGTGTATCGAAGCGGTTTTTTAGGCATGCCCGTGATGAAATCTGGCTCGTCGATGCCGCCACCGGAGAGAACGCATTGCGACTCGAAGAAGCGGCCCCTTCGTATGCCTCCCCTGCGTTCAGCGACGACGGAACGCTCGCCGTCTCTCTCTCCAACAGTGGACAGGTCAGCGTGTGGGACGCGGTGACCGGCGATCGCCTGGCGACGCTCGGGCCTGCACTGAACCATGACGACCTGCTGTCCGCACGGATCAGCCCGGCGAATGTGTGTGTGGTGGCCATGAACGCCAGCGGCTATGGTGTCGTCTGGAATCTCGAAACAGGTGAAGAGGTCGCACGCGTGCTGCCCGTCGGCTCTTACCTCCAGTCCTTCGCGGAGTTCAGTCCGGACGGCGAGCGTCTGGTGGTGTCAAGCCGGAGTCTTGCTCCGACTGTGCTGAGCGCTCGCACCGGGGAGCCGCAGTTCACGATCGAGGGCCATGCCAAGCCCCTGAGGAGCGCGAAGTTCAGCAAGGACGGATCAAGGCTCACCACGAGCGACGGCTCGACCAGCCTTCTCTGGGACGTCGACAAGGGAATCGAGATCATGTCGGGGAGTGTCTGTGAGGCGCTCACCTTCGCCCGAGACGTGAAGCAGAGCGACAACGGTTCACTCGTCGCCGCTGAGCTCGCCAACGGCACTGTTGGCATCTATGACGCGGTCACGGGATTCGAACGATGCCAGATCAGTCTGTCGGGACAAGCGATCAACTTCCTGGCGTTCAGCGCCGATGCGAAGCACGCGGCCACGTCTACAGAGGACGGCAGCGTGCAACTCTGGCACATCGGCGGGCTGTGCTACCGCGTCCGGGACTGGCCTCTCGTCGGTCCGAGCGCGCAAGCCAGCAGCGCGGCGTTCGACGCAGACGTCAGGCGTCTCGCCGTATTCTGGGGCACTGGCGGCAAAATCCTGGACCTGGTCTCCAGCGTCGGGGGCACGACCAACCTGACGCATACATCATCGACGGACTTTCAGCCGTCGTTCAGCGACGACGGGACAAGGCTGATCGCTCGCGGCTCGGACGGCAATGCGGTGATCGCCGTCTGGGACGCGTCGAGTGGCGCCGAGTTCCCCTCCGCGCTCTCCGAGTTACGCAAGACCGACTCCGTCCGGAGCGCTCTGTACAGCGAAGATCTCTCTCATGTCATTGCGACGACCGTGCGAGGCGTACCGATCCTGATCGACTGCATCACGGGCGAGCGACTCGCGGAGTTCTGGTCCGTCGTTCCCGTCCAGGCCGTAGCAGCAGCAAGCGGCGACGGGTTGACCGTCATCACCGCAGTGAGGCGAGATGGGCGGGCGCAAGTGTGGAACGCAGCGGCGGGCGAGGAGATACTCCGGCTGATGGGGCATTTGGGGGGCGTGCGTGCTGTTGCGATGGCGCCGGACGGCACACGCTCCGTCACAAGCTCGGGAAACGGCGTCGTCTCGCTCTGGGACAGCGAAGGAAACAAGCTGCGAGTGCTCGCCGAGCGTGAGAGCGCGACTTCGGCGCTCGCGATCAGTCCGGATAGCTCCCGGATCATCGCCGGAGCTCAGGACGGCGGCGTACGCCTTTGGTTCACTGACAGTGAGCGCGTCCCGGTTACGCTGCCAGGCCACGCAGAAGCGATCCTGTCGGCCTCGTTCTCGCCGGACGGCGAAACGGCGGTTACCGCTTCGGCCGATGCGGTACGACTGTGGGATGCAAACGACGGTAGCCCGATCGCCGTGCTCGTGCACGACGCGGCGGTGCGTCTCGCCTTGTTCGATCCGACAGGACGACTGATCGCGACGGGCAGTGAAGACGGCGAGGTCCGGCTCTGGAACGCGAAGACAGGAGAGCGTGAGCGTCAGATCGCAGCAGGCAGCGCGGCTCGGTGTGTCGCGTTTACGCCCGAGGGCAGTCGCGTGCTCATCGGCAACGCGGATGGTACTGCACAGGTGATTGACGTGACGTCGGAGCAGCGCATCAGCGTGCTCACAGGGCACGCCGACGAGGTGACATGTGCTGCTATCTCGCCTGACGGCACCCGCGTCCTCACGGGTTCAAAGGATCGCTCTCTGCGGCTCTGGGACGCCGTCCGGGGCGAGGAGCTAATGCCGTTCGCGGAGTCGAAAGATGTGTTCGTGCAGGTGTGGTTCACGCCAGACGGTCGCCGGATCGTCGCTCTGGCGGAAAGCGGTTCGGTGGTCACGTGGGACAGCGAACCGGACAGGTTCGACGCTCGACCGTAAGCATGAAGTTGATGGAGACGGGCAAGTTCGTGGATCGAAGCGCAAGAATAGGGATGTAACATGTTCGGGAAATGGATGTCGGTTCTGGTCGTGTTCATGCTTGTCCTGCCGGCCACTGCAGACCCTGTCGGAGAGCGGCTGGCGACCGCGCGCACACGGCACGATGCCGCGATGAGAGAGTCAGCGGCTGAACTTGTCGCCGCGGTCGAAGCACGACTCTCCGAGGCTCGCGCCGCCGGAGACGAGATCGCGGCATCTCGGTATGCGGCAGAGCTTGCGGCATTCGGCGAAGATCAACGTATCCTTCCGGCGTGCGTTCCGAGCGCTTCGCGCAGGTTCGAGCTCGCCCGGCGCAGGGCAGCAGAGGATCTTGTGCGAGCGGTTGAGGTCGCCCAGGAGTCATACCGGCGATCTGCGCAGAGTGAGTTGGCCGATGGACTCGACGATGAGCTTGCCGACGCTCAGGAGGCCGCCGACGAGGCGTCATGGAGCGACCTCCGCTCCCAGATTCGCCTTCCGGCGAGCATCGTTGAAGGTGCGTGGGCGTGGGACGATACAAGCCTGATCAAGCAGAACGGTGGCCGTGCGGTTCTGCGATTGCTGGCGTCCCCAGCGCGTTCGTACGAACTGGAACTTGTCGTTTCACGCACAGGCGGCGATACACCGTTGCAGGTGCTGTTTCGCACGCCGACAGGTGGGCACGGACTGCTCACGTTAGCCGGGTGGGGCGGCCAGACCAGCGGCCTCGGACTGATCGGCGGAAAGGACGGGAACGAGAACGGCACGGCGCACAGCGGCGGAATCTTCAGCAGTGACGAACCTGCCCGTGTTGTGCTGAGCGTCAACCTCGATGGTGTGGTGGCGACAGTGGACGGAGTACGCATCGTGTCGTGGTCCGGCGATTGGAAGTCGATGACACTGCATGATGGGCTACGCGGCCCTGGGCCGCAGATCATCGCGGCGGCTGGCTCTGGGTATCGGATGGATGCGATTCGCTTCCGTGAGATCGTTACCGACCGGCAGCTTGCCGTTCAGCCGCAAGGCTCGCGAGAGACCGTGCGAACGACTCGCCCCGCACAGGCGGATCCTTGGACGCAAGGGCGGCAGTGGGTAGGTACGACGGGACTTGATTCCTCGTGGACATTCAGCGTCAAGGAGCGATCAGGCGACGCGATGACGCTGGTCGCGCTCCAGAACAACGGGTGGCGCTGCGAGATTCAGGGCACAGTGAGCGGCAATCGCTTCACACCGATGTCGGCACGGCAGACGTCGGGCGTCGCAGGAGGCAGGCGGGATCTGAAACGAGTCACGGGATACGCCACTGTCCGCGATCGTGTGATGAGCGTGAGTTTCGACATCGTGTATGACAGGGGTAACGAGAAGAACCGGACGATGCGGATCATCGTGCCGAAGGCCGAGTGATATCGCGCCAAGCCTGCTGTTCGGGTTTCGATCGAGCGAGACGGGCGTCTTGTTCAACGCACGATTTCGCAGACTTTTCACGAAACCGACGCGCAACCGGCCTGAGCCGCGTTATGGTGGTGGCCGGAAGGGGTGCGTCCAGGTGGCTTTTCGGCTATGGAGGTCGCGCGTCATGTCGTATGGTCGTTTGTTCTTTGTCGTCCTTGGGATCCTGCTGGGCATCATGGCACCGTCCGTATCCGGTCAGACTTGGGACAGGGCCATCCCGTGGTTTCCGAACTGGGAGAGCCCGCCCTGTCATCCGATAGCGCTCACGCCGGACAGGGCACTCCTTCTCGTCGTGAACACATCCGATGCCCGCCTTGAGGTCTTCGACACCACTTCCGCTGTTCCCGCGTGGATCGGCTCCATTCCAGTGGGGATTGATCCCGTCACGGTGCGTGCCAGAACAGCGACGGAAGCATGGGTGGTGAACCACATCTCGGACTCAATCAGCGTTGTGGACCTGAACACCATGACGGTCTCGCGGACGATCGAAACCGAAGACGAGCCGTGCGATGTGGTCTTCGCCGGCACCCCGGAGCGGGCGTTCGTCACATGCTCCCAAGTGAACCTGGTGCAGGTGTTCGACCCTGCGAATCCGGTATCGCCTCTGGCTCAGCTGCCGATCCTTGGCGAAGATCCGAGGGCGATGGCCGTCAGTCCCGATGGTTCAACCGTGTATGTAGCCATTTTCGAGTCCGGCAACAGCTCGACCCTGTTGGGCGGTGGGATCGAGGTGTTCACGATTCTGAACTTTCCTCCGAACGTGGTCAACCATCCGAGCGGGCCTTACGGTGGCATCAATCCCCCACCGAACTCAGGCAGCGGGTTCGAGCCGCCGTTGAATCCCGGCCTGCCGCCGCCACCTGGGGTAGGTCTCATCGTGAAGAAGGATGCGTCCGGTCTATGGCGTGACGACAACGGAACTGACTGGACGGAGTTCGTGTCTGGATCCTCCGCGGCGCTCTCGGGGCGTCCGTTGGGGTGGGACATCCCGGATCGCGACGTTGCGGTGATCGACGCCAACTCGCTCTCAGTCAGCTATGTGCACAGGTTGATGAACGCCTGCATGGCGGTCTGTGTGAATCCTGCGACCGGCATGGTCACCGTGGTCGGGACGGACGCGATCAATGAGGTGCGCTTTGAGCCGAACGTCGCAGGCAGGTTCGTGCGCGTGCAAGCCGCGATGATCGATCCGGCGTCACCTGAAGCGCCGACGATCGTCGATCTCAACCCGCACCTGGACTACTCGTCCGAGAGAGTGCCGATGGCGGTGCGGCGGCGCTCGATAGGAGATCCCCGTTCGATTGTCTGGCGCGGCGATGGCTCGCTCGGCTACGTCGCGGGTATGGGGTCGAACAACATCATCGTGATCGACGCGGCGGGTGTCCGCTCCGGGTTGTCCGACACGATTCCGGTCGGTTCAGGACCGGCGGGGCTTGCGCTCGACGAAGCGAGGAGTGTGCTGTATGTGTTGAACCGATTCGAGGGGAGCGTCAGCGGTGTTGATCTGGCGTCGGAGTCGGAAGTGTTTCGTGTTTCATTCTTCGATCCGACGCCCCCCGTCGTGCGCCGCGGGCGGGTCCACCTCTACGACACACATTCGACGAGCGGCCTCGGTCATGCTTCGTGCGCGTCGTGCCACATCGATGCGAGATTCGACAGGCTGGCCTGGGACCTCGGGAACCCCGCCGGTCATCTCGACCCGCTGACGAACCGGAATCTCGGCGCTGGCATTCCTGGCTTGACGCCGCAGACCGCTCCGCTGCCGTTCCTGCCGCATCACCCCATGAAGGGGCCAATGACGACACAGACCTTGCAGCACATCATCGGCATGGAGCCGCACCACTGGCGGGGTGACCGCGACGGCCTCGAAGCGTTCAACCCCGCTTTCGTCGGGCTGAACGGAGCGGATGTCCCGCTGAACCAGTTCGAAATGCAGGACTTCGAGGACTTCCTCGCGACCGTCCAGTTCCCACCCAATCCGTTCCGGAACTCGGATAACTCGCTGCCGACGAACCTGCCGTTGCCGGGTCACTACACACCCGGCCGCTTCGCACCTCCCGGGCAGCCATTGCCGAACGGGAACGCCGTCGCGGGGCGTGATCTGTACCGCTCCACGGTTCGGCGGCTGGATCAGGGCGCGTTCGCGTGCGTGACGTGCCACACGCTGCCGACAGGCGCGGGGCCGGACATGACGTGGCAAGGGAGCCAGTTCGTGCCCCTCCCTCCAGGCCCGCTCGGGGAGAGGCACCTCGCCTTGGTGTCCGTGGATGGAACGACGAATCGTTCGACAAAGATCCCGCACTTGCGCAATCTCCACGAAAAGGTCGGCATGGAAATGACGAAGACGGAGAGCCTCGCGGGATTCGGCTTCTTGCACGATGGGAGCATCGACTCGCTCGCCCGGTTCGTCGCGCAACCGGCGTTCAATGTCGTGAACGATCAGGAGATCGCGAATCTGATCGCGTTCATGCTCTGCCTCTCAGGGTCGGACCTGCCGCCCGGAACGCCGACGAACCCGCTGGTTCCGCCCGGTCCTCCCAGCCTTGACACGCACGCAGCGGTGGGGATGCAAACGACCGTTGCCGGGCCGGGTGACGTGAACAACATCATGAAGATGAACCACCTGCTCTCGCTTGCGGACGGTTCGCCGCGCATCAGCTTGATCGCAAAGGGCATGCTCTCCGGCGAAGCCCGGGGCTGGTACTACCTCGGCGCCGGGCAGTTCCAGTCCGATCGCGCGGCTCAGCAGCACACGGCAGGAGATCTGGTCGTACTCTCGCACGCTGGTGGGGGTGAGTTGACCTTGACTGTCGTCGTGGCGGGGTCCGCGGTGAGGCTTGGTGTAGACCGTGACCGCGATGGTTGGCTCGACCGTGATGAACTCGACGTTTGCACCGACCCCGCAGATGCGGGAACGTATCCGGGAGGGCCGGGAAGCCCGGACGTGAACGGCGAACTGGCGATCAATACCCTCGACGTCATCGCATTCTTGAACGCGTTTGTCGTCGCGGACCCCTTGGCCGACTTCAATCGCGACGGCCTCGTCAACACGATCGACTTCATCGCGTTCCTGAACGCGTGGTCCGCAGAGTGCTTCTAGATGCTCGTGTTCGTCGCACGTCCGCGACGAACGTACGCCGAATGGACGTCGTTTCGTGTCGCTGGCGCTGGCTCCGCATGGCCGTTTGTTTCGCTCGTCGAGGCCGCTACTGTTTCACCGTCGGCGCGGCTCCCTCGCGGTGAGGTGCGCCCGTGCCGAGGGGTCAGAGGTTCCGGAGGTTCCCATGAGCGCGAAGTACTTGTTGGCGTTCGTTGGCGCGGTTGCAGTGTGCGGGTCTCTCTCGCTCGGCCAGGCAACACACACAGACAAGCCCGGCTCACTCAAACCCACCGCGCAGCCCGAGCAGGCATTACCCGGCGGGATGAGCGAGGCGGACATGCAGGCGTGCATCGAGGCCGCCACTCCCGGGAAGATGCACGAGTACCTTACCCAAGCCGTCGGCACATGGACGGGCAAGGTCAAGATGTGGATGGCGCCTGGGACCGAGCCTGTGGAGAGCGTGTGCACGACCACGATCACGTCGCTCATGGACGGCCGGTTCATCAAGACCGAGACCGAGGGCGAACTTGTCGGCATGGGCCCGTTTGTTGGGTTCGGCATCAATGGCTTCGACAATGTCTCCCAGCAGTTCCAGGGCACATGGATCGACAACTTCGGCACCGGCATGATGACCGGAACCGGTGGATTGGACAAGGACGGCAAGACCCTCAACTGGAAGTTCAGCTACAACTGTCCGATCACGAAAAAGCCCATCGTCATGCGCGAGGTCGAGCGACGCACGAGCAAAGACACCATGATTCTCGAGATGTTCGGGCAGGATCTTGCTACCGGCAAGGAGTACAAGATGATGGAGATCGCCTACACCCGTGTCACGACGAAGCCGGCGGCTGTCTCGGGCAGCGCACGCTGATCGCACGATTCCACGACTGCGCTCGATCCCCCGCGTCGGAGTCTCGCAGACTCCGGCGCGGTTTCACATGTCGCCATTCGACGTGAGGGCGTTTCAGGGATAGCCGCGGAGACCGCGCCGATCGTTCTGGCTCCGCATGGCGATTGCCTGACCTGGTTCGAAACGCACAGATCGGTTCGTCGCGGAATCGGGAAACGCGGACAGGGCGGGATTCGAACCCGCGATACAGGGTGTACCCCGTATAACGGTTTAGCAAACCGTCGCCTTCAGCCGCTCGGCCACCTGTCCCAAGCCGCCCGGGGTGGGGCGGTCGGGCCAAGCATAGCCGCCCGTGTTCCGTCGAACAAACGCCTCTACTGCCCCGACGCCCGACGATCCGCGTCCGGTCCGGCGTGCTCGTCGAGCAACTGGCGGAGGTACCGGTTCTCTCGCCGGGTTGCCTCCAGGTCGAAGACGAGGTACTTGACACTCAGGCGCAGGTAGTCCAGCGACTCCTGCAGGTCGCCGAGCGTGCGGCGCATCCGTTCGTGACGTTCGCGCGTTTCCGCAGCCAACTGCTCCAGCCTCTCTCTCTCTCCGGGCGGCAGATTGTTGATCTGGCCGATCAGGTCGCCGAGTCGCTTCTCGAACTCTCGCTCATCCATGGTTCGATCCCTTCTTCGGTTGACGGCAGGAGCCGGCCCCGCGCTCCCGCGGGGCGAAGGGACAAACATCAACGTCTGGGCCATCAGGACCGCACCGTGCCATGCGGGGTGAGAGTCCGAAAAAACACCATGAACCGTGCCGTGGAATCGACCCCCTGCGGCCTGCGTCGATGGTACGGGTTGTGCAGGTGTGGCGGTCGCACCGGCTGTTGCCGGGCGTCAACGGGTCACGTCGAGACGCTTCACCGAGGCTCGCGCCTCGGGAGACACCTCGGTCATCACCGCAGAGACCGTCTGCGGCTCCCGCTTCAGGCCTTCCTTGAGGAGTTTGCGGGCGTGGGCGTCGAGGACAACGGCAAACCGCGAGAAGAGTTGTTCCAACTCGTGTCGGCTGAAGACGCTCAAGGGGTCGGACATGCCGGTCTGGAGCGATGCCCATTCCAGAAGAGACGCCCCGCTTGCCTTATGCCTGTAGAGCGCGAGCGTGGACTTCAGTCTGGCGCTCAGGCTTCGGAAGGGGTCGGTCGCGGCCGGCGGCAGGCTGATCAACCGTTCAAGGAGTTCAGCGGGGTCGAGGGGTGGTGCCTCGTGCCGGTCGCCGTTCTCGGAAGTCCCGTTCGTGGCGACCGGCCGCAGATCGGCCATCGCGGTCGTCAGGGTCTTCACTCCGCCGTGCTCGAAGCGAACGACGAGCCGCTGGCATGCGCGGCCGTCTCGGGTCTGCGCCGTTGCTCCCATGACCAAGCCGACGCCCCATTCCGGCTTGGTCGCGTGGATGAGACGGTCACCGAGGCTCCAGGTGGTCGGACTCATCAAGACAGGGTGCTCCGATCAGGCCGATCGGCCGCTGCGGTCAAGGGCATCAGCCGCCGAGTCGGCATATCACGGGACGGGTTGAGTCGATGCCGGGGGGTCGCGCGACGACCGGCCATCCGGTAGTGCTAGTATACGCCCCCATCGGGAGCAGGCTCGGGGCCGCTCCTGTGGGAATGCCGACGAGGGGCACGGATGATTGATGCGCTCAAGAGCGAGGAACTGGTCAAGCGGGTCGGCGGGCGGTTCGCCCTCTGTGCCCTGATCCAGCGCCGGATGGTTCAACTCATGGATGGGGCTCGTCCGCTCGTGGAGCGTGAGGGCCGATCCGACCTCGAGGTCGTGATCGACGAGATCCTCCGAGAGAAGATCACACACGAACTGCCTGCGCTTGCTCCCGGTGTGTCGTCGGCTCCCGAGGGTGAAGCGCTTCTCTGACGCCCGGACTTCGGCGAGGCTGACACGTGAGCGATGCCACGCTGCAGGGCAGGCGGATCATGGTCGGTGTGACCGGCGGCATCGCCGCGTACAAAACGGCCATGCTCGTCAGTCGCCTGGCGCAGTCCGGCGCCGAGATTACGGTTGCGATGACCGAATCGGCGACGCGGTTCGTCTCGCCGCTGACGTTCCAGGCCCTCTCCGCGAGGCCGGTTTACACCAGCGCGTGGGACCACGTCGAATCGCACGATCCTCAGCACGTCTCGCTCGCGTCCTCCGCCGACGCCGCCATTGTGGCGCCCTGCACGATGGACTGCATGGCGAGGCTCGTCGCGGGCCTCACCGACGACGTGGTGACGCTCATCCTCAGCGCGATCGACCGATCGCGGTCGCCGGTACTGCTCGCCCCCGCCATGAACGCTGTGATGTGGGCGCAACCTTCGACTCAACGCAACGCCCGCCAACTCGTCGAGGATGGCTACACGCTCGTCGGCCCGGGCGAGGGCTGGCAGGCCTGCCGCACGGTCGGCGTCGGGCGCATGTCCGAGCCGGCGGATATCTTCGCTGCTCTGGTGCGTGCGCTCGCCGTACGGTCGGCTCGCGGTTAGACTTCCCACCCAGCCGGAGAGATGCCTGAGCGGCTGAAAGGGCCGGTCTCGAAAACCGGTGTGGCGCTTGTCGTCACCGTGGGTTCGAATCCCACTCTCTCCGCTTGAGCGGGAGACTCGAGGTTGTTCGGGTCTCCCGCGTTCTTGTTCTACGTCATGTTCCGGGAATCCCGGCGTATCGCGTCGCGGAGGGTGCGACTCCGAACGGAGCAAATGGAGATCGACCAGTGGTCGTGGGCGGGTGAAAGTCCCTTGGGGCGACTCCGGCAGTCGTAATCCGCGGGTGGGCGTACTCCGACCTCTGCGCCGAGTGTGGCGAGCGATGAACTGTCGGTGACGAGGCGGTTGCGGGTTCCGTCTCAGCCCGAATCGACGTTCACTGTGCTTGTGTTACCACATTCAGTCGGAGTCGCAGCGCGGCATACGCGCCGATGACTAGGGCTTGATGAGGTCAATCCGGATACTGGGTGGCGCGGCGCAAGTCGGCTGACGCAAGAGTGACCGACGGTGCCCCGGGAGCAGGGGATGATGCCGGTGTCCAGCGAATGGCGTCACTCACGATGTGGTTGAAGCCGTGCCCGTCGCCGGGGAGGTCATCCAGTTGTAGGTCATGGTCTGCGCGGCGGCGGTCACGCCAAATAGTCCCGCGGCGGCAGCAACGGCGAATCGCAAGGGGTTGCCATGCATGGTTTGAATCTCCCGATCTGAACCCGACGACTGCAGCGAGACACTCCCTCCGCCGACAGGAGTGCGGCGGATGGCGCCGGTTCTCCAAGTTCAAGGCGAGTTTGTCGCGGGCCTTGCAAGGGACGGTGGAGCGAGGAGGAGCCCTGGCGACAGCGGGTGAGACTGCAGGGCGGGCGTCTCAGCCGGGGCGGGTCATGCTCATGGGGTCGAGGAGGCGGTCGAGTTCGGCGTCGGGGAGGAGTTTCTGCTCGCGGGCGAGTTGGCGGACGGTCTTGCCCTCCTTGTACGCCTGCTTGGCGAGGGCGGCGGCCTTGTCGTAGCCGATCACCGGCGCGAGGCTCGTGCACATCGCGAGGCTGCCCTCGATGAGTTCGCGGCAACGGTCCTCGTCGGGTTCGAGGCCGGCGAGCAGGTTGGTCGTGAACATGGCGCAGCCGTTGGCGAGCAGGTTGATCGAGTCGAGGAGGGCGTCGGCCATGACGGGCATGGCGACGTGGAGGTCGAGCAGGCCGCCGACGCCGCCGAGGCCCGCGGTGGCGATGGCGGCATCGTTGCCGATGACGCGGCAGCAGATCATGACGAGCGACTCGCAGATGACGGGATTGACCTTGCCCGGCATGATGGATGACCCGGGCTGGACGGCGGGAAGGCGGAGTTCGCCGATGCCGCAGCGCGGGCCGCAGCCCATGAGGCGGATGTCGCCCGCGATCTTGCTGAGGCTGACGGCGATGGTGCGGAGGTGGCCGGAGGTCTCAACGATGGCGTCGCGGGCGTGCTGGGCCTCGAAGTGGTTGTCGGCCTCGCGGAATGGGACGCCCGTGCGCTCGGCGAGATCGGCGGCGACGAGGCGGGCGAAATCGGGGTGTGTGTTGATGCCGGTGCCGACGGCGGTGCCTCCGATGGCGAGTTCGGCGAGGGCGTCGAGGGTGCGGTTGAGGCGGTCGACGCCGTGGCGGACCTGAGACGCGAAGCCGGAGAACTCCTGCCCGAGCCGGATCGGTGTGGCGTCCTGCATGTGCGTGCGCCCGATCTTGACGACGCCGTCCCACTCGCGGGCTTTCTTCTCGAGTTCGACGGCGAGGGCGTGCATGGCGGGGACGAGCCTGCCGGTGATGGCGATCGCGGCCGCGACATTCATGGCGGTGGGGAAGGTGTCGTTGGAGGACTGGCCCATGTTGACGTGGTCGTTGGGGTGGACGCCGCCGGCCTGGAGGTAGGCGGCATCCTTGGAGAAGCCGATGGGCTTGCCCTTGGCGAGACAGACGAGGTTGGCGATGACCTCGTTGGCGTTCATGTTGGTGCTGGTGCCGGAGCCGGTCTGGAAGATGTCGACGGGGAAGTGTCGGGCGAGTCCCCCGTGCTCGGGGAGGCCGCGCTCGACCTGAACACAGGCGGAGACAATGGCTTCGGCGCGCGGTTCGTCGATGAGGCCGAGGCGACGGTTGGCGCGCGCGCACGCGGCCTTGACGAGAGCGAAGGCATGGATGACTTCGGCGGGGACTGGGCGTCCGGAGACGGGGAAGTTCAGGACTGCCCGCTGGGTGGAAGCGCCGTAGAGGGCATCGGCGGGGACGGCCATCTCGCCCATGGTGTCCCGTTCGGTGCGAGTCGCGTTGGCTGCTGGCATGGAGCGCTCCTTGTGCCGGATTCTAGCGGCCGGTCATAGGATGTTCGTGCGGGGAAGGGCGGTGTTGGGGCGTGCCGGGCGGATGGGGAGGAACCTCGGGCGCACAAGTCCGTACCAGTGGGGGGGCGAGGGTGGTCCGGCGAAAGGACGTGCGATGAACGCAAGGCGAGTGTGGGCGGGAATGATCGCCGCGCTGATCGGGATGGGTATGGCGGCCGACGGCGCATTGGGGCAGGGTGGGCGCACGACGCCGCGCGACCGTCAGCAGGGTCAGCCTGCGCCCGCGCCGGCCGGCTCGACTCCCGTGACGACGCCGACGGGCGCACAGCCCGCGGCGCAGGCGGTGGAGTTGAAGCCCAGCCCGTACATTGTGCGGGACGAGAACCGTGCTCGGCGCATGACGATGACGGTGGACGTGAACATCGAGGCGTACAAGCGGTACATCTCGGGCCAGCAACCGGTGAACGAGCGGTTTACGTTCAGCAGCGCGACGATCGTGTGGCCGCTGGTGCCCGAGACGTCGTCGAGCGTGATGGACGCGGTGCAGTCGGCGAGCGGCCTCCAGCCCGCCGTGTCGGGTGTCGTCAGGTTCCAGGATCGCGAGGTGACTCGCGAGACGGCGATCATCGCGTCCGACGCCGGCGGCAACGTGCTGCACTCGGGGACGTGGCGGGCGCAGTGGGTGATGCCGCCGCTGGAAGGGGCGTCGCTCTACGACGGGCGTGAGCTGAGCCTGCAGGTCGTGATTCCAGTGACATCGTTTCGGACCAAGTTTGACGAGCGTGGTGCGAGTTCCGTAGCGTGGCCGAAGGGGGCGTGGCCGCCGGAGGCGCACGCGACTTTCGCGCCGCAGATGTTCATCGACTTCGGGCCGGACGGGCGACCGTACGACGTCGGGCCTGTGATCGATCTTGTGTCGGAGTGGACCGATGGTCGTGATCCGAAGTCGATCGCGCCGGTGACGCTGGCGAAGTGGTTCGCGGGCAAGGTGGTGGAGCACGTGCAGTTGAGCGGGGACGGACTGGCGTTCGACCGCACGGGGATGATCGAGGGGCTGGACCTGAAGGGCGCGCCGCTGACCGCGCTGGAGAAGCGCGGGAGCGAGTACGACATGGCGTGCCTGCTGGCGGCGGTGTACCGCAAGGCGGGGCTGCCGGCGCGGATCGTCGTGGGGTACGACAACGAGTCGCGCAGCGGCAAGCAGACCTATCTGAAACGGCCGAAGAGCGTGCCGGACCTGCGGGCGTGGGTCGAGTTCGCGCTCTACGACGAAGCGAACGGCACCTTCGGCTGGGTCCCAGTGGATCCGGCGGCGATGCGCGGCTCGTCGTCGCGGCTGCCACCGAACTTCATGGACCGCGACCTGCGGTTCTTCGGCACGCACGACGAACTCGACCGCGTCGTACCCTTCGCCTTCCACTTCCATCCGCCGACGACGGTGCGAGCGTACGGCTCGCCGGGGTTCTGGGGGTGGTTTGTGACGCCGGTTCCGCCGGATCGGGCGTTCCAGCGGCTTTCGTTCCGGGCGCACACAACCCCGGCTCGGGCGACGCCACCCGCTGCGCGCCCCGGCGGTTGACCTCGCCTCAGAACCGGTCCAGCCAGTTCGGCTGCGGCAGGTACGTGAAGTCGTCGGTCGTGTGTGCGCGGTCGGGCGGCACGGGCACCGCGATGCGGGTGTGGCCGTCGAGGAAGCCGAGCGTCGCCTGCACGGCCTTGGGCGAGTACCAACGCTGGCCGCGGTCGCCGCCGTCGTCGTAGTTGTAGATGGGGTGCGAGCCGACGACCCAGGTCTTCGTCGTGTCGTGGACGGGTGGCATGCGCCCGCCCTTGGGGGGCACGAGGGTCGGGTAGTCGTCGCCCCACGGGTTGGTGTCGGGGGCGTGGTCGTTGAGGGTGTAACTCGCGCCGAGCAGGTCATACATGGAGTCGCACCGCTCGAAGCCGAGGATCGGGAGGCTCTCCGCGCCCTTGTCGGTCGGCGATCGGCACGGCTCGACCTCGGCGATCACGTCTGCGTCGTCTGGTGGGGGGGTCCAGTCAATGAGGTAGCGGTTCAAGGGCCGGCGTTCCGCACCGTATTCATCGATCTTGAACATGGGCAGCGTGCCCTTCTTGCCCGCGAAGAGCGCGCCGATGACGGTCGGCTCGCCGTCGAACCCGGGCACGAGGACCTGCGGCAGGTGCTCGGCGTGGTCGTGCAGGTACATGGCGATGGCGAGGTTGATCTGGCCTGTGCGCGAGCCGCAGATGGCGTTGCGGGCGGCCTGCCTGGCCGCGCCGAGAGCGGGCAGGAGGATGCCGATCAGCAGGGCGATGATGGCGATGACGACGAGGAGTTCGATGAGCGTGAAGGCGCGTGGGCGTGCCATGCCCTGATGGTACCGCGTTTCACCGGTCGTCATTGCAGGGCGTTGGAGAAGTGCTTCTCCTGCACAGGGACGACGACATCGAGGACGCGCTGAAGGACGCGCCCCGGGGAGCCCATCGCGTCCACGTCGTGGATGATGCGCTTGGGATAGTGGGCGAGGACGGGGCGTGTCTCGGCCTCGTAGACCTCCCACCGGCGCCGGATGACCTCCTCCTTGGCGTCGTCGGCGCGGTTCTCCTTCAGGGCGCGGCGGCGGAGGCGCTCGATCATCTTCTCCTTGTCGGAGCAGATGAGGTGCACGATGGCCAGCACGTTGATGTGCTGCTCCATCAGGCGGGCCTGGTTGACGTTGCGGGGGATGCCGTCGAGGACGAGCAGGTCTACGCGGGGCTTGAAGAGGCTCAGGATGGTCTGGGCGTGGAGGTTCTCCTGCCACAACTGGACGGTGACGTCGTCGGGGACGAGTTCGCCGCGGGAGGAGTACTCGACGAAGGTCCTGCCCAGCGGAGAATGGATGTCGAGGGTGCGGAAGACCTCGCCGCAGGAGAGGTGATAGAAGCCGGGGATGAGGCCGAGAATCTTGCCCTGGGTGCCCTTGCCCGCGCCGGGTGCGCCGAACAGGAGGATGGTCTGGTAGCGATCGGGCATGGGGAGTCTCCGTCGTCCCGCCGCGCCCCCCGAACGGGCGGAGCGCGGCAGTGTACGCACTATCGACCGAGTGGCGTGTCGGACTCGGACCGGACCGGAGGGCTGTGTTGCTCAGCCTGCCGCGAGGACTTCCTTGGCCATGTTGGCGGGCATGGGCCTGTAGGCGAGGAACTCCATGGTGTTGCTGGCGCGACCCTGGGAGAGGCCGCGGAGGACGGTAGTGTAGCCGAACATCTCAGAGAGGGGGACCTCGCAGGTGATGACCTTGACGCCGTCGCGGTCCTCGGTATCGACAATCATGCCGCGGCGTGAGGAGATGTCGCCTGTGACGTTGCCGACGTAGTCCTCGGGCGTGAGGATGACGACCTTCATGATGGGTTCGAGGAGGAGGCTTCCGGCCTTGGCGACGGCCTCGCGGAGGGCGAGGCGAGCGGCCTGCTCGAAGGCAACCTGCGACGAGTCCACCTGGTGGTAGGAGCCGTCGATGAGTTCGACCTTGATGTTGATGAGCGGGTAGCCCGCGGTGACGCCGGAGATAGCGGTCTGGCGGATGCCGGCCTCGACGGAAGGGATGTATTCCTTGGGGACGGAGCCGCCGATGATCTTGTTGACGAAGGCGACGGAGTCGCGGAAGTCGAGTCCCTCGGCCTTCGCCTGCTCGGGCGTGCAGGGTTCGAGGTTGATGATGACGTCGCCGTACTGGCCGCGGCCGCCGGTCTGCTTGACGAACCGGCCGCGCACGTTCCTGGCGGGTCCGGCGATGGCCTCGCGGTAGGAGACTCGCGGCTTGCCGACCTCGACGTTGACCTTCATGTCGCGGACGAGTTTGTTCTTGATGATTTCGAGGTGGAGTTCGCCCATTCCGGCGATGATGGTCTGGCCGGTTTCCTCGTCGAAGTTGGAGCGGAAGGAGGGGTCCTCGCGCCGGATGGTGACGAGGGCCTCGGAGAGTTTGCGCTTGTCGTCGGCGGTCTTCGGCTCGATCGACATGGAGATGACCGGCTCGGGGAAGTCCATGCGTTCGAGGATGATCGGGTTCTCAGGATCGCAGAGCGTGTCGCCGGTGATGGAATCCTTGATGCCGACGACGGCGACGATGTTGCCCGCGCCGACCTCTTCGAGGGGGATGCGGTCCTTGGCGTGCATCTCGAAGATGCGGCTCGCGATCTCGCGCTTGCGGTTGACGGGGTTGAGGAGGCGTGTGCCCTTCTTCAGGACGCCGGAGTAGACGCGGACGTAGGTGAGGTCGCCGTGCGTGTCGCTGACGACCTTGAAGACGAGGGCGGAGAAGGGGGCCGTGTCCGAGTTGGGGCGGGTGAGTTTGTTCTCGCGGTCGTCGGGGTCGACGCCGTCGACTTCGGGGACTTCGGTGGGGTTGGGGAGGTAGTCGATGACGCCGTCGAGGAGCCGCTGGACACCGATGTTGCGCAGGGCCGCGCCACAGAAGACGGGGTTGCACTTGCGTGCGAGGGTGCCGGCGCGGAGGGCCTTGCGGATGTCGGCATCGGTGATCGAGGACTCGTCCTCGAGGTAGCGTTCCATGAGGGCGTCGTCGAGTTCGGCGGCCTTCTCGACGAGTTCGTGGCGCCAGAGTTCGGCGGTCTCGCGGAGATCGTCGGGGATGTCCTTCTCGGTCACGATCGCGCCCTGCTCGTCGGCGTCGAAGTAGTACGCCCGCATGGTGAGCAGGTCGATCAGGCCTTCGAGGGTCTGGCCCTGGCCGATGGGGTACTGCACGGCGATGGGGTTCGCGCCGAGGCGCTGGCGGATCGAGCGGAAGGAGAACTCGAAGTTCGCGCCGAGTTTGTCCATCTTGTTGATGAAGCAGAGGCGCGGCACGCGGTAGCGGTCGGCTTGGCGCCAGACGGTCTCGGACTGGGCCTCGACGCCCTCCTTGCCGTCGAAGACCGCGACCGCGCCGTCGAGCACACGGAGCGAGCGTTCGACCTCGATGGTGAAGTCGACGTGCCCGGGCGTGTCGATGAGGTTGATCTTGTACTCGACGCCGTTGCGCGTCCAGGGGCAGGTGGTGGCGGCGGACTGGATGGTGATGCCGCGCTCCTGCTCTTCCTGGAGGAAGTCCATGGTCGCGGTGCCCTCGTGGACCTCGCCCATCTTGTAGTTCTTGCCGGTGTAGAACAGCACGCGCTCGGTGACGGTGGTCTTGCCGGCGTCGATGTGGGCGCAGATGCCGATGTTGCGGATACGGGAAAGGTCGGTGGCCATGGGTCGGTCTCGGTGGTTGGTTCGTGCGATCGTGGCGTGCGCCGGACTGCGCCGGCACGGGCCGTGGTGGTCTGGTGGATGGTCCCCGGCGCGGTCGCCCGTGTCGGGGTCGGGTGGCTGAGAGGTGTTGAGTCGCGGCAGGCGGCTCTCGGCGTCGGCCCCCCTCGGGCCGTCCGGGCCGCCCGCCGTGTCAGAGTGCGGCGGGGGTCGGCCCGGATTCGTCTTCCTCGTCCATGGCGCGGTCCCCTTCTCGGATCGGCCGGTTTCGGGCACGGCTTGGGCGAACGCCCTCCGCCGCGACCTCGGGCTACTCCCTGATCGGACGATTGTTCGACGGGCGTTGGTGGGAATCAAGAACCGCCGAGAAGTTCATCGATCCTTTGCCTTCGGGGGGGGTCGAGGCCGGCGAGGGGGTCGAGCCGCTTCAGGGCGTCGATCTCGATGGCCTTGGTGGCCCAGCGACGGGCGTCCTCGGGGCGGCCGAGTGCGTGGGAGACTTCGGCGAGGCGGAACGGGAAATCCAGGCCGTAGGGGTCGAGGGAGGCGCCGCGTTCGAGGGCGTCCGCGGCGGCGGCGCGGGCTTCGCCGTCGTCGAGCAGTTCGGCGCGGAGGAGCAGGACGCTTGCCAGCGTGCTCCATGATTCGGGGCGGCGGGGCCAGCGGGCGCTCATGGCTCGGGCGGCCCGTTCGGCGTCGGCGAGTCGGCTCTCGACGGGGCGGCCGATGGAGGGGGCGAGCGTCGCGCCGTGGCCGTGGAGGCGTGCGAGGGATCGTGCAATCGCGGGGTGGCTCGGGCGGGCGTCGGCGGCGCGGGTGAGGACCGGCGCGGCGGCGTCGATGGCGAGCAGGCGGAGTTCGTCGAGCGCAGCGGTGAGTTGGGCGGCTGTGCGGGGAGGCTGACGACGGAGCGCGACGCCGAGGTCGAGGGCGAGGGCGTCGTAGGTGTCGCCGGGCTGGCCGGAGCCGGATTGGAGTGCGATGGCCCGCTGGTCGAACTCGGCGGCGAGGGCGGCAGCACGGGCGGCGGCGCGGAGGTGGCGTTCTGTTGTGAGCAGGGGCAGGAACGCGAAGGCGAAAACCGCGGCGGCGAGCAGCGCAGCGCCGACGGGCGGGGCGAACGACAGTCGGCGGGTTGGTGCGCCGGGTTCGGAGCGCGGAGCGAATGCTGCGGCGATCACGAGCAGGGCGAGCGCGGCCGAGCCGGGGGTGGTGAGGGTGAGTTCGATCTGGGCGTGCGCGGCGAGGGTGAGCGCGGCTGCGGGCGCGGCTGCGTCGAGGGCGCGCGGGGCGAGGGCGAGGGATGCTCCCGCGATCGCTGCCCACGCGATGCCCCACGCGAGCAGCCGAACCAGGGATTCGACGGCCAGGAGCGCGGCCGCGGAGGGGACGGCTCGGGCGACGGGGAGTTCTTCGAGGATGAATGAGATGCCGAGCGCGATCGCGATGGCGGCAAGCCCGGCAGTGCACGCGGGAGACCGCGGCGTGAACGGGGGGGGCGAGTCGGGGTGAGGGGGTTCGAGGAGCCTTCGGCCCGCGGCGGCGACCCAGGCGAGCCAGAGTGCGGCCCAGGCGGCCGCGCCGACGCCGAGCGAGGCGAGCCCGTC
>JAHCJE010000239.1 GCA_026128865.1 Phycisphaeraceae bacterium | reverse complement strand
AGGCCCAGTATCAGGCTAACTTTCCCGCGTGTCCCGAGCCGCATTCGTCGCGTCATGCCTCTTCGTTGCCGCGTGTGGCCGGCCTGACACCACCGTGCGCGTGTCCGTTCCCGACCTCGATGGTGTCGACACCCCAGCTGCCGGGGTCGTCGTTACCTTCCTGCCATACGACCGCGACCGGATCCTCGCTGATTTGGAGGAGCAGGCCGAGCCGCGTCCTCATACGGAGGAACTCGACAGTCTGTTTCGGCTGTTTCGGACGCCGTACGCGGCCTATGTCCGCGCCAGTGAACGAGCGCGGACCACGCAACGGCTACGGGACAGTCTGCTCGCGGTCCGCGGCGCAGACGATGCGGAGGTTCGGGCACTGGCTGACTCGGCCACCCGAATCGATCACGAACTTGCCACAACACGAGCGGCGCTGGACGCCGTACGCGACAGCGTCGGACCCGTCATTGCCCGCTTGAGGGATGACAGCCGACAGTGGGAAGATACCACCTATCGCGAGTTCCGGCGATTAGCGCGCAACGCCGGCCGCGGTTTTTTCGCCCGCCCCTTTGCCGACACCACGAACGCGGGAGGCTGGTCGTCGATTCGGCTGGTCGGCCGGACCTGGTGGGTCACGGCGCGGGCCCTCGACCCGATCGACCCGAACAGCGAGTGGTACTGGAATGTCCCGCTCGGCCGCGATACCCTCTATCTCGACTCCCGAACCGGCCGGCACCGGCCGAGGTACTGATCATGCTGCGTGCACTCCTCCTCGTTTTCTCGTTAGGCACGGCGTTCGCTGCGCTGGCGGACGCCCAGGACATTCCGCTCTCGGCCCGCTCCAAAGGGTCGCCCAACGCGCCGATCGTCGTCTACGAGATGTCGGATTTCCAGTGCCCCTACTGCCGCCGGCACGCCATCGAGACCTTCCCGGCCCTCGACCGCGAGTACATCCAGACCGGCAAGGTGCGCTGGGTCTTCGTCAACCTGCCACTGACCTCGATTCACCCGAATGCGGTGCCAGCGGCGTCGGTCGCCATGTGCGCAGCAAAGCACGGGAAGTTCTGGCCCGCGCATGATCTGATCTTCCGGCATCAGGAAACCTGGGGACCGCTCCGGAACCCCGCCCCCTTCTTCATGACCCTGGTCGACTCGCTCCGGCTGCCCAAGTCGGCGATGA
>JAHCJE010000238.1 GCA_026128865.1 Phycisphaeraceae bacterium | reverse complement strand
GCTGCGGCGGCGAGAGCCTGAAACGGCATTGGGTCGCGCACGACGTGCTCCACCGCGCGAAGGGCGCTCGTGACGGTTCCGTCGCCGACCAGCGCAAGATAGTCGTCACGGACGGCCGCATCCACGCCCTGTTCCGTCGCGATTAGTGGGACTGCCCCGAGGGCGGCGTATTCGAGGAACAGCCTGTCGGCTTCCGCGAGCCCACTTGAGATACCGATGTGGAACTGGGCTTGGCTCCGAAGCCACTCGACGTGGCGAAGGTAGTTCCGGCGGGCTGGTGGCGCGTCAATCGTCTTGATCCACGCTCGGCGCCGGCCGGACGGCAGGAGAGCATTCACACCGGGCCCCACGACCAGATACTCGAGCCGGCCGCTCAGGGCCGGTTCGGAAGCGGCGAGGAACTCTCTCACCCACTGGTCGCCCCCGTGACACATGATGAGCACGCGGACCTTCTGACGAGCGTCGGCGAAGGACAGCCGCGCGTGGAAATCCCTCCAGACGCGCTGATCGATCGAGTTCGGAATCTGCCGCGTGGGCACGCCTCGGGCCGCCACTAAGCCGGCGGTGTCCGCATCGGAAGCCCAGATCTCGTCAGCGCATGCCAGAATGTCGAGGAGCTGTTCTCGCACCGAATTCTCGCCGGCCGTGACAGGTTCGGCCAGTCGGGCGCAGTCGATGATCGTTCGAGTACCCGCCGGTCTCGGCGACGTGAGGATCGCGCGCGTCGCCGGATCGTCGATCGCCTCGCTCGAAAGGACCAGGAGTCGGGCCGATGAGAGATCGCCGAGCCGATCCGCGGTGCGAAACCCGATATCGAGGTCGGCTGCAGCGTCCTGCGTCATCGGCAGAACGAGCCGCGAAAACGTCTGGTGACCCCATGCCGCGTCTCGTCCTGGGACGATTACCAGCACGGCGGCGCCTCCTGATGGTGGAACTGTTTTCTGGCGCAGCCTCCTTCCAACGCGGAGCGTTCGAATGACCGTTTCGATCTCGCTGGCCCTCTGCTGGAACGAGTGGCGGGCCACAACGTCTTTCGCCAGTCGTCGTCGCGCCGTAGCGCCTCGGCGGCCCGCGCGAGCGACTGCGCCTCGCATGGTGGCTCGTCCCCCGACCGTCACGACGGCTTCGCCCAGAAGGCGTCGCACCGCCGGAAAACTGTCTGAAACCGGCACGCCGCCGGCCGCAAGGACGTCCAATA
>JAHCJE010000237.1 GCA_026128865.1 Phycisphaeraceae bacterium | reverse complement strand
TCCCCGACGGCGGCGTCGTCGCTTGCTGCGCCCGCCCGGACGTTCGGCCGGGGTCGGCTGCTCCGGCTCGCTCGGTGTCGGCGCCGCTTGATGTGTGGCTTGCTGCGCTTGGGGCTGGCGCGGGCGCTCGGTCCGCGCGCGCTCCGAGGGAGCGGGGCTCTGGGGGGCCGCGGGGGCCTGGTCGACGCCGGCCATTTCCTCGCGCAGATCGGCCAGCAGGACCGTCCGATGCCCGTGCTCGTCGCTGCGGAGGAAGACCCGCTCGCGAAAGATGTCGACCGCGATGACCTTTTCGGAGCCCCGCCCCGTGCGCACCGCCTTCCCCTCCTTGGGAAAGCGCTTGCGCGATGTGACATAGAACTCGTGCTCGTACTTGAGGCAGCAGAGCAAGCGGCCGCACCCGCCGGAGATCTGGGCCGGATTGAGCGAGAGATGCTGATCCTTGGCGAGCGCCAGGCTGACCGGGTCGAGCGACTTGAGCCAGGTCGAACAGCAGTACTCCTTACCGCAGCGCCCCACGCCGCCCAGGCGCGCGGCTTCGTCCCGGACCCCGATCTGGCGCAGCTCGATCCTGGTCTTGAACGTCGTGGCCAGGTCACGCACCAGGTCGCGGAAGTCGACCCGTTTTTCCGCCGTGAAGTAGAAGGTCAGCTTCTTGCGATCCCATTGCCACTCGGCGTCCGACATCTTCATTTCGAGGCCGTAGTGCCGGACCCGCTCTGCGGCGCGGATTCGGGTCGTGTCCTCCGAGCGCCGGAGGTCGTTGGCCACCCGGATTTCTTCCTGGGTCGCGACGCGGAGGACCGGTCGGGTCGGAGCGGGCGGAGTGCTTCCGGAGGCGCAGCCGCTGCAGCCGGCCGCACACTTCTTGGCGGCCGTGTCGCCGGTAACGCCGACGCGACCGAAATCGAGACCCCGCTCCACCTCCACGATGACCGGTTGGTGGAGGTGCAGGGAGTCGGGCTCACCCCAGAGAAAGTAGTCTTTCCGGTTGCCCTTGAAGCGTACTTCGACGGTGGTCGGCATCAGACCTCCGCGAAGACCCCCATCGACGAGTACTTGTCGGCGCGGCGGCGGACCAGCTTCTCGGGGCGGATCTTGCGAAGCTCGCTGACGTGTTTGACCAGCGTGGCTCGGAGCGACTCACCGGCGGCGTCCGGGTCCTGGTGCGCACCGCCGACCGGTTCCGCGATGATCTCGT
>JAHCJE010000236.1 GCA_026128865.1 Phycisphaeraceae bacterium | reverse complement strand
CTCGGGCGAGATCGAAATCCGTCTCGTCGAAGGCATCGACTACACTCTGAACTACAGGGCCGGCGCCAGCGCGCTCGACGTCGTCTTCGATCGAGCGGTCACCGAACGCAACCTGCCGCAACTCGCCGGCATCCCCGGCCCCGGGGTCTACCGCTTCGTGCTCGATCCGAACCATGTGCGATCAGCGCTCGTGCTCGCGCCGCTCGATGGCAACGGTGACGGCCAGATCACTCCCGGCGAGAGGTTCTCGGAGGACGACATCGTCGGCGACGCGGGTGACAAGCTCGTCGCCTTCCCGGGCTTCTTCACCGAGCCGACCACGGGTATCGTGCGCCGCATCGACTTCTACGGCCCCGTCAATCTCGACATCGTTCTCGACGATAACCACGCTCCGGACGGCTTGCCCACGCCGAACCGGCCCTTCACCATCCGCGGCAGCATCGGCGATCACCCCGACCACAACACCAACCTCTTCCGCTTCGCCAACGATTCCGATCTCTATCGCATCACGCTCCAAGCGGGCCAGATTCTCCGCCTTGGCGCGATGCAAGGCTCGGCGCTTCTCGCCGGTCGCTTCCTCATCAACCCGCTCGGTGACGTTGAAGGCGGCTTCAGCCCGAGCGCTTACGTCGTCCCGCTCCCCGCGCCGATCGGTGCGGAAACCGATGCCACCTTCGGCGAGGCTTTCCTCATCAAGCAGACTGGTGTCTACCACGTCCTCGTCTCCAACGTCTTGGCCTTCGACAACTTCAACGCTCCTAACATCCCCTCTGCGCCGGGAGGCGTCGGCGATTACAACTTCAGCATCGAGGTCTTCGACGACGGCAACTCCGGTTTCAACGCCCCGACAGCCGCGGGCAGCGCGGAGCCGCTCGTCAACGCTCCTCTGCCCATCACCTTCGCGGGCGCGGACGGCGTCTTCGGCACCGCCGACGATCTTGCGGTTCGCGTCATCGGTGAATACACCTTCACCGTCCACCCCGGCGTAGACGGTGTGCTCGGCACAGCCGACGACTTCGTCACCGGCACGAACGCGAGCGGCACCGTCACCGCGTTCACCGACACCGCCGGCCGGCAGGTTGTGAATGTCGAGTCCGCCATCGGTCCGCGCGGCGCTTCCGGTCTCCCCTCGGTCATCACGCCCGACGTGGACATCTACCAGCTCAACGGCGGCAACCTGATCGCCGCCGGCAGTCGCATCCGCATCACGCTCAAGCTCAACGAACTCGGCGCGGACCTCGGGAGCC
>JAHCJE010000235.1 GCA_026128865.1 Phycisphaeraceae bacterium | reverse complement strand
CCGCATCGGGCCGATGCTGCCGGTTTCGGATCGGGAGCACGCGACGGGTTCGCCGGACGGTTCCCGCCCTGAGCCCGACCAGCGTCGCCCGACCAAACCAGGCGTTCCCCGCGCCGTACGCGGCGTGACAAGGGGCGGGGAACCTAATAACCACCACGGCGCCGATCCCGTGCGAGCGCCACACGATGCCCGACCTCCTTCTTGAGCTGTTCTCCGAGGAAATCCCGGCCCGCATGCAGCGCCGGGCGGCGGAGGATCTTCGGAAGCTTGTCACGGATGCGCTGGTCGAGGCGGGGTTCGTCTACGAGGGCGCGAAGGCGTTCGTGACGCCGCGGCGGCTGGCGTTGACGGTGAACGGCATTCCGGCCCGATCGGCCGACGTGCGCGAGGAGAAGAAGGGGCCGCGGGTCGGTGCGCCGGAGGCGGCGATCGCGGGGTTCCTCAAGGGCGCGGGCCTCGCGTCGATCGCGGACGCGAAAGTACAGCCCGACAAGAAGGGCGACTTCTACGTCGCGGTGATCGCGAAGCCCGGCCGCGCGGCGACCGACGTTCTTGCGGAGGCGCTGCCGAAGATCGTGCGCGAGTTTCCGTGGCCGAAGCAGATGCGCTGGGGCGCTGCTTCCGCCGACGCCGGCAGCCTCCGCTGGGTGCGGCCGCTCCACGCCATCACCGCCACCTTCGGGCCGGAGACGGAAGACCCCGAGGTAATCCGCTTCGACGTCGGCGGGGTCGCGGCCGGCGACACGACCTGGGGCCACCGCTTCATGGCGCCGGCGGCAATCACGGTGAAACGCTTCGACGACTACGAGGCGTCGCTGGCGCGAGCGAAGGTGGTGCTCGACCCCGAGCGGCGGAAGGACATCATCCTCCACGACGCGCGCGACCGCGCCTTCGCGCTGGGCCTCGAACTGATCGAGGACGAGGGGCTGCTGGAGGAAGTCGCCGGCCTCAATGAATGGCCGGTGGTGCTGGTCGGCTCGTTCGACGAGGCGTTCCTCGCGATCCCGCCGGAGGTGATCCGGACGACGATCCGCGTGAACCAGAAGTGTTTTGTGCTCCGCGACCCGAAGACGGGGAAGCTCGCGAACCGTTTTGTGATCACGGCCAACGTCGAGGCGGATGACGGCGGCCAAGAAATCGTCGCAGGCAACCAGCGCGTCATCCGCTCGCGCCTGTCCGACGCGAAGTATTTCTGGGAGACGGACCAGCGGGATTTGCCGGGCTACGACACCGAGAGGATGCGTGAGGCGGCGGCGCGGCTGAACCTCGATCTGACAAAA
>JAHCJE010000234.1 GCA_026128865.1 Phycisphaeraceae bacterium | reverse complement strand
CCACTCGCCGAGCGGTTCGACGCCGCGATCCTCCTCGACGACGCCCACGCGACCGGAGTGCTCGGCCCGAATGGACGCGGCTCCGCCGAGCACTGGGGTGTCGAAGGGGCGATCGACGTGACGGTCGGCACGCTCGGCAAGGCATTCGGCACCTCCGGCGCATTCGTCGCCGGCTCCGAGACCCTTCGGACCCATCTGCTCAACCGGGCGCGGTCGTTCATCTTCTCGACCGGCACACCCCCCAGTCTCTGCTCGGTGACCCTCGAAGCGCTCGCCATCGCCGCCAGCGAACCGGATCGGCGGACTCGACTGTTCGAGGCTGCTCGTCACCTGCGCAACGGCCTGGCGCGCCTCGGGTTGATGCCCGCAACGGATGGACCGGGCCATATCGTCCCGATCGTCCTCGGCGATCCGGCCCGAACCATGGCGATCGGCCGCGCCCTGTTCGAGCGGGGGTATCTGGTCGGCGCGATTCGCCCGCCCAGCGTACCGACCGGAGGTTCACGCCTCCGTATCACCGTCTCGGCTGCACACACGGAGGGCGACATCGACGGCCTGCTCGCCGCGCTGGCCGAGACCCTTCGGAGTTCCGGATGACGCCTTCACCAGCCTGGCTCACGCTCGACGACCTTCACGTCTGGCATCCGTACACTCAGCACGGGCTGGGCGCCCCGGTCCGACCGATCGTACGCGCGTCGGGAGCCTATCTCCACGACGCCAATGGCCAGCGTTACCTCGACGCCATCTCGTCATGGTGGGTCACCTTGCACGGTCATGCCCACCCTGCAATTGCCGATGCCGTTGCTGAGCAGGCCCATACCCTCGAGCAGGTCATCTTTGCCGGATTTGCGCATGAACCTGCCAGCCGCCTTGCGGCAGAGCTCGTTGCGCACCTTCCCGAGGGCCTTTCGCGCGTCTTCTACTCCGATAATGGATCGACCGCCGTCGAGGTCGCGCTCAAGATGGTGCTGCAACTCTGGTGGAACCGGGGCGAGCCGAGGCGGCTGATCGTTGCGCTGGACAACGCCTACCATGGAGACACCTTCGGCGCCATGAGTACGAGTGGCACCGGTCTGTTCACGTCGCCCTTTGCCGACCACCTGTTCGAGACCGTCCGCCTCCCCGATCCGACCGAGGGCGACACCGCCGGCGCGCTCGAACGATTGCTGGAGGAACGGGGACGTGAGGTTGCGGGAGTCATCGTCGAACCGCTGCTGATGGGAGCAAGCGGGATGCGGATCTGGTCGATCGATACCCTGCGCGCGATCCGTGTCGCAACCCGAGCCCACGGCATTCCACT
>JAHCJE010000233.1 GCA_026128865.1 Phycisphaeraceae bacterium | reverse complement strand
CTCCTCCAGGGCGGCGACTGCGCCGAGACGCTCGCCGACTGCCAGTCCGGGATCATCGCGAACAAGCTCAAGATCCTTCTGCAGATGTCGCTCGTGCTCATCCACGCGTCGAAGAAGCCCGTCGTGCGCGTCGGGCGCCTCGCGGGCCAGTACGCCAAGCCGCGCTCGAGCCCGACCGAGTCGAAGGGCGGCGTCGTCTTGCCGAGCTACTTCGGCGACATCGTCAACCGGCCCGAGTTCACCGCGGAGGGCCGGCGCTTCGACCCGCGCGCGATGCTCGACGCGTACGGCCACGCGGCGATGACGCTGAACTTCGTCCGCTCGCTCGCGATCGGCGGCTTCGCCGACATGCACCACCCCGAGTACTGGGATCTCGGCTTCATGTCGCGCGCCGACCTGCCCGACGATGTGCGTGCAGAATACAGGCAGACGACGCAGAAGCTGTCCGAGGCGCTCCGCTTCATGGAGGCGATCGGCGAGAGCACGGTCGAGGAGCTCACGCGCGTCACGTTCTACACGAGCCACGAGGGGCTGAACCTCCACTACGAGTCCGCGCAGACGCGGACCGTGCCGCGCCGCGACGGGCACTACCTCTTGACGACGCACATGCCCTGGATCGGCGAGCGGACCCGCGCGATCGACGGCGCCCACGTCGAGTTCTTCCGCGGCGTCCAGAACGTCGTCGGCGTGAAGCTCGGGCCGAAGGTCGATCCGGTCGACGCCGTCCGGCTCCTCACGGAGCTGAACCCGACGAACGAGGCCGGGAAGCTCGTGGCGATCACGCGGATGGGCGCGGCGAACGTCGAGCGCGCGCTGCCGCCGCTCGTCGAGGCCGTCCGTCGGTCCGAGCTCCGCATCCTGTGGGTCTGCGACCCGATGCACGGCAACGGCATCACGACCGCGAGCGGCCTCAAGACCCGGAGCTTCGACGACATCCTCGCCGAGATCGAGCGAAGCTTCGCCGTCCACGCGCAGCTCGGGACGATCCTCGGCGGCGTGCACTTCGAGCTCACGGGCGAGGACGTCACCGAGTGCATCGGCGGCGGCATCAGCGAGGCGGACCTCGACAAGAACTATCTCTCCGTCTGCGATCCGCGCCTCAACTACCGCCAGGCGCTGGAGATGGCGCTCCGCCTCGGCAGCTGGATGTCGGGCGCGCGCAAGGCACGGATCTAGTGTCCCGAGGAGTCGCGAGGGCTCGGGCACGGGAAAGACGTTCCGCTTCGTCGGGGAATCGCGAGGCCCTCACGGGCGAAGCGGGCCTCGCGATGGCCCGACGAACCATGGACTCGGGACACGAGGGCCTCGCCCGTCGATTCGACGGG
>JAHCJE010000232.1 GCA_026128865.1 Phycisphaeraceae bacterium | reverse complement strand
GCGACGAACTGGCGCAGCATCTCCTGCTCGGCCCCGGTCATGGTCCCGCCCTCGCCGCGGAACACGGCTTCGACCACCTCGCTCTTCACCCCGATGGGAAAGCGGGCGCGATAGTCGGTCTCCTCGAGGGTGCGGGTCGATTCGGGATAGCTGCAGGCGGCGAACGCGAGAAGGATCGCGAGGGCGGCGAGGCGGCGTGCATGCGGCATGGGGGTGCGGGTCATGACCTATTCCACGATGAAGCCGATCTCGGCCGGTACCTCGCCCGGGGCGGGAAGCTCCCGCCGCGTGCCGTAGACCCCGGTGAGGCGACCCATGAAGTAAAGTTCGATGTCGGACGGCGGCATGAAGCCGTCGGTCGGCGCGGCCGCCGCGCTGGGCGAGATCGGCCGCACGATATAGGGCGTCACCATGACCACCAGCTCCGTCTCCTGGCGCTGGAAGGTCGTGCTGCGGAACAAGGTGCCCAGGACCGGGATGTCCTTCAGGCCCGGGAAGCCGTCCAGGCTCTCGACCAGGTCGTTCTGCAGCAGCCCGGCGATGACCAGCGAGCCGCCCGACGGCAGGTCGATGGAGGTGGTGGCGCGGCGCACCGTCAGGCTGGGGATGAGGAAGCCCTGGATGTTGATCTGGTTCTGGGTCGAGATCGCAGAGACTTCCGTGTTGATGTGCAGGCTGATGCGCTGGTCTGACAGCACCACCGGCGTGAACTCGAGCACCACGCCGAAGCGGCGGAACTCGATGGTCACCGCGCCGTTGTCGCCCGGCACGGGGATCGGGAACTCGCCGCCTACCAGCACCGTGGCGAGCTCGCCCGAGATCGCCGTCACCGTGGGCTCGGCGAGCACCTTGATCAGGTTGTTGCGCTCCAGGGCGTTGGTCACGGTGTCGATGCGGTCGGTGCCCTGGGTCGAGGCCTGGAATGTGCCGAACGTATTCGCGGTGGCGCCCGTGCCGGAGGTCAGGCCGAAGGAAAAGTCGAACGGCGTGAAGATGAACGACGTGTCGATGCCGAACTCCTTGGAGGCCTGGCGGTTCATCTCGCTGAACACGACCTTGAGCAGCACCTGCTGCTCGTTGCGGACGTTGAGCAGGTTCACGACGTTCTCGAGCGGCACGAAGCGGGCGGCGATCGTGAGCGCATTGGCCGAGACCTGCGGGGTCGACACGGTGCCGGTCAGCGCCAGGTTCTCGTTGAGCGAGATGACGTCGATGTCCTCGTCGGGCATCAGCAGCTGGAACATCTGGCCGAGCGCGGTGAGGTCGACCTCGACCCTGATGTCCAGGCGCACGATCTCCCGGCCCGCGGCGTCGAGGAAGAGCACGTTGGTGGCGCCGACCGCGTTGCCCAGGAGATAGAC
>JAHCJE010000231.1 GCA_026128865.1 Phycisphaeraceae bacterium | reverse complement strand
CGCTTCTCGGCGACGCCGTCATTCTCTGGGGGGCGTCGATCGTCAGCCGCGTCCCGGGCGAGATCCATTCGTGGCACAGCGACGTCGAGAGCATGCGGCGCGAGGGCGGGTTCGCCTCCGTCTGGATCGGCCTCGAGAACACCAGCCGCGAATCGGCGCTCAACATGATTTCCGGCTCGCATCGCGTCGGCCGCTCCATTCAGGAACTGCTCCACGGCGAGGGCCTTTCACGCGCGGATGCGTCCGAGGAGCGGCTGCTCGCCTGGGCGAGAACGGTCGTCCCGGAGGCGGGGATGATCGTACCGGAAATGGCGGATGGCGATGCGGTGGTCTTCGACGGCCGCCTGTGGCACGGCACGCGAAACCGTCGGCGGACCGGCACCCGCAAGGCATTGCTGCTCCAGTACGCGGCGTCCGGCGTTCCCGTCCACACGCCGAAGACCTTCGACTGGCCGGTGGCGTTCCGCGAGGAACAGCCCCCCGTGGTCGTGGTGTCCGGCCAGCCGCATCCCGCCAACCTCGTCGTGCCGCCGCCGCCCCGCGCGTTGCCGCGCCCCGCGCCGATGGGAGCACGCTTCAACGACGCCTCGCCGCTGTTCGGGAAACAGACCGACTGGTGGAGCTACCATCCGGACTTCGATGGGAGCACGGCCAACCTCCGGCACGTGACCGGCCACGTCTCGGTCCTCGCGCCGGGCGCCACGCCGCATCCGCCGCACGTGCACCAGGAGGAAGAGATTCTCCTCGTCCTCGACGGCGAAGCGGAGATCGTCCATCCCCGGACTGCCGATGACGGACAGCCGGAACTCCATCTGCTCGGCCCCGGCGCGTTCGCCTATACCCCGGCCTGGAGGCCGCACACGCTACGGAATCCGTCGGCGGACCGGAGCGTGACCTATCTCGCCTACAAATGGGCCGGCCGCGCCCGGGCAGCCCATGGCGCCCTGCCGAGCCAGGCCGTCCGGCCCGACTGGACGACGCCGTTCCACGGCGCCGGCTTCAGGACGCGGAAGGTGTTCGAGGGGGCGACGGGGTATCTGGCGAGACTGCATGCGCACGTCACCGAACTCGATCCGGAGGCAGGCTACGCTGCCCATGCTGATGGACATGACGTGGCGATCATCGTCCTCGCCGGCCGCATCGCGGTACGCCGCCGGGCAATCGGGCCAGGCGGGATGGTGTTCCTGCCGGCAGGCGTTCGCCACGGGATGAAGAACCTTGGTGAGGGGACGGCCCGCTACCTCGTCATCGAGTTTCACGCTCCTGAAACAGAACGGCGACTACCGTCCCCCGCGGCCCGCCTGATACACGCAATGCGGACCCGGCGCTGGCCGGGTCGGGCGGTCGCTGGCCGCATCTACCGTGG
>JAHCJE010000230.1 GCA_026128865.1 Phycisphaeraceae bacterium | reverse complement strand
GGCGGCGGACGCGGTGAGGCCCGTGCACCTCGCCTGGATCGACGAGGCCGCCGCCGACGGCCTCGACCGACCCGACCTGCGCGCGTGGGCGCAGCGGGCACTGGGCGTTCCCTAGGATCCGTCGCACGGCAGGACGACCGCATGATCCGCACGATGCTCATGGCGCTGACCCTCACGCTCTCTGCCGTGGCGGGCTTCGCGCTCGCGCAAGGCGGCGGGGGGACACCCGATCCTTACGCGGCCCTCTCTTTCGAAGAGGCGCTGCGACTCGGCGCGGAGCAGCATCGACTGGTCGTCGTCTTCCCGAGGGGCAGAGGGCAAGCCCCGCCGGGAACCGCGCGGATCGAGTTTCCGCTCGGCATCCGATCGGGAAGGTCGAACCCGCCCCATTCGGCACGAACGAACACAACCGATGATCCGTTCGACCGCATGGAGCAGCACACGTGGCGCAGCCCCGCGCTGCGCGGCTGGATTGAGTGGCACGCGATCGCCGTGAAGGTGGACGAAGCGGAGGACCCGGAAACATGGCGGGAAGTCTCACGCCACGTTCGCGCGAACCCGAAGTCGGGCCGGTCCATCAGCGAGGATCCGGTCGTGCTCGTGTTCAAGGAAGGAAGGCTCGTGATGACCATCCCCGGCGGTGGCCGGGTGTCCCCTCGGCCGGTCGCGCCGGGCACGAACCCTCTGGACTTTTACCCCACGCCGTTGCGGGTGCTCATGGAGTTGGACGCCTTCATGGAGAGGCTGGAGGTGCGCGACCCGGTGTGGCACGCGCTGCACGAGTTGAAGAACCCCGAGCCGCCGATGCCTCCGCCGACTCTGTTTCACGAGGTCGAGTCTGGCGTCGCGAAGGCCGTGGCGGACCCGGCCGACGCTCACCCGGGCGCGGTGATCGAACGGTGGGAGGAGGCCCGTGAAGGCCTGCGCAACGGGGCGCGTGCCGAGCCGCTGGGGCTGTACACATGGTTGTGGGAGCGTGGATCGGCGCACGACCCGCACGCGGCCAGTGCGATCCGGGTGGTGCTGACGGACGAGGTGCGTCGGTTCGGCCATCGCTACGAACCGACACGAGAGCGGTTCAGCGCGATGCGTGCGGCGCAGGAGCGTCGCGCCCCCTGGTTCGCGGGCACGGACCTGCACGACATGCTGTTGCTGGCCGAGGCGTCGGGCGACGACGCCGAGACCTTCGGGTTCATGACGCTCTACCACGTCGAGGAGGACGATGCCGCGCTCATGTCGATCGTGCAGCGCGCGGAGCACGATCTGCTCCTGTCGCGGGATCGGTGGAGCGGCGTGGACGTCCGTCCACGCGACGCCGAAGTGTGGCTGGCGCGGCAGGTCGGGCTGCTCGGGGCGAGGCGGCCGGCGAACGCGCCGGCGGACCAGTGGGGCGAGTTGCAGACGCTGCGGCGGCGGCTGAT
>JAHCJE010000023.1 GCA_026128865.1 Phycisphaeraceae bacterium | reverse complement strand
GCGCGCCCTCGGCGCGGGCTGCGCTCGCGGACATCCGCGGCTTCTTCGGGGCGGCCTTCTTCGTGGTCTGCTTCGCGGTCTTCGTACTCATGCGGTTCTCCCAACGACGGGTGCGGAATCCCGCCGCGCGCTGCGGCGGGGAAGCGTGGCCGGCGCGGTTCCCCGCGCCGCCGCGCGGGGGCGGTCAGCAACCGGCGACGCGCTCGATCTCGTTGAGCACGTCGTGGACCATCGAGTTGGTGGCGTTGGGCTCGCCGCGCTTGTTGGTGCCGCACAGCACCTTCGCGGCGTTCCAGGCGACGGCGTGGCGCGCGGCCCGGTCGCCCTCGCGGTCGTCGCGGTCGACCTCGAGCTCGACGTCGTTTGCGATCACGACCGCGCCGCGCTCGGTGCGACGGATCTCGACGTCGCCCTCAACGCACTCGATCACGATCTGCTTGATGAACATGGTCGTGCTCCTTCGCGGTGTCGCGTTGGTGGTTCAGCGGCTGCGCACGATGCTGATCTGGTACTCGCGGCCGCCGTCGCACTCGACCACGATGCCCCGCTGGTCGGTGAGCAGCCCCGCGTCCTCGAAGGTGCGGACGGCGCTGATGCCCTCGGTGCACACCGCCAGGTCGGCGATGGGCTCGTCCTCGTCGCCCCGCGCGTCGAGCAGCTCGTCGAGCAGGTCGCGGAGCATGTTCTGGATCTTCGACTCGTTCATCATCGTTCGGGCCTCCGGTGTTCCCGCGTGCGGCCTTCCCGCCCGCGTCATGCACATGAAGCCCCATGCGCGCGCGGCTCGCAAGCGGAATCCGGCAGCATTCGCCGACGGTTCGCACATCAAGGACAAGTCCTGCGGCCGGTGCGCCCCCGTGCGCCCCGGTGCAAGGGAGAGTCCTGAGGGGGGGGCATGGTCGAGGTCGTCGAGGTCACCGCCCGCCAGGAGAAGGCGATCGCCGCCCTCATCAACGAGACCACGGTCGCGCGCGCCGCGCGCACCAGCGGCATCGGCCTGCGCACGCTCCACCGCTGGCTCGTCCACGACCCGGACTTCCGCGCCGCCTACCGCAGCGCCCGCCGCGAGGCCTTCGGCCAGGCCGTCGCGCTCACGCAGCGCTACGCCCCACTCGCGGTCACCACGCTCGCGCAGATCCTCAGCGATCCCTCGGCCCCGCACACGGCACGCGTCTCCGCCGCCGCCGCCATCCTGCGCTTCGGCCGCGACGGCATCGAGCTCGACGACCTCGCCGACCGCGTCGAGGCCCTCGAACGCGCCCAGCGCGAAGGGAGCAACGCATGAGAACCCGCGCGCGTATCGAGCGGCTGGAGCGCAAGCGCCGCGAGCGCCCGTGCGACGCCTGCGGCGGGCTGGGCCGCTGCGAGGTGCTCCTGCAGGAGGAGGGCGAGCCGGAGGCCGAGCCGCGCGGGTGCAAGGCCTGCGGGCGCGTGCGCACCGTGCGCCGCATCATCCTCGCGGCGGAGGCCGGGCCGTGACGGGGCGTGGGGCGTGGGGGCGTGGACGAGGGGCAGGCGGGGAGCGGTCGGAGGCGTGAACGGGGCGCGGCGTGGGCGTTCGTGGGCGTTCGCGGGCCATCGCGGCCGGGGGATTCGGGGCAGCGGAGCTGGGGGCTGACGGGTGACGATGCGGCTGAGCGCACGGGTCAAGCGGTTGGAGAAGGCCGAGCGCCGCTCCCGGCCTTGCCGCGCCTGCGGCGGGGGGCGCGGGCCGGTGCGCTGCCACGTCGAGACGTATTCGGGGGAGGCGAGCGACCCCTCGAAGGACTTCTGCGCGGCGTGCGGCCGGCGGCTTGTGTACTACGTCGAGTTCGACCGGGCCGGGTAGCAGCAGCGATATCGGCCTGCCTTGCCCCGCGGCGCGCGGCCGGGCGGCCGAGTTCCGGGCGGCCATCCCCCCGCCCCGGGCGGCGGGCTGAGAGTTACGCTTTGTAGGAAGAGCGCGACTGCCTACGAATCTTCGTATTCGTACTCGTACTCGAACTCCCAGTTCGGCATCCGAGCCCCCGGACGGCCGTCGTACCGCGTCAGCCGGTTCCCGGAGCGGTCGTAGCCGTGCGTCAGGTCCACGATCGGAGGCCGGTCCGGCAGCCCGCCCGTCGAGCCGTGCTGCGTGTAGCCGCCGTCCACCCACGCCTGCCGCGCCACGCGCCCGAACTTCCCGCAGGCCCGATCCGGTGCAAACGGCGGCTCGGCTGGGTGCTCAAGAGCTACGAGCGAGTCGCCGCGTAGCTCGCAGAGCCCCGGTGACGCGACCTCCAGGCCAGAGGACAGAGTTTCGGCCCACCGCGGGATATGCTTCGGAATCGACATCATCGGCTGTGGCCCATGTCAGCCGTCGGCGTCCACGTCGTAGTGCCAGCCGATCCTGTAGCCCAGCCCGTTGTAGGTGTACTCGGCGATGACGCTCTGATTGCCGGTGTCCTTCACGAAGCGCAGCCGCCCCCACGCGTCGTGGACGTACTCGTAGTTCTCGCCGTCGTCGGTGAGGTGCCCCGCGGCGTCGTAGACAAGCGTGAACTCGTCGGTGCTGTCGTCGTCGGTGTCGCGCGCCGTCTGCTCGTTGACGACGTTGAACGTGCCGCGGTCGTCGAGTTCGCCTGTGTCGACGAAGTCGCCGTCGCCGTTGAGGTCCAGCCTGTGCAGGTCCCAGTTGCCGGTCTGCGTCAGCGTCCAGCGCTCGTCCTGCTTCAGCGACCCGATGCTCGCCCCCCCCCCACGTGCCGCGCTCGGCCCGCGTCAGCCGATCGCGCCCGTCCAGCGAGTAGCCCACGTCCCAGCCGTCGTACACGTTGTCCTCGACCCGCGTCACGTTCGAGGCCCGGTCCCACGCCCCAATCGCTTACCGTTTCTTGCGCATCTCTCTCTGAATAAGATCGCACCATTTGCGGATCTGTTCACCGACGCCTTCGACCGGCGCGATCCTAAGAAGTGCATCAACGTCAGCCTGAGTAATATGCCCTCGCTCAACCGCGGCGCACACAGGCGATCTGCGCCGCTGACGATCGGACATCAAGTGACGCGCACGAACACGATCGGATGAATGAACGTCCATTGCATATAGAAAAGCTAAGATTGCCGTGTCGACGCTACTCCATCGTTCATTCTGAACCTCGCGGAGCATAGCCGTTGCCAAGAAGTCAAGCTGCTTGACCGAAAGATCGCGATGGATCAACTCCTGGATGCCAGAGAGTGCCCACTCCTCGCCCACGCCTGCGTGGTTATGAATGAAGAGCGCGAGGGCGACTTGGTCAACTACCGTTGCTGTCGAACGCTGATTCCATGGCACGAGGCCGTTGGCAGACATGATAATGCAGAACGCCGATACCCCAAGCGCTGTCGCATGCGTCGCAAGGAATGTGCCCCGACCTGTCCGTGAAACCGCTCTTCGAGGAGCGCGTCCACACTCGGGACATTGATCAAAACAAATGGGATAGCCGCAGTGCAGACAAGTATTGAGTCTGCTTCGGCGAAATGCTCGAATACGCTTGTGCAGACAAAACAACGCCAGGAGACTGCATGGTACGGATGCCGCAACGTAGACTAGCCAAGTCATCGTTCATTCCATTACAATCGTGATGAAGATGGGCTTAGGGCGAGGGTTCGCGCAGGTAGTCAAGCAGACTTTGTAATAATGGCTCTCCTCATCCTCGATCTCCTGGTCGTAGTGCTCGGTTACGTCGCGTAGGCAATCGATGAGTTCCGGATCGTGGGGCTTCCGCCAGTTGCCATCCTCGTCGATCCAGCAGTTGTCCATTTCATTCGACCGCAAACACTCGATGTAGGATTTGTTGTGATCCATGTGATGTTTGCAACACAGCGCACATTGTCCGGGATCGCTAGGAAACGCGTCCTTGCACATGCCTGGTGGATACCAGAAGCCACAATCTGAGTGCCTCTCGCGACACGCATCATGGCATGCGGCTTTCTCTTCGCCCTGCAAAGCATCGCAGCAATGATAACACTCGGCTAGGAAGCTCGACATCATCACGCACATGGTCCAGTGGAACAGAGACGGCGGATCGGCTTCGCAGCCAGCGCTCATCCGCCCGTGGGTGTCTTCACATTGTCCGCCTATCCCTGGTATCTTTGCTCTTCCAGTCGGATCGGACGCCATTATTGGCGCGCTTCCCACGTAGGCATACAGGCTCATCCCATCCACGTACCCCAGCGGGTCTCGCCTGTTCCACCGCCCCAGTTCGCTGAGGAGGACGCGGTGTCTGACGTGGTAGACGGACTCGCGTCCGTTGGCTCCGGTGAGCACCGGGTCGATCTCGTAGCCGGCGTAGGCCTTGCGGTTGGCGCCGCCTGGGCGTGAGAAGGCGTAGTCCAGCACGCCGTAGCCCAGCGCAACATCCCCCGTGTAGGAGTTGCCGTAGGCGATGAGGTCGAGGGAACTGAGCGTGCCGTCGAGGTTCCAGTCGGCGAAGGGGTGGGTGCCTGAGCCGCTGTTGTAAAGGGTGGTGAAGCGGGACTGGTCGGCGGAGTCGAGGACGCCGTCGGCCGTCAGGTCGGCCTTGCTGATGCCGAAGGGGACGCCGTAGGGGTCGTAGCGGACCTGCTGGAGCATGTGGCCGTTCGAGCCGAACAGGGCCACCACGTCGGCGCGCCAGTTCTGGCAGTAGTACACCCGCTCCTCGAGCGTCCCGTCGGCCTGGTCTTCCCAGGCGGTGTTCGCGTCGCGGTCGCGCAGGATCACGGCATCAATATAGGAACTCCCGCCCCCGCCCGCAAGGCCCGCGTTGTGGTAGACGAACCGCTCCTTCGGGTCGGCGTCGAACGTCCACCCGCCCTCCGCGTGCCAGTGCAGCACGCGGTGCACGGCCACGATCCGCCAGCGTGTGTCGTAGACGAAGTGGAACCACGGGTCGTCCGAGTTCTGTTCGGTGTTGGCCTCGACGGTGCCGTCCGCGTCCACGTCGTAGTGCCAGCCGATCCGGTACCCCAGGCCGTTGTAGGTGTACTTCGCGATGACGCTCTGATTGCCGGTGTCCTTCACGAAGCGCAGCCGCCCCCACGCGTCGTAGACGTACTCGTAGTTCTCGCCGTCGTCGGTGAGGTGGCCGGCGGCGTCGTAGACAAGCGTGAACTCGTCCGTCGTGTCGTCATCGATGTCACGGGCGGTGAGTTCGTTGACCACGTTGAACGTGCCGCGGTCGTCGAGTTCGCCGGCGTCGATGAAGTCGCCGTCGCCGTTCAGGTCCAGGCGGTGCAGGTCCCAGTTGCCGGTCTGCGTGAGCGTCCAGCGTTCGTCCTGCTTCAGCGACCCGATGCTCGACCCACCCCACGTGCCGCGCTCGGCCCGCGTCAGCCGATCGCGCCCGTCCAGCGAGTAGCCCACGTCCCAGCCGTCGTAGACGTTGTCCTCGACGCGTCACGTTTCCGAGGCCCGGTCCCACGCGATGTCCACGTCGTAGAGGTCGCAGGCATCGCCGTAGTCCGGTAGTGTCCGTCAAGTTGCGCACATTTGGTGAGGGGGTCTCCCGAGGAAGGTCGCTGCTGGTGCGGAGCCACCGGAGGTGGCGGAGCACCAGCAGCCCGCGGCTCACGCGGCCGCGGTGGTCTCCGTCGCCGTCGTCTCCGCCGTGCTCTCCTCGGCCCGCGCCCGGTCCATCTCGCGCAGGCGGCTCATGTCCATGTACCGACGCAGGCCCCACCTGGTCCCCGCCGTGTGCCGCAGGCGGGCCGCGACCAGCATCAACGCCGATTGCCCGTCGGGGAAGGCGCCCACCACCCGCGTTCGTCGCCGCACCTCCCGGTTGAGCCGCTCCAGCGGGTTGTTCGTCCGCAGGCTCCGCCAGTGCTCACGCGGGAACGCCGTGTACGACAGCGTCTCCGGCACGCCCTCACGCACGATCTTCGCCGCCGCCCCCAGACGCATCGACCCCAGCTTCTCCACGACCTGCGCGGCCTTGGCCTCCGCCGCCTCGCGGTCCTCCTGGGCGTGCACCGCCTTGAGCATCGCCATCACCTCGCGCACCTTGCCCTGCGGCACCGCCGTCATCACGTTGCGGTACCAGTGCACCACGCACCGCTGCCACGACGACCCGGGGTAGAACTCGCCCAACGCCTCGACCAGGCCCAGGCACTTGTCGCTCACGAACAGACGCACGCCGGCCAGGCCCCGCTCCTTCAGGCTCCGCAGGAAGTTCCGCCACGACTCGGCGTCCTCCTTCGTCCCCTCGGCGACCGCCAGCACCTCGCGGTAGCCGTCGGCGTCCACGCCGATGGCGATGAGCACCGCGACGCTCTTCACCTCCCCGCCCCAGCTCCGCTTGAGCCAGATGCCGTCGAGGTACACGTAGGGGTGCTCGCCCTCGATCGGCCGGCTCCGCCACGCCTCGATCTGCCCGTACACCTTCTGCGCCATCGTGCTCACCGTGCTGGCGCTGGTCCGCACCCCCCACAACGCCTCGGTGATGTCCTCGACCCGACGCATCGACACGCCCGCCAGGTACATCTCGATCAACGCCTCCTCCACCGACGACTCCCGACGCTTGTACCGCTCGATGATGGCCGTCTCCAGCGGCAGCCGCCGCAGCCGCGGCACCTTCAGCGTCACCTCGCCCGCCTTCGTCTGCAGCTTGCGCTCGTAACTCCCCGAACGCGTGTCCTGACGGTCGGGCGAACGCTCGTACCGCTGCGCCCGGCACACCCGGTCCGCCTCCTCGTCCAGCAGCCGGTTCAGCGTCTCCTCCACCGCCTCCCGCACCACCCCGTCCAGGTGCCCCCGCACCTGCCCCGTGTCCACCACGATCGCCCCGTCCAGGGCCTCACGACGCCCCCCGCCCGCCACGTCCCTTGCCGCCGACGCTCCGCTCGCTACGCTCTCCATTGGGCTCTCCCGTCTGTCAGGTAAGTGCTTCCACAACACCACCTTCCAGCGGGAGACCCCCTTTGTCAAAGTGCGCAAGAGTCAGGACGTTATCGTCGCCCCGACCTGCACACGGGTCACCCGCCCCAGGTCCGCGTCGTGCCGGCCGTCCGAGGAGTCGTAGGTGTACGCCACCGCCGTCGTGTCCGGCAGCGTCGTCCCCGTCGTCCGCAGCGCGCGGTACACCCCCGACCCCTGCGAGAGCGCCAGCGCGTGCGTGTACTCGACCCCGAGGTCGTCCACCGACCCCGACGCCCCCACGGCCGAGTTCCAGTCCTGGTCGAACGCCGTGACCTGCCCCCACTCGTCGTAGGCGTACTCCACCTCGTCCACGACCGAACCCGTCACCCTCCCGGATCTGGCTGGGTCTGGCTACATGTGTCTAATGCCCCGGCCTCAATGGCTTGATTGAGAAGCTCACGTATTTCATCCGATCCACCCAATTCTGGCCTGCGAGCCTCTAGCAACCGAAGCGGTGTACGCCCAGCGGAGTCAGCAACACTAGGATCTGCTCCAGCTTCAAGTAATGCCCTCACGGCCCCCGGTGTTCCTGTCCCAACAGCAAGCATGAGGGGCGTCAGGCCCCATCGATTATGACGTTCGATCTCAGCACCTGCATCTACAAGTATCGACACCATCTCATAATCAGCGGTTGAAGCGGCAAAATGTAAAGCGGTTCCTCCGTCTGGTTCTGTTCTATTTGGGTCTACTCCATACTCGACCAGCACTCTAACGATCTCGGCATGCATCTCAACGATAGCCCGAAACAAAGCTGAATAGCCCTCTCTGTCAATGGCATTCACACTCGCGCCACTTGCGAGTGCATGTTGTACAGCTTCTGTGGCTCCGTCCGCTACAGCCAAATGCAAAGTCTCATCGGCAGACAGCGCTTCGGTAGATCTGTCCGCTCCTTCGCAGCCTCGAAGAACAAAACATAATATCAGAGCAACCACAACTGGGCGCCAACCAAGACTACTGCACATGTACATCTCCGGTATCCCCACTGTCGATCGGGGAGCAGGTAGGTGGTAGAGGCACTCCGGGACTAACTGTACTCTCACGCACCAGAGTACCGGAAGTGCGCCCCGTGCGTGAGCCACAGGCCTCAGTCATGCAGCCCGTCCGCGATGCTCGTCCCGGTACCGACGCTGCTGCTCCCTCTAGGGGAGTTATGGCAGCAGTACTCTCGATACTGCCGCCTTTGCACCAGATATTACAAAAATCTCTGCACAGAACGGCTGCCGCTCTGACCGCGGCCTCGCATGCGGCCTTCTTGGTTGGATCTCCGATCCTGTCGCATGCCAAAAGCCCAATCTCTTCAGTTGCATTACAAATAGCAATGCACTCATCCCGATCACAATCGCGTCCAGGAAGATCGCCCCAATCGGAGTAGACGACCGTCGTAGTGAAATCGCTGGCACATGCGCTCTCGCCAGGGGCGTGGCAAAACGGGACGCCAAGGAGGCACCAGATGTTGCATTTTTGCTGAGTGACGGTTCGCGAAAGGGGACCAGGGGGAACATCTTCACAGTCGACGGTTCCACCCATAGAAGGGACTCGGTGTGTTTCGACGCAGTAGTATACGCAGTTGCGGCAGCAATCGGAGACTTTGGAAGAGCTGGAGAGGCTGCACGAGAACGTCACGGTGCAAGCCCTGCCATCCGGGTCTAGAGTGGCAAGCGGCTGACACTTGAGTGCCCAATACAAGTTAAAGCCATCCACGTACCCCAGCGGGTCTCTGCGGTTCCACCTCCCGAGTTCGGCGAGGAGGACGCGGTGGCGCACGTGGTAGACGGACTCTCTGCCGTTGGCGCCGGTCAGCACCGGGTCGATCTCGTAGCCTGCGTAGGCCTTGCGGTTCGCGCCGCCTGCGCGTGAGGAGGCGTAGGAAAGCACGCCGTAGCCGAGGGCCACGTCCGCGTTGTAGGAGTTGAGGTAGGCGATGGGATCCTGGGAGTTGAGCGTGCCGTCGAGGTTCCAGTCGGCGAAGGGGTGGGTGCCGCTGCCCGAGTTGTAGAGCGCGACGAACAGGCTTGAATCCGCCGAGTCCAGCACGCCGTCGGCCGTCAGGTCAGCCTTACTTATGCCGAACGGCACGCCGTAGGGGTCGTAGCGCACCTGCTGGAGCATGTGGCCGTTCGAGCCGAACAACGCCACCACGTCGGCACGCCAGTTCTGGCAGTAATAGACCCGCTCCTCGAGCGTCCCGTCGGCCTCGTCCTCCCAGGCTTGCTACATTGCGGTTTCAGGATCACGGCATCAATATAGGAACTCCCACCGCCCCCCCGCAGTAAAGGCCCGCGCAAAGCAGTAGACGAAGCGTTCCTTCGGGTCGGCGTCGAACGCCCACGTCGCCTCCGCGTGCCAGTGCAGCACGCGGCACACGGCTGATGATCCGCCACCGCGTGTCGTACACGAAGTGGAACCACGGGTCGTCAGAGTTATGTTCGGTGTTGGCCTCGACCGTGCTGTCGGCGTCCACGTCAGTGCCAGCCGATCCGGTAGCCCAGCCCGTTGTAGGTGTACCCGGCGACCACGCTCTGGTCGGAGGTGTCCTTCACAGCCGCAGCCGCCCGAAGGCGTCGTAGACGCACTTCGTAGTTCTCGCTGTCGTCGGTCAGGTGGCCGGCGGCGTCGTAGACAAGCGTGAACTGGTCCGTCGTGTCGTCATCGATGTCGCGCGGTGAGTCTGTTGACGACGTTGAACGTGCTGCGGTCGTCGAGTTCGCCGGTGCCGACAGTCGCCGTCGCTGTTAGGTCCAAGCCTGTGCAGGTCCCAGCGTCTGTCTGCGTGAGCGTCCAGCGTTCGTCCTGCTTGAGCGACCCGATGCTCGACCTCTCACGTGCCGCGCTCGGCCTGCGTCAGCCGGTCGCGCCCGTCCAGCGCGTAGCCCACGTCCCAGCCGTCGTACACGTTGTCCTCGACCCGCGTCACGTTCGAGGCCCGGTCCCACGCGACGTCCACGTCGTACAGGTCGCGGTACACGTCGTACGCCGGCGAGCCGCCGGTGTCGATCCCGCGCGACCACACGTCCTCGGTCACACGCCCGAAGCGGTCGATGCGCGTGAAGTCGCCGTTGAGGTCGTAGCGCGTGTAGAGCAGATCGGCCTCGAGCAGCGCCGTCCCCACCAGCGTCGCCAGGCCGTTGTACTCGTAGCGGGCAACGTCCGTCGCCCCGACCTGCACGCGGCTCACGCGCCCCAGGTCCGCGTCGTGCCGGCCGCCCGACGAGTCGTAGGTGTACGCCACCGCCGTCGTGTCCGGCAGCGTCGTCCCGGTCGTACGCAGCGCGCGGTAGACCCCCGACCCCTGCGAGAGCGCCAGCGCGTGCGTGTACTCCACGCTCAGGGCGTCCGCCGAGATCGCCGAGTTCCAGTCCTGGTCGAACGCCGTGACCTGCCCCCACTCGTCGTAGGCGTACTCCACCTCGTCCACCACGCTCCCCGAGCCGACCGTTGCGCTCGTGTGCTGCGTCACGGTCTCGACCCGCCCCCGCGCCGTGTACGCCGTGCTGATCCGCAGCACCGCCGTGTCGATCCCGCTCCCCGTGGCCGTGGCCCGCCGGTGCAGCACGCGCCCCGCCAGGTCGTAGTCCGTCTCGACCACCGTCCCCGCCTGGTCCCGCGTCCAGACCACCTCACCCAGCGCGTTGTACGCGAACCGAACCACGTCGTCCGACGACCCCGAGTCCGGGTACGTCACCTGCCGAAGCAGGCCGTTGGACGCGATCTTCGACGCCCCGGGCGTGTCCGACGTGCTGACCCCGTAGGTGTAGACCGTCACCTGGTCGTCCGCGTCCTCGGTGCCGTCCCCGTCCAGGTCCACCCACAACTTGGTCCGCAGCCCGTTCGTGTAGACGTGCCGCACGTGGTGGTCGTCGTCCCCCGTCACCCCCGAGGGCGTCCCGTCCACGTAGTTGCCGATCTCCGTCACCACCCGCCGCGCGTCGTCGTACACCCACCGCGTCTTGGTCCCGGCCGGGTCCTCGACCTCCAGCCGCGTCCCGTCCGCGTTGTACGTGACCGTCGTCCGCAGGGCCGTGTCGCTGCGCGCGGGCACGCTCAGGCCGTCGCGGTCGAAGTTGCTCCCGCCGTAGGTGCCGAACTCCACCGTGTCCGTCAGCCGGCCCAGTTCGTCGTGCCACATCCCCGTGATGCGGATCCGGCCCTTCACGTTCGCGGCCGTGTAGAGCAGGTCGTCCCCGTCCGCGTTGGTGTCCAGCGGCCCCGTCGTCTCGCCGGTGTCCCGGTCGTCGAAGAGCCGCTCAATCACCGCCGTCATGATCACGTGGCCCGTCAACGCCTCGAAGGTCGTCCGGCTCTCCGTCACCACGATGTCCCCCGCGGCCGAGGTCTGGTAGTCCGTCGTGTTCCAGATCGCGGTGCTCTCCGAGGCGTGCCCGTACTGCGTGTCGTCGTCGCTGGCGATCGTCCACTGGTGCGTCGCCCGGCCCAGCCGGGCGTGCCGCGTCTTGGCGATCGTCGCCCCCACCGACTTCATCACCCGCCCCTCGGGGTCGTACCACGTCCGCCCCCGGATGTAGACGTCGTTGCTCGACTCCTGCACGATCGCCCCGCTCGACTGGTTGATCTTGTACTGCCGCGTCTCGTAGGGCCGCCCCAGCACGTCCAGGAGCGTCGTGGACAGGGTGACGCGGTTGGTCGCCAGCGTCGTGGGGTCGTCGCTCGCGTCCAGCCCCGAGGTGGCGCTGTACGCCGCGGCCGCGGTCACGTTCCCCTGCTCGTCGTACTTCACCAGCGAGTGCGGCGCGAGCGGGTTCAGCGTCACCACCACCCGCCCCCGCGCGTCGTGCAGGAACTCCGTCACCCGCTGGTCCGTCGTCGTCCCCCAGTTGCCGTCGGCGTCGCGCTTCACCTTCGTCAGCAGCGAGTTGCCCCCAGGGTTCCCCCCGTCGTACTCGCGCACCTCGGTCATGACCATATTGTCCGTGCCCGACGTCGCCCCGCCCGAGAACGAGACGTCGTTCGTCCCCACCCACGACTCGACCGCCCGCCCCAGCACGTCGTAGACCGTCCTCTGGATCGTCCCCGTCGCGTCCTTCACCCGCCGGCGCCGCCCCATGTCGTCGTACCCGTAGAGCGTCGCGTCGTAGTGCGTCCCCGCCGTCCCCGGCAGGTACGGGCTGCCCGGGACTGCGAAGTACGCCCGGCTCTCGTCAAGCCGCGTCCCGGTCGTGTCGTACACGCTCGTCGCCACCCCGCTCAGCGACCCCACGCCTAGCGCCTCGACCGGGTCCGCCTTCGTCTCGTCGATCCAGCCCGTCAGCGCAGTGGTGGTGGTCGTCAGCGCGATCGTCCCGCTGAACTCGGAGCGTCCCGCCAGGTTCGTCACCGTGTACGACGCCGGGCCGTGGAACGTCCCCGTCCCCGAGACGTACTTGGGGATCGAGATCGTCACCAGCCGCCCATCGGCCAGCCGCGTGAAGTAGCGCTTCGTCACCCGCCCGTCCGGCAGCGTCGTCTCATCCAGACGGCCCTGCGCATCGTACGTGTACCGCGTCACCTCGTGCAGCGGCGTCCCGCGCTTGGCGAAGTTCACCGGCGTGCTCGGGATCGTCACCCCCTCGAACACCTGCCCCGACCCGTTCTGCGTCGTGTCCGCGTCCTCCACGCTCGTCGCCACCAGCCCCAGGCCGTTGTACGCCCGGTACCCGATGATCCCCGTCGCGCTCTTCGTGAACGCCGGCCGCGAGTCCGGGTTGAAGTACGTCGAGACCGCGTTCCCCGCCCCCGACCCGTTCTCCCCCGTCGGCACGCACGGCTGCGTCGAGGTCAAAACCTCCGTCACCAGCGCGTTGCCCGAGTACCCGCTCACGTCCGAGCTCGAGGCGTTCCCCGTCCCCAGCGTCCCCTTGCTCGAGGTCGCCGTGTAGTACAGCCGCCGCTTCTCCACGTAGGGGTTGTGGACCGTCCCGTCCCCCACCGTCTTGCTCTTCTTGTTCCGGTCCACCGACCACGACCACGTCGAGTTGGCGTCCGTCGTCGTCGTCCCCACCTTCCACCGCTCCCCGTCGAGGAACCCCGTCAGATCCCCCGAGGCCGTGCGCGGGTAGTACCGGATCAGCCCCGCCGTCGTGTGCGAGGTGATCGTCCCGTCCGGGCCGTTCACGTCGTCGTGCGCGTACCCGTTCTCGTTGGCCGGCGTGTGCACGTGCGTCACCAGCCCGCTCGCATCACGCACGATCTTCGTCGCCCACGCCGAGGGCGCGGGGTCCGTGTTGCCGGGGTGCGCATCCGTCACCACCCGCGACAGGGGCTGCCCCGTCTCGTCGAAGTACCGCGTCTCGTACGTCGCGTCCGGACGCTCCACCACCGTCCGCCGCGCCCACGCCGACTGGTACCCGCTCGTGTCCGTGTAGTCGTCGTCCGTCTCGTACGCCAGATCGTACGTCCCGTTCAGCCCCCCCGAGCACCCGCACTCCCCGTTGAACCACGCCTTGTCCACCCGGTGCGACGAGTCGTACTCGAACGAGGCGCTGGCGTACGGCTTCAGGTTCGTCTCCGTCATCGTCAGCGGGTCGTCGTCGAAGGTGGCGTCCTGCCAGTCCGCGCGCCGGTACCCCTCCGCGCCCACCACGTACTGCAGCGCGTACGGGTGACCGGGGTTCGTCGAGTCGTTGAACTCGCCCTTCCAGTACCGGTAGAGCGTCTTCGCCACCAGGCTCACGCCCGAGTCGCTCAGCGGCGTCGTCACCGTCACCAACTTCAGGCACCCGTTGTCACCGTACGTGTTGTCGCCCGTCTGGTAGTAGGCGTACTCCACCTTCCCCACCAAGGTTTCCGTCCCGCAATCACCCCACCCCCCGCCCGCGTCCGTCTCCGCGATCACCTGCGTCAGCCGCGTCACGCTGTCGATCGCGCTGTACGTGTAGCAGTACCGCCGCCCCGCCGAATCGAACGCCTCCAGGATCCGCCCCGAGGCGTCGTACCCGTTCGAGATCGCCGTCGAGATCGTCGTCTCGTGCCCCACGTAGGCCGTGCTCCCTGCCGGGTCGCTGACCTTCCACAACTGCCCCGCCGCTCCCGCGGCGTCCGGCGAGGAGCCCCCGTCGTCGTCGTCGAACCCGAAGAAGACCGCCGTGCTCCCCGCCGAGTCGTAGTACGTCCACGTGTCCGGGCCCGATCCGGTGTCGCGTGTGTGCTCGAACAGCCCCGCCGCCCCGTTCACCGCACGCCACGTCGTCGAGCTGTACGTCTCCTCCCCGAGGTCCACGCGCCGGAACTCCACGAACCGGTCCGCGCCGTACACCAGGTACAGCACGTCCAGCGCGTCGTCCTGGTCGTCGTACAGCACGATCTCCGGCTGGCACATCTGGAACCAGTTCCGGCCCTGGTACCCGTTGCCGTCGTGGTGCGCGTCGCCGCTGGTGCGCTGACGCGCGTTGTAACTCCGGCCCACCACCCACGGCCGCTCCGCCGGCAACGCCAGGTCCACGTCCGTCACCGACCACGCCCCCGTCGAGAGCGACAGCCCCGACAGCGACGCCGTCGCGCCCACGGGCTCGCCCGACGGGTTCCCCGCCAGCGACCACCCGAACACCGACCCCAGACGGAGTGTCCCGTCGATCCCCACGCCGCGCTGCAGGTGCAGCGGACGTGCGCCCTGCACTGGCGTCGGGCTCCCGAACTTCACGCTCGTCAGCGAGTCCGAATGGATCACCAGCACCTGCGTGTCGCTCGCCGAAGCGCCGGAGACGAGGGCGGCGAGCGAGGCGAGCAACGCGGCGACGGCGGACTGCGTGGCGTGCATGGTTCGTCCTCCCGAGCGGTCGAGCGGGCCGGCCCCGCGAAGCCGTCGAACCTATCCGGACGCCCTCCCCCGCCGCAAGAGACAACCCGTTGAGTTGCTCAACGAGACAACTCACGACGGCCCGCCGGTCCCGGACAGTTGTCAAAGTTGACAAGTGTGAGAACGAAGCCACGCATCATCGTGAGCGAGCGTGACACGGATCGGCTTCACGCTCGGACCGTCGCCGCAACAACTTGCGCGCGGCCCCGGCGTGACGTGGGCGGGCGGACCTCCCGTTCCGGCGCTCGTTCGCTGCGGCGTCGTGCGGGCTGCGATCCGTTCTCATCTTCGGGCGAGGAAGGGATTCCCGGTGATTGGAGGATCGGCTCCGGCGCGGGCGTGGTATAACGGGGCGTGGGCGGCTGGGTGGCCGCCGTGCGTTCGCCGGGGCCGGGAGGCTGGCGATGGCTGGGGACGGCACGATCGGGGTGTTCGGCGATGACCGCGCGCTCATACGGGCCGCGGAACGCCTGGCCCACCTGGCGTCGCACCTGAGAGGCGGCGCACGCGCGGAACTGCTCGTGCGGCTCATGCTGCACTCAGCCCCGCAGTCGGAACTGGCGCGGGAGGTGGGCCTCGACGAGTCGCGGATGTCGCGGCTGCTCAGCGAACTGGCGCAGGACGGGCTGCTGGTTCGGCACGGCGTCGGCCGCTGCAGGCTGGTCGAACTCGGCCCCCGCGTGCGCGCCGAGGTGCACCCGGACCGCCTCGCCTTCGAGCTCGACGACCCCTCGGGCGTGGCGATCTGCGCACGCGTGCCCGCCGTCGGCACGGCCGGGGTCTCGACGCTCAACGGCCTCCTCCGCGGGCACGCGGCGTCGCGCCGCTAGAGCCTTCGCAGTTCGCGCTCTTCGGGGACGTGCTGCGTGCGCGCGCCGTCGCTCCACTCGACCTCGACCCAGGCCAGGCGGCCCCGCTGCGCGTCCCAGCCGACGATGCGCCCGGGCTCGGGTGGGAGGTCGATGGCGTTGCGGCGTTCGGCCTCGGACCAGCCGACGGGGAGCCCGTGGCGCAGCTCGCGCAGGCGCAGGGGGGCCTCGGGCCCGCGGTCGTAGCGGACGGCGTCGGCGAGGCACTCGCGCAGTTCGAGCGCCGCGACGCCGTCGATGGTCTCGCGGCGGTCGTCCTCGCCGAGTTCTTGGAATGGGACGAGGGCGTCGTGGCGGCGTTCCCGCTCGTCGTAGGTCGGAGCGCAGCGCCATCCGAGCGCGTGCATGCGGTCGCGCCACAGGTCGTGGGCGATCTCGGCGAGGCGGTCGAGGTAATCGGCAGCGAACATCGTCTTCGATCCGCGGCACGGCGGCGCCGGCCCCGGCGTCTCCTCCCGGCCCCCTCAGACTAGGGGGGCACCTCCGATCCACGGATGGCCAGGGCGGCGCGCGCCCACTCGCGCCAGGCCGGGGTGGTCCCGCGCAAAGCGACCTCCTCCAAGAAGCCCCGGGTGCGGTCGTCACGGCGGCCGTGCCGGAGCTGGCAGCGGACCAGGGCCTGCATCGTCTGCACGTGCCCCGGGTAGGCCTCGAGCGCGGCGGCGTACTCGGTCAACGCGTCGTCGATCCGGCCGGCCCGCTCGAGCGTGATGGCGAGGTTCATGCGAGGGTCGGGGTGGCCGGGCATCAGGCGGCGTGCCCACTCGAACTCGCCCGCGGCCTCGTAGAGCTTCCCACGCCCCAGGTAGACGACGCCGAGGTTGTTGTGGGCGGGCCCGAAGTAGAGGTCGGCGGTCAGGGCCTGCCGCAGGAGCCGTTCCGCACGCTCGGGGTCGGAACGCAGCACCCGCGCTGCGTCCTGGTTGAGGCGCTGCGCGGAGGCGGTGTCGCGCCGGCCCTCGGCGAGGGGCGCGTAGGGAGCGGTGCGCGGAGTGACTGCGCAGCCCCCGGCGAAGAGAAGAGCCGCCAGGGCGATCGCGCAGGAGCAGCGCTGGAAGGCCCGCCTCATCGTTGCGTCTCCGCGGCGAACAACGTCTCGAGCGTGAGGACGGCGCGCAGGGGACGATCGCCGCCCGGCGGCGTGGTGCGAGATGATTCGGGTGTCAGGTCGGCGGCGGTGACGGTCCACGCGGGCTCGGCATCGCGCCAGGCGGCGAGGAAGCGGCCGAGTTCGGGGAGCGTGACGCCGGTGAGCGTGAGCGTGGCGCGGCGCCCGACCACGCCCGCGGACCGGAGGTTGGACTCGGGCGAGAGGTCGGAGAGCGCGGCGGCGGGCAGGCCGGCGGCGGCGAGCGCGACGCCGACGCGCCGGGCCAGGGGTGCCGCGTCGTGCTCGGCGTGGGGAGGGAGCGCGAGGCGCAGTTCGGCGATGAGGCGAGCGTCCCGCGCGGCCTCGGGCACGAAGGCGAGTTCACGCCGTGCCCGTGCGCGCGCATCGAGCCAGGCCGGCGCGGTGACCGCGAGCGGGGCCGCGGCGCCGAGGAGGGCGAGTGTCCAGAGTGCGCAGACGCCGGCTCTCACGGGGGCGCTCCTCCCTCGTGGGGGCGCAGGCGCAGGGCGAGGCGCGTGACGCCGCGTGAGGCGTTGAGGCGGGGGTCCTCGAGGCGATAGCCGTGCGGGGCACGGAAGGCCGCGAGGAAGGGGGCGGGATCGCCCTCGACGCTCACCGAGACGGACGCGCCCTCCTGGGAGACCGTGAGCCCCTGGGGCTCGGCGGCGACGTCGTCGGGCCAGGCGTTGAGGACGGCGGCGAGGAGGAGGGAGGCGTCGCGCGGCGTGCGCACGGCGGCGGCGGAGAGGGCGCGGAGCCTGGCCAACTCCGCGGCGAGCGCCTCGGGGGGGATGCCCGGCGCCGCTGCTTCGGCGAACGCGAGGCAAGCATCGTGCGCATCGGTGGCGACACGCGACCAGTGCGCCGCGCGGCGGGCCAGACCCACGGCGACAAGGGCGGCGCAGAGGAGGAGGATGCCCGCTGCGTGCGCGTGGCGTCGGAGGCGTGCGCGGCGCACACAGCGCGGCTCGAAGGGGCCGCACAGGAGCTCGAGCGAGCGCGGGTCGGCCGTCGCGTCGAGCGCGTCGGGAAGGCGCTCGGGCGTGACCGACCGCAGGGTGCGCGCCGGCTGCGCCAGGTCGGCCCGGCGCGCGGCGCAGACGACGAGCCGGCCGTCGCCCGCCGGCGCGCAGACGGCGTGGAGTTCGTCGGCGTCCGCGGGCACGTCGTCCGCGAAGGCGGGGAGGAGGCCGGGCGGGAGCGGCCCCGCGCGCGACCACCCCGGGGCGTCGAGGACGGACCAGAAGAAGCGCTCGCAGGGCCAGCGTTCGGCGGTCGGCGTCATCGTCGGCCTCCTGGGGCACCAGGGGCTCCGGACTGTTCGAGGGCGAGCGTGCGCGCGCCCGCGGCGTCGCGGATGCGCACGTCCGAGGTTGTGACGCGCTCGACGGTGCGACCCTGCGCCAGTTCCTGTCCCTCGGCGACGACGAGGAGCCGGTCGGCGTCGGGGTCGTACAGGACGGCCGCAAGCCCGCCGCGCTCCTGAAGGACGGCCAGGAGCTGGAAGCGCAGGGGCGTGGGTGGCGCCGGCGTCGGCTCCGGAGGAGGAGGCGGCGGCGGTGTGACCCACAATGGGGCGTGGAAGGCGGCGAGGTCGAGCGCAGGGCGTGGATCGCCGCGTTCATCCGCGGCGGGCGTGGGCAACGGTTCGGGCAGTGCAGGGAAGGGGAGAGGGGCGAACGCCCAGAGGCCGACGATCACGGGAAGGATCACGGCGACGCCGGCGCGCAGGACGGTGCGTGGTCCGTTCATGTCGCCAGTTCCTCGGCGGCGTCGATGACGCGCGCCACCTCAGCCGCGGTGGTGGCGCCGGCGCGGACGAGGGCGGACCCGGCCTCGTGCAGGGTGGTCATGCCGCGCTGGCGGGCGATGCGCCGGAGTTCGAGCGCGGGCCTGCGGCGCGCGATGAGGCCGCGCAGTTCGTCGCCGACGACGAGCAGCTCGAAGACGCCGGTGCGTCCCTTGAACCCCGTCCCGAGACAGGCGTCGCACCCGTTGCCACCGCAGCCGGCGTGGAGCGTGCGCACCAGGCGCTGGGCGAGGACGGCCGAGAGGGAGGACGCGACGAGGAAGGGCTCGATGCCGAGGTCGAGGAGGCGGGCCACGGCGCTGGCGGCGTCGTTGGTGTGAAGGGTCGAGAGGACGAGGTGGCCCGTAAGAGAAGCCTGGACGGCGGTGCGCGCCGTCTCCTCGTCGCGGACCTCGCCGACCATGACCACGTCGGGGTCCTGGCGGAGGATGTGGCGCAGGCCGGCGGCGAAGGTGAGCCCCTTGCGGGGGTCGACCTGGGTCTGGCTGACCGACATCCCACCCGCGGCCAGGTCGTACTCGACGGGGTCCTCAACGGTCATGATGTTGAGTTCGCACCCCCGCGCGGCGCCCGCAGCGCTGCGCGAGGCGTTGATCCAGGCGAGCGTCGCGTAGAGGGTGGTGGTCTTGCCGCTGCCGGTGGGGCCGGTGGAGAGGACCACGCCGTTGGCGCGCCCCGCCTGGGCGAGGTAGGCGCGCTCGACGTGGGGCGGCATGCCGAGGGCCGCGAAGCTGGAGAGGTGCGGGGAGCGCGCGGGGTCGAGGAGGCGCAGCACCACGCGCTCGCCGTATGTGCTCGGCAGCGTGCTGACGCGCAGGTCGACACGGCGTCCGGCGTGCTCTGCGGCGGCCCCGCCGACGGTGACGGTCGCGCGTCCGTCCTGGGGGGCGCGGCGCTCGGCGACGTCGAGGCGGGCGATCACCTTGATGCGCGTCACCACCGCCGCGGCCAAGGCGGCGGGAAGTTCGCGGACGGTGTGCAGGGCGCCGTCGAGGCGGTAGCGCACCAGCGTGCGGTCGCGCAGGGGCTGGACGTGGACGTCGCTGGCGTCGCGCAGGAGGGCCTCGAAGAGGACGAGGTCGACGAGGCGCACGGCGGGGGCCTTGCCTTGCGTGCTGAGGAGGTCCGACTCGGCGGCGCGCAGGGCGGCGTCGAGTTCGCCCCCGGGGTCGTCGGGGGCATCGAGCACGAGGTGCTGCTCCGGCGCATCCACGCGCTCGCCGTCGTGCGCCTGGGCGTAGACGCGGTCGATGGCGGCGGCGAGGGCCTCGGCGGGCACCGCGCGCGTGCGCACGGGCCTGCCGAGGCGGACGCCGACGTTGAGCGTCGCCGTGGGGCGCGCCCCCTCGGCGACGAGGAGGGTCTCGGCGCCGTCCTCCACGCCCGCGCTGAGGACGAGGTGCCGCCGCGCGAACTCGTGGCTCACGTGCGCAAGGAACTCGGCGCTCGGACGGGCGTCGAGGACACCCGACGGCGCACCGAGCGCGCCGCCGTTCGGGCTCACGGCGGGGGGCGGCTCGATCGTCGCGGCTGAACTCGCGGGACTCGTGGGGGGTGTGGGGGTTGTGGGGGTTGTGGGGGTGGGGGTCATGGGATGATCCCCGGTTCGACCGTGGGCCAGCCGTCGTCGACGTCGGCGGCGGTGGTCTGGAGGTCGGAGAGGAACTTGAGGTCCTCGAAGCCGCGGTCGCGCAGGATGGTGGCGCGGATGAAGACGAAGAAGCGCGAACGCGTCGAGGACGTGCGACGGCTCTTGAAGGCCTCGCCCACGATCGGCAGGTCGCCCAGCAGCGGCACCTGCGTGACGCCCTTCGAGCGGTCCTCGGCGTCGATCCCGCCCACCACCACCGTGTACCCGTCGGGGATCGTCGCCACGCTCTGCACCCGGTTCTGCTGGCGCGGGGGGGGCAGCGTCGGCGACGCGGCCGCGCCCAGGAACGAGCTGCGCGAGACCGAGTACTGGAGCACGAGGTGGTCCCCCTCGGCGATCTGCGGCCGGATGGTCACCACGGTCCCGGCGTCCTGGGTGCCGCCGAAGGACGTCGTCGAGACGGTGGCCGAGGCGTTGACGCTGGCGAACGGCTGCTGGACCACGGCGTCGAGCGTGGCGGCCTGGTTGTTGCCCACGAGCAGCCGCGGCGCCGTCAGCGAGCGGCCCGCGCTGACGCTCTGCAACGCCCGCACGATCACCGAGAAGTCACCCGGGCTGAGGACAACCCCCGTGAACCCCGTCCCGCCGTCCGGCCCCGTCAGCGCGCCCCCTTCCCCGCGCACGCCCAGGCCGAAGAGGGACGAGAGGCGGATGCCGACGCCGTCGTAGCTGGTGAGCTTCTCGATCTCGACCCCGAGGTCGAGAGCCTCGGAATCGGTGAGCGTCACCATCAGCACCTCCAGCATCACCTGCGACTGCCGCACGTCCAGCGTCCGCAGCAGCGACTCGACCTGCGCCAGCAGCCGCGGCTCGCCGATGGCGATGAGCGTGTTGGTCCCCTCGTCGCTCGTGAGCACGAGCGGCGGCTCGCCCGCGCGCGGGCGCTGCGCGGGCCGGCGCGGCGGCTCGGCGGTAGCATCGGCGACGGCCCGTTCGGCTTCCGCGCCCGCTGGCGGGGGCGGCATGGGGACGATGGCCGGCGTCTCGGTCGGTGTGGTCGCGGGCCGCTCCTCGGCAGCGGCTTCGAGAACGCCGGCGGAGATGAGATCTTCGAGGATCGCCTGCACCTCGCGCACGGATCGGTTGCGGACCACGAAGGAGCGCATCGGGCGACGGGCGGAGGGGGGGGCGTCGGCCAGGCGAGCCAGCACCGCCTCCACCGCCTCGTGCTGCGCCGGCGTCGCCGTGACGATCAGGCTCCCCGTCAGCTCGTCGATCACCACGCGGAAGCGATCGTCCGCGCCCGGACGCACGGTGCGGTCCAGGAGCGAGGCCACGTCCGCGGCCGTGTGATGGCGCGGAACCACCGTGCGTGTCTCCACCCGGTCGCGCCCGTCGAGCTCCGCGATCACGCCGCGCCAGTGCGGCGCCGCGGCCTCAGCGGCGATGAGCAGGACCGAGCCCGACTCGGGGAGGGACACGAGTTCGGCGGGCGGCTCGGCCCCGGCGACCAGACGGCGCTTGGCCGCCAGCTGCGCGAAGACCGCCGCCAGCTGCGCCGGCGAGAGCGTGGTCAGCCGGATCTCCTCGACCACGGGCGGCGCCGCGGGACGGTCGAGCAGCGCCAGCAGAGATTCGGCCTGCTCGACGCGCGGCGCAAGATCGGCCAGGAGCAACAGCGACTCGTCGAGGGCGGTCACGCTCCCCGAGGGGCGACTCAGGACCTTCGACAGCGGCTCGACGAGCTCGCGCGCGGGGCGGTGGCGCACCCGCACCACAGCGGCGCGGAACCCCGGCGCAGGACCCGGGGGCTCGGGTCCGACGTCAACCACCGGCGCCAGCCCGGGCGCATCGGCGAGACGCACCACGCTGTACGCGCTCTCGCCCGGCGCCCGCACCGTCGTGAACCCCCGCGACGCCAGCACGCGGTTGACCAGCATCCACAGCTCCGCGTCGTTGAGAGCCTCGTCAAGCCGCAGCGTGACCGTCCCCTTGAGCACCTGCGCGTCGTAGTCGATGCTCAGGCGCAGCCGCTGGGCCGCGAGGTCCACCAACCGCGGGAGCTCGACCTGACCCGCGAGCGTGAGCCGCGCATCGTCATCCTGCGCCGGGGCGTCGCGCGCAACGAGGAACGCCGCGGCGAGCGCCGTGAGCGCGAGGAGTGGCCATGAACGTGGTCGCATGTGCATCGCGGCCCCGACGCCCGTTCAGGCAGTGCTCACATCCCCGCCGCGGCGTCGAACGCGCCCGTGACCGCGGCGATGTTGGCGTCCAGCGCGGCCTTGGCGTTGGCGACGCTTGAGTCGGCGTCGGCCTGCGCGACGAGCGTGGTGCAGCCGTGGTGCGGATCCTCGCCGAGCCGTTCGCAGATGCGGAGGCTGGCCAGCGCATCACGCAGGGCGACCCACTCGGCCTCGCTGCGCGAGGCGGCCAGGTACTGCACCGGGAGATCCCACCCGGCGTTGGCGCGGAGCGTGGCCAGACGCGCGGCCTTGGGACCGGCCAGGCCGCCGGCGGCCGCTTCGTAGAACGCCCCAAGCGCGGAGCCGAGGGTCGATTCCGCGGCCGCGAGCGTTGCGCGCGCTGTGGTCAGGTCGCCGAGGTCGTTCCCGGCGGCGCGGCCCGAGCGGGCGAGACGCTCGAGACGCTGCACGTCCCGACTCGCCTCGCGCACCGCGGCGTCGGCCTGCTTGAGGGCCTGGAATCGCTCGCCGTCGAGGTGGGCCGCGGCGTCCCGCACGAGCGCGGACGTCTCGTTCGCCGTGAGACCGGCCGCCGCCAGGCGCTCCGGGGAGAGGCCGACCCGGTGGAGTGCGGCGGCGAGCTCGACCGCCGTCGGGGCCGCGGGTTCCTCGGCGTGCCGCGGCAGAAAGAGCACGCCGGAGGAGCCGAGCGAGGCGAGCAGCAGCGCGCCGCCGGCGAGAAAAGCCAGCAGGATCGGCAGGGCGTTGGCGGGACGAGCGAGCGCTCTGAACATCGGGCACCTCCTTGCGGCGGGCGGCACGCGGCCGCCACCACCCACCGTCCTACAGCGCCGCACCACCCGTGTAAAGAGGCAAGCCCCCGACTTGCCAAACTTGACAACTGTCCGGACGCGAACGCGGCCCTCAGTTGTCAAGTCGAACAACTCACGGGGTTCACGCTTGCACCGGGGCGTGGCAGACGGGTAGGTTCGGCGAGTCCGCAACGGGACAGCGCACGCGCGGGAGGACGATCCATGCAGGCCACGCGACTCATCACCGCCACGTTCCTTGCCGCGTCCCTCGTTCCGACGGCCGCGGGCCAGATCCTACTCACGCACGACGACGCTTTGACGGACGTGCTCTTCGCCTCCCCGACGCGCGTGCAGGACGTGCGTCCGCTGCACCTGCAGCGCGGCGTCAACATCGATGGCTCGATCCGGGAGGAGCCGCTCTTCGCGTGGGCGGTAGCGGGCAACCCGTGGCCGGAAGCGTGGAACGAGTTGAACCGGTTCGGCACGGTCCGCCTCGACACCGGCGGCTACTCGGTCACGGCCGTGGACATGGCGCTCCCGGCCCGCGGGTTCAGGTGGGTCATCGGCCGCACGTACAACCCGCGCCAGGAGGTGTCGTCCGACCCCCACAGCAGCGACGCGTACCAGGGCTGGAACTGGATGCAGACGTCACAGCCCGAGCTGGTATTCATCGACAACGACGCCAACCCTGCGACCGACGAACTCGAGGACATGATCTACCTCGTCTATGGGGCGGATCGGTTCCTCGAGTTCAGACGGACTGACGACGACGAGGATACGTTCCGGGGCGTCAACGGAACGGCCGGGGCGATCGAGTACGTGGCCGGCTCACCCGACCTGTACGTCTACCACGACCAGAACGGAAACGAGGTGACGTTCTTCGGCGGGAACACCGCGTCCGGCAGGGCAGACTGGCAGATGTGGAAGATCACCGACGCCGCGGGCAACACCGCGTACATCGGGAGCACGACCGCGACGACGGCGGTGACGAGCGGATACGACGCGAGCGGGCGGATCGTCCTCGCGTTCGACACGGAGGGCAGGCGGTACACGTACACCTACGACACGGTCGGTTCGCTTACCCGGCTCGTTGAGGTGAAGGCCGAGGAGGACCCAGGGGGCGGCTGGGTCGAGGTTCAGCGCGTCGAGTACGACTACTACCCCGATCCGGGGACCTGCACGGGCGCGTACGCGCACGGCGAAGAGGGCGATCTTCGTCAGGTGAAGGTCGTGACGCCGCTGAGCGACGGCGCGGCCCCGGCCCTGGTGGAGACCACGCTGTACCGGTACTGGCGCGACGAGGAGTTCGACGACACGGACAACCCGGAGGACGGGTGCGACTACAACCCCGGAGGGCCGCACCTGCTCAAGATGGTTGTGGGGCCGGAGGGCGTGCGCAAGTACGACTACCTGGACGCGGCGTTCGATGATGACCACCTCACCGCGTCCGACGATGACCTGAAGCCGTATTCGGAGTTCTACGGCACGTATTACGACGGGACCTGGAAGCTCGCGACGGTCGTCTTCGACGGCGAGTGCGGGTGCGGTGACGCTCCCAACGGCGTGTACGCCTTCACGTACGACGACAACCCGGCGTATTCAGACAGCGCCGGGTACGACGTTGACGGCGGCTACGGGCAATGGGCGACTCGGACGGTCGTCGACGGTCCGAACGGGACGGAGTCGTACCACGCGGACGTCGCATGGACGACGCAGTACTTCGACGAGGTCGGGCAGCCGCTCGCGAGGGTCGAGTCGGCGTCCGATCCGGCCGTAGCCGGCGGCAACACGTACTGGGTGACGCACGCGTACCGTGACGACGCCGGGCGTCTCGTCGAGATCGGCTCGCCCGCGCACACGGACTCGTATACGCACGACGACAACAACGCTCCCGACGGGTCGTTCACGCTCAAGAACACGACGAACAACCGCGACGGCCGGGTGTCCACCTTTGCGCGCCAGTCGGGCGGCGACTACGACGGCTTCGCGCTCTCGGAGGCGCACACGGACGTGTACGACGCCTCGTTGCCGAAGTACCTGATGTGGTCGCGGACGTTCTTCCAGGATGCGACCAACGGGCTGCACGCCAAGACGGTGGGGGATTTCGAGGTCGTGCGCCCCCTCATCGCCAGCCTGTTCGAGCACCCCAACTACGTCGAGAGCGGCACGACAGGCGCCAGCGAGACGCAGTTCGACTACGAGTTCCACGCGGCACTCGTGGTCGAGAAGCGCACCATCACCGAGCCCGCCGTGTCGACGGGATTCGCCCCGACGAGCGCAGTGTCGCACGAGTGGTACGGGGAGGACGGGGAACTCCTGTGGGAGCAGGACGCCGAGGGCACGATCACCTACCACGGGCACGAGCGTGGCCTGGAGGTCCGCACGGTCGAGGACGCGGACACCGGGATCCTCTCGAACGACGGCGTGACGATTCCCTCGGGGTTGTCGAGTTCGGGGACGCTGCACCGCGAAACGAGCTTCGGCTACGACACGCAGGGGAGGCTCGTCGAGGAGGAACTGCCCAGCGGCCGGCTCGTCACGATCCACTATACCGCATTGGCTGACCGGCGCATCGTCGTGGTGACCGTGCCCGAGCAGTCGGGCGGCACTCTGTACGGCCCGGCAGAGTACGAGGTGCTCAACCATGCCGGTGAAACCGAGGCGGAGGGCGTCATCGCGCTCGCGGGCGGGGACACGACCACGGGCCTCGACGACTGGATCGACGAAACCGAAGCCGACGCCATTGCCGCGGTGGTCGAGGGCCAGCTCTCGGGCCTGACCGTGTGGACCTACTCGGACACAGGTCGGAAGGTCGTTGAGCAACGCGTGTTCCACGCGATCCCTCTGGACATGACCGGCGCTTCGGACACGAACTCGGACGCCACCGAGTACGGCTACGACCACGCGGGGCGCCTCGAGAGGGTGCTCGACCCGACCGGCTCAGAGGTGTTCCGGGTCTACACAGCGCGCGGACAGCTCGCCAAGGTCGGCTTACGAGCGGAGATCCGGGGAGGAGCCCTCCCGGACAACCAGATCATCTGGGTCACCGAGGGTGGGCACGGAGGCGGTTCGCCAGGCGGCGGCACGGGTGGGCCGGGCGGAGGCGACGGGGGTGGGAGCGGCGACAGCGACGCGCCGCCGACATCGGCGGAGTGCTACAACCTGGTGCAGCACCTGCAGCAGCAGTACACCAAGGTCTACCTCAACTACCGCGACGAGGTCATGCTCGTCGAGACGCCCGAAGGCCCCGCGTTCTTCTACAAGCGGGACAACCTCGGCCGGGTCACGGCCGTCGGCGTGTACGACGACGTGTCCGACCTCGACAACGGCGACTGGCGGACGACGGACCCGCTCTCCGTGACGACGGGCCGCCGTGCGCTCGTCGAGGCGGTCTACGACCCTCGCGGCAACCGCTACCGCGTGACCCGCCACAAGGTCAGCCAGACCGGCGCGGGGACGAGTTCGGACTCGCTCGACGCCGACACGTGGTTCGATGCGCTCGGCCGGCCGATCAAGGAAAAGGGCGAGCAGCTCGTCAAGCGCCGGTACGATCCGCTCGGCCGCGTCCGGCGCGAGTACGTGCTGGCCAAAGACAACGACACGGCCTATGCGCACGCGCTGGACGTGGCCGGGGACGTCGTGCTCGAGGAGTCCGCGTGGGCGTATGACCTCATGGACAACGTGCTGCTCGCGCTGCGCGTCGACCGCTTCCACGACAGCACCACGTCACTGACCGGCCCCCTGGACGAGAACGACGAGACCGGCGGGGACGGCGACGACCTGAAGGTGACGGCCGCGGACCTGAACGGCCGATCCCAGATCACGGCCTTCTGGTACGACCACCTCGACCGGTTGACGGACACCGCTGAATACGGCACGAACGGCGGATCGACGTTCGACTGGGACAGTCTTGCCGTTCCGAGCCGCCCCACCGGCTCTTCCGTGCTGCTCACGAGCCGGGTCTACGACGACGCCGGACGCCTGGCCGAGGCGGTCGATCCGCTCGACCGCTCCACGGTCTGGACCTACGACGACGCGGGGCGGGTCACGAAGGTCGTGCGGAACTACGTGGACGGCACGCCGGGCGGCGGCACGCTCGGCGATGAGGACCAGGTCACCGAGTTCGAGTACTGGACGGGCACGGACGACTACGGCACGGGCCGGCTGCGCAAGATCATCGCCAAGAACCCCGGGGAGGACGACCAGGTCACCGAGTACGTCTACGGCGTGGGCCAGTACAACGGCCCCAACGACGAGATCGTGATGGACATCACGGCCGGGCACCTCCTGAAGAAGGTGGTCTACCCGGACAGTTGCGACCCCGACGCGGACGCCGTGTGGTTCGGGTACGACCGTGGGCTGCTCGTCAACCAGTTGATCGACCAGGCGGGGAACTTCACGGTCTTCCTCTACGACGAGGCCAAGCGCGAGGTGGACCGCTACTTCGGCGTCATCGCGTCCGGCTTCGACACGCGCGTCGACCGCGTCGTGCGCGAGTACGACGGTCTCGGGCGGCTCAGCACGGTCTCGCAGAAGAACGACACCACCGTGCTCGACCAGGTGCGGCTCGAGTACGACGGCTGGGGCAACCTCGCCGCCTTCACGCAGGACGTCAACTCCGCCATCGACGGCGACGCCTTCACGGTCGAGTACGAGTACGCCAAGCACACCGCAGGCCCGGCCACGATCCTGCGTTCGAAGATGGTCTACCCGGACCTCACCGAAGCGCTCTTCGACCCCGGCAACCCCATGAACGTGAACCACGCCGTCTCGTACTACGCCGGGCGCTGCGACCGCGTCCGCGTGAAGGTCGGCGGCTCGCCGGTGACGGTCGTCCACTACGACTTCCTCGGCACGGACCGCGTGGTCGGGACGACCCACTTCTTCGGCGGCGGCGACCTCCACTCCCGCCACTACGGCTCATCCAGCGGGAGTTACCCCGGCCTGGACTCGTTCAACCGCGTGGTGACGAGCCGGTGGAGCAAGGAACGCGCCTCGGGGCCGCCGGTGGACTGGTATCTCGAGGACATCGTCTTCGACAAGAACTCGAACATCACCCGGACGGAGCACGGCTACTTCGGCCTGCTCGACGCCGCGTTCACGCTTGACGGCCTGGACCGGCTTCGTGGGATCGAGGTCGGTGACTGGACGGGGAGCGGGATCGGGTCGGGGCGGATGGGGGAGGCCTGGGACCTCTCGCACCTGGGGAACTGGGCGACGCACGGCCTCGACCTCAACGGCGACGGCGACTTCACGGACACGGGCGAGTTCGAGGACGCCCGGTTGTTCAACAAGGTCAATGAGCTGACGAGACGCGCCCTGGACACGGACGGGGACACCAACCCTGACGTGACCCTAACGCCCGACCACGACACGGTGGGCAACCTGATCGACGACGGGGCGGACTACCTGTTCGTGTACGACACGCGGGGCCGGCTGACGCGGGTGACCGACCGCGACGACCCGCCGAACACGGTGGCGGAGTTCCGGTACAACGGGCTGGGGTACCTGATCGGTGAGCACGCGGACTTCAACGCGGACAGCGAGGTTGACGGCGACGACCCGTGGCG
>JAHCJE010000229.1 GCA_026128865.1 Phycisphaeraceae bacterium | reverse complement strand
CCAGGAAGAAGGGCCGAAGCGAAAGGTACGCGACGCCGAGGGTGAGCTCGCTCGATCCGCAGCGCACGCAGCGCGCCGCCGAGGACGGACTGGGGTGCCCTTTGGGACACAGACGCCCGCCGAAACTCCCGCCGCACGAGCCGCACCGCGCGGAGCCGGCGGGCCAGAGGGTCCGGCACTTCAGGCAGAGCATCGGATCGCCTCCTCGACGAGCGGGAAACGACTCGCGGGGTCCCTCTCGAAGGCCGGGATCGCGTCGCTCGACAGGTCTTGGAGCCTGGCGAAGAGGAAGCGGGGCGAGCCCTGGGGAACCGGCCGTGCAAGACGCGAGAGCCGGAGCTCGCCGGAGGCGAGGACCAGCACGCCGAACGAGTCCCGTCCGTGGCCCTCCGCGAACGCGCCGTCGCGAAGGTACCTCCGGTATCCCTCGATCCTGCGGCGCCACCGGGGAAGAGAGACGTGGCCCAGATCGACCTCGACGAACCAGAGCGAGCCCCCGATCGAGGCCAGACCGTCGGGGCGAACGATCCGCCGCTCCCAGCCTCCCGCGACGAGCGTCTCGTACTCGTGCCGGCAGAGCCGCTCCCAGGTCCAGTCGAAGGAGACCCCGAGCCTCGCGCACTCCCCCTGCAGAGCGATTCGCGTCTCCGCCACCGCCAGGGAGTGCTCCAGCAGGAACGGCGAAAGACGCCTTCGGCAGGCCGCGCTCGCCTCCTCGGCATCCACGCCGAGGATCCGCGCCAGCGTCGGAGCCGCCTTTGGACCGGCCGAGTACAGCGCCCGGGAGGTCCCCAAGGGGACCGCCCGCCGCTTGCGGACCGGACCGCCCTCGACGAGGATCAGAAGCCTGCTTCGCGCCCGGACGACCGAGCCGAAGAGCCCCAGCCGCGTCGTCTGCTCGGCGGTCAGCACGCCGTGACCGAACAGCTCGCAGAGGAGCCTTTCGTCGCGAGGGGAGATCCTCATCGCCCCTCTCCGGAAACGCGCGGGCGGCGCGAGTGACGGACGGCGGCGACGGGCTCGACGGCGACGCGGGTTCTGGAGGCGACGATGGCCTCCGCCTCGCCCCGGTCCACCGAGAGCCTCTCCAGTGCCTCCCGGCGAAACGCGGCCAGATCGCCCGGCGAGACCTCCGGCTCCTCGGCCAAAGGCGTTCTCACGCGAACGGCGGGCGATCCGCGAAGGGCCAGCACCGCCTCGCCGACCCGCTGCGAGAGAAGCAGGGTCTTGACGGTCTCGCGCGAGCCCAGGCCCACGACCTCGCCCGCCAGGTCCGAGGCGTCGAGCGAACCGGTCTGGAAGAAGAGCTGCGCGCCCGCGTTGTTGCGGATCGTTCTCCTCAGGGTCGTCGGGATCTGGTCCAGGTTCTGGTGGGAGAGTGTCAGGGCCAGTCCGAAGCGTCGCCCCTCCGCAACGATGGACTC
>JAHCJE010000228.1 GCA_026128865.1 Phycisphaeraceae bacterium | reverse complement strand
TCGAAGCCGAACAGGTGCCCGGCGCGCCTGCGGTCGCGCACGATGGGATCGAAGGGCGCGAGCAGGCGCAGGCCCGGCGGCGCCTCCGGGGCCGCGGCCAGGCGATCCTCGAGGTCGGCCCAGGCGACGGCGCGGCGGGGTTTCGTGCCCGGGGCGCCCTCGACCTCGACCTCGATCAGGCGGTGGCGGTTGTCGGCGATCCAGATGCGGGCCTGCTCCAGCGGGAAGGCGTCGAAGAAGCGGGCAAGCTCGCTGGGGGTGGCGATGCCGACGCGGTCGAGCGCGGCGCTGCAGGCCCACTCCCGCTCCTCGGCGGCATCGGGGGCGGGGCCGTGGTGCTCGGGCGGGATGATGCGTTCGGTGAGGTCGTAGATCTTCTGGAAGCTGTCGCGGCGGGCGACGGCGATCTCGCCGGTGTGCCAGAGGTATTCGAGCGCGGTCTTGGCCGGGCCCCAGCCCCACCAGGGGCCGGAGCGGGCCTCCTCCTCGCCGGCGGAGAGCTCGCGGGAGCGGGTGAGGCCGTTCTCGGCGACGTGGCGCCGGACCTGGTCGATCACCGTGTGGGGATCGTCGCCGATGCGCTCGCGGAACCAGCGGTTCTCCAGCAGCGACCGGCGGCTGCGGGCGAAGCGGGGGTGCCAGTAGCGGAACCAGCAGGTGGGGATGACGCAGGCGTCGTGGGTCCAGTGCTCGAAGACCAGGCGATCCTTCGCGAGCAGGCGCTCGAGGTCCTTCGGGCGGTAGGTGCGGTAGCGCGAGAAGAGGATCAGGTGGTGGGCGCGCTCGACGGTGGCGATGCTGTCGAGCTGGACGTAACCCAGGCGCCGGATGAGGTCGTAGAGGCCGGCGCGATCGAGCCGACGGTGGCGCGGGTCGGCGAGCCCCTGGAGCGAGAGCAGCAGGCGGCGGGCATCGCGGTTGGCGACGGGAAGGGGCGGAGACATCGGCGCTACCTTAGGGCTTCCCGCGACCCGATCGAAGGGGTGAGGCAGGTCGCCCGATGAGCCGGTCTGCATCACATTGGCGGAGGGGACGGCTCGTGACCGCGGTCACATATGCGAGAGAGCGGGGCGGTCGACAGGGCATGCCAGCGCGTAGGAAGGTACGGTCCGTTCCCGGGCCGCCAGCGACGGGGAGAGTTCCGTGAGACGTTCGCGCACCATCGCCTGCTTCGTCGTCCTGCTCGTGGGGCTCTCTGCGGCTGCCCGGGCCGCCGAGGAGATCGGCGAGGTCGCCCGCGTGCAGAACGAAGCCTATGCGCTTGCGGAGGGCGGGGAGCGGCGGCTCGCGGCCGGCGATGCGATCCATGACGGCGAACGCGTCGTCACGGGACCCGATGCCCGCATCGAGGTGATCTTCGTCGACGGAACCAGCCTGACGCTCGGCAGCAACGCGGTGATGCGCATGGACGAGCTCGTCTTCGACGGGACCGGCGGCTCGATGGCGCTCGACATGCTCTCGGGCGCCTTCGCCTTCACCACGGGGCTGATCGGCCAGAACGACCACGAAAGCGTCAGGGTGACCACGCCGGTCGCCA
>JAHCJE010000227.1 GCA_026128865.1 Phycisphaeraceae bacterium | reverse complement strand
AGCGCCGTCGTCCTGGGTCTTCTGTCGTTGACAGGCTCGGCGGCTGCGCAGTCCACCATCCTCTTCTGTTCCAGTGAGAACGAAGTCGTCCGCGTGGAGTTCGCTGAGGCATTCGCGACGGTCTATCTCGACGACGTACCCCTGCCGGCTGCGGAAGGACTGGATCACACAGTTCCTGGCCCGTTTGTCCGACGACTTGCCGACGCCATCCTGGACTACGAGTTGTTCCGCCAGGACGGCGACCTGATGCTGCGGACTACTCGTATTGAGCTGACCGGCGCCACGCCAACCGAGACGATCGGGCGATGCCGCGCGGTCAGCCCGACCGATGCTCAACCACTCCTTGCCGAGCGTCCGCCGACGACGATCGGCGCGGCGCATCCGGCCACCCGGCCGGACCTGAGCAGAATAGCCGCGCTGCTGGCTATGACCTCGCACGTAGAGGCGATCCTCTACGAAGAGGGTGCGGCGGGCGAGACGACGCCCGAACTCGAAGCGACCATAGCGTGGCGGATCGTCAGCGATCCGGGCGGGCCGATCATCGCGGCCACGATCGAGGTGCCGGAGCGGCACATGACGATCCTCTTCTCCATTCAGGAGAACCACAATTCGGCGTTCGGCTTCAGCCACGAGATCGATTTCCTCGTGACGATAGACCCCAACTACACACATCCCGCCGGTGGCATCGCGTCCATCGGGACGCTGGCCGTGAAGACGACCGAAGATGCGATCGGCGAGCCGATCGTGGGCCGGTCGCAGTCGCTCCCCCCGGACTTCTTCTGGATCGAGCTCGACCCGGCGGCCCTGAGCCAGAACATCAACCGGCTGCGCAGCCGCGACTGGTTCGACCTCGGGATCGTCTACGCCAACGGCCAGCGCGCGATCCTGACGTTCGAAAAGGGGCCGGACGGCCGGCAGGTCTTCCTGGAGGCGCTCACGGCCTGGGCGGCGAACTAGCGAGAGGCTTAAGGCGCCGTTCCGAAGGCTGGTGGCTATGCTGTTCGCGAGCCTCGCGGTGACGATATGAGCCTTCGGTCGATCGACCCGTCGATGTCTCCCGCCATCGTGGCGCGGATCGACACGCTTCTCGACCGGGTGGCTGCGGAGCACGGGGTGTTCCTGCCGCTCGCGATCGAAAGCGGCAGCCGGGCGTGGGGGTTTCCCTCGCCCGACAGCGACTACGACTGCCGCTTCGTGTTCGTCCGCCCCATTGTCCAGCACCTCACGCCGTGGACGCCCCGCGACGTGATCGAGTTTCCCCCCCAAGGCGACCTCGACGTCAACGGCTGGGACCTAGGCAAGGCGCTGCGCCTGATGTTGAGGGGCAACGCCGTTATCATTGAGTGGCTTTGCTCGCCGATCATCTATCGCGGCGAAGGTTGGTTCCGAGATGCGTTCCTCGAACTTGCCCGACGTGCCGCCACGCGCGGCGCCATCGGTCGCCACTACCTCCATCTCGGCGAGCGCCAGCGGCGGGTCCATTTCAGCGACGAAGGGAACGTCCCGCTCAAGAAGATATTCTATGCGCTCCGTCCCGCCGCGGCGGTGGGGGGGGGGGCGCGGACCAAAAGCCCGTACAAGTGTACATCCCACA
>JAHCJE010000226.1 GCA_026128865.1 Phycisphaeraceae bacterium | reverse complement strand
AAGCCGCGTTGGAAGCCACGCGACCGAAGGGTGTAAGACGTGGTTCGTTTTTCCGAGGTGCTACGCGGCTTTCCCAGTCTTCCTGGTTTTGTAGTTGCGGAAGGGGCTGCTGGGCTGCTCTTTCATGTGTCGGTCGAGGCGGCCGTCCTCGGAGAGGAAGGCGGCGCGGAGTTGGAGGATGGCTTCCGCTCCGGCGTCGCTCCAGAACTTCTCCGTCCCCTTCACGCGGCGGTTGAAGATCTTCACCGTGGACTCCACGTGGCTGGTCGTCCAGGGGAGGCCCTCGCGGCGATAGCGCGGGTAGTCCATCCGCTCTCGGTTGTCTTCCAGGTAGCCTTGCACCCGCGCGACGATCCGTCGCGGGTCGTCGTCGGCGAGCCCTTCGGGGCCGCCCTCGCGCGGGTCGGCCTGGGCTGCGTCCCAGGCGCGGAGTTCCGCGATCACCAGGTCGACGCGCCCTTTCCAGCAGGCCTCCTCCCAGGCCAGGAACGATTCCCAGCGGCCCTCGGCGTCGGGGGCCGTCGCCCGGGCCGCCGTGAACAGGTGCGACAGGGCGTGGAGGAAGTCGACGATCGCCGTGAAGCTCGGGAAATGGCGGCGGTGCAGGCCCCAGATCCAGGCCGAGCCGTCCCCCAGGAACGCCCCGGCGGCGGCCTCGGCGAAGTTCCGTCGCTGGGCCTCGGCGGCGACCATCGGCCCGAAGCGATCGACCGCAGCCATCGTGGCCACATAGGTGCGCACCGCCAACTCCGGCTTGATCCGCGGCGCGGCGGGTTCGACGACGGCCGGGGACGGCGGCCGGGGCGGCTCGTGGACCTCGGGGGCCGGCGGGCCCATCAGCCCGGTCCCGCCGATGGCCCCGACGACCTTCTCGACGTAGGCCCGATCGCGGAAGCAGGCGGGCAATTCCGGCTCGGGGTCGCACTCCGAGGCGGTGCGCGACATGGTCGCCAGGATCGCGATCTTGTCCTCGCGCCAGGCTGCGTCGTGGGCGCCGGGGCCGTCGCCCTCGCCGCGGATCTGGACCCGGCCGCCGTCGACCTCGACGACGGCCAGGGCCGGTCGCGTCGGCACGCGCGGCGCCAGCGCGCCGGCCTGGAATCGATCCACCTGCTCATCCCGCTCGGCTTGCAGTTGCTCGCCGAGTTCGCGGGCGATGCGGTCGAGCTGCCGGCCGCTGACGTTCACCTCGGCCAACTCGGCGACGGCCTCGGCGGCCTCGCGGAAGGAGGGCTCGCGGGCGGCGGAGCGGGCGAACTTGCGGAGCACCGAGGGGCTGTAGTCATGGGGCGTCAGCCGCAGCGCCGGCCGCTGAGGGAAAAAAATCCCGGCGGCAGGCCGGGCAGTGGCACCTGGGCTCGGCATAGGCGACCTCGCCGCCCCAGAAGGTGATGGTCCGTGGATCGCGACCGACGACGCAGGGCCGTCGACAGGTCGGACAAGGCTGCTCGGGCCCCAGCAGCGCGGCCTTCCGCTCCAGGAGATCGGCGATGGCGCCCCGAGCGACGGCGCGAGCCGCGGCGGCGGCGACCTGCTCGATGTCGTCGGCGTCGAGATCCAACTCGGGCCCGACCTCCTCGTGAACCCGCCGCGACACGACTTTCCCCCAGCCCTCGCCAAGCTGCTCGACCCCGGC
>JAHCJE010000225.1 GCA_026128865.1 Phycisphaeraceae bacterium | reverse complement strand
CGCAGGCCCCGTGATGACCCAGTCCGACCTCGAGTTCATCGCCACGATGACGCTCCCAGAGGATCCGATCCGCCGTGTCCGCAGAACGCCGATCGCCGGACGCTTCCTGCTCGACCGGGTGCCGGAAGGCGAACCCATGATCTACATCACCCAGCAGGGCACACCCAAGATCGTCCTCTTCGGCGCGGACGTCAGGCTGGTCAAGCCGCTCCTCGCCTCGGCATGGTCGGATCGACTGATGATCACCGCAGACTCGCCCGAGGAACCGGCCCGACTCTACTTCCGCGATCACCGCACCGGACGCACGACCGTGCAACAGGTTCCGGACGACGCCGAATCCTTGATCTTCTTCTTCGCCCACGAACAGACCCCCGAGGACCCCCGTCCCGGGCTTGGCCTGAGCTACTCGGAGGTCGTAGGCGCACTCCATGCCCTCTACGAGAGCCGCGCCATCAATGCTTCCTTCACCACCGAAACCGACCGGCTGGTGGCCCTGCTGGCGGAGGCGGCATCCGACACCGAGACGATGATGCGCCCCGAGTCTCCCGCCGACGCTGAGATCAAACGTGCGGAACGACAGGTGCCCACCATCCACCGCGAGGCGCCGCGTCCCACGCTCGTGCCCATCCCCCCGCCGTCCGGTCGGCGCGGGTCTTGACGGAGCGAGCGTGCATAGGCCGATAAGTCCAACCTGCGGCCCACGACGGAGCAGCGGACGCTACTCTGTCGCGGCTCGCCCGGTCGCCCGGTGGCGTCCGGCCGGGATCGGTCGCCGGCTCACGGACGTGGCCGGCCTCCGCCCAGGATCCCGATTCGGGGCGGCGTGACAGGGAGGTTGCGGATGCGTCTGGTCCGGCTCACGCTCAACGGGTTCAAGTCCTTCGCCGACGCCACGGAGTTCACCTTCGACGAGTCGATCACCGGCATCGTCGGACCGAACGGGTGCGGCAAGAGCAACGTCGTCGACGCCGTCAAGTGGGTTCTCGGAGAACGCTCAAGCAAGAGCCTCCGAGGCAAGGAGATGATCGACGTCATCTTCGCCGGCTCCGCGGGACGCAAACCCGCCGGCATGGCAAGCGTCACGCTGACCTTCGAGAACCCGGAAGTTGTTGGTGCGCCCGCGGCTTTCTCGGGCGGCGAGTTGAGCGCGCCAGACGGGGGCGATGAGGACGGCACCGAAGACCCGGCCGCCGACGACGGCCCGTCGGTGATCGACTCGCGCCTGCGCGGGCGGCGGTCGCTCCCCATCGACGCGGACACCGTCGAGGTCGAGCGACGACTCTACCGCGACGGCACGAGCCAGTATCTCATCAACGGGCGCCGCGCAAGGCTCCGTGACATTCGCGAACTCTTCCTCGACACGGGCGTCGGCGCGGACGCCTACTCGATCATCGAACAGGGCAAGGTGGATGCGATGCTGCTCGCGTCGCCCCAGGAGCGCCGTACGGTCTTCGAGGAGGCCGCGGGCATCGCCCGCTACAAGCAGCGCCGCGTCGAGTCCGAGCGCAGGCTCGACCGCTCGCAGGCGAATCTCGCGCTGACGCGAGAGCAACTCGAATCGACCGAGCGCCGGCTGCGGATCGTGCGCGGCCAGGCCGCCAAGGCACGCCGATTCCGCGAACTCGACGGCGAACTCCGGGCGTTGCGCGCCGCGGTCGCCTTCGACCAGTACGACGACCTGCGCCAGCGTCTCGACGGACTGACCTCGCGGCTCGCGGACCTCGAAGGCAAGCGCGAGGAAGCGATCGAGAAGGTGCGCCAGT
>JAHCJE010000224.1 GCA_026128865.1 Phycisphaeraceae bacterium | reverse complement strand
CGAACCGACGCCCGTTCCGCGCCGCGATCCGGCGCGGGAGTTCCTGGCGAAGCTGACCGCGCCGACGATCGTCTTCTGCACCACCACGGGCTGCCCGCCCTGCGAGCAGGCCAAGCGGCAGACGCTGCCCTGGCTGGAGCGCTCGAAGTGGACCGTCGTCACGGTCGATGATCCGCAGCTCTGCGAGGCGCTGGACGTCTCGGCCTATCCGACGTTCCTCGGCGTCCGCCGGGGGGAGATCGTGGGCCGCTGCCAGTCGATCCGGCAGCCGGACCTGTGCGAGCTGCTGAAGGCGCTCCGCGGAGCGAGTTTCGATCACCTGGGGGATGCGCTCGTCGATCACGTGCTCCGCGCGCGGCCGGCGGGCTCGGCGGGGGCGGAGGAGCTGGCGGTCGGATCCGCGGCGAACCCGGCCGGCGGGCCGGTCGTCTCGTTTCCCACCGGACCGAGTTTCTTCCCGCTGGATTTCCTGCGGGACCGCGCCGGGAGCGAGCACCGGTTCGGGATCGCGCTGCTGAAGATTCCCGCGGGGCTGTCCTGGACGGCCTCGCGCACGGCCACGGGCGCGGTGCGGCTCGACCTGCAGCCGCAGCCCACGATCGGCTTCGCCCGGTTCCTGCGGGAGCTGGTCCGGATCGAGGCGCTCGAGGTGTCGCTCGACGAGGTGCGGATCCGCCTCGCGGGCTGCGGGTCGTTTCGGCTGCGGATCCACTGGTGATTGCGCGCGGAATCACGGGCACGGGGCGTGCCCGCTACACACCTGCCACGGAGGGGACCATGAAGACCATCGTCGCGGCCGATGCGCGGCCGACCGGCATCGGCAAGACGCCGAAGATCAAGGACCTGGCCGGCGTCGACGCCGCGCTGCACGAGCTGGCCTGGCTCCGCAGCCGGCGGGCGACCGTGGAAGGCGCCGCGAAACAGAGCGTCGAACTGATCAAGGCCGAGGCCGCGAAGAAGCTCGTCCTGGAACACGGCGAGCCGTTCGACGTCCGCGAGCAGACGCTGGTCGAGGCGGTCGTCGAGTACGCCGGCGCCCACCGCGAGCAGTTCGTCGACGGGAAAACCAAGAGCCGCAAGTTCGTGCACGGCGTCGTCGGGTTCCGCGAGCAGCGGGGCAAGGTGACGTTCCTCGACGGCGACGCGAAGGCCGTGATCGAGCGGCTGGCGGACGGGCTGGCCGCCAAGCTGACGGCCTTCCTGAAGCGGCTCGGCCTGCTGCCCTGGCTGCGGCTGAAGCCGGAGCTGGACCTGAGCGGCATCGGCCAGGCGATCAAGCGCGGCGAGGTGACCGAGAAGACGCTCGCCGAACAGGGGCTCGGCTGGGCCAGCGGCGAGGAGGTCTACGTCGATCCGGCGGAGCACTTCGAACGGTGAGACGACGCACGCGGAAGGCGCCCGACCTGAGACGCTCGGCCGCGGCCCGCGGTTACGACGGCGACTGGTCGCGGCTGGCGAAACTCCACCGCGCCCGCGAGCCGCTGTGCCGGCACTGTGCCCGCGCGGGGCGAGCCGTGCCGGCGGCGCTCGTGGATCACATCCGTCCGATCCGCGGCCCGCATGATCCGGGTCGACTCGATCCCGAGAACCTGCAATCACTCTGCCGCGCGTGCCACGCGCGGAAGACCGACGCCGAGACGCTTTGATCGGAGCGAGCGATGGACCTGCTGATTCAGATCACGCGGAAGGATGACGCGGTCGCCGGCGAACGCCGCTGGCGCGTGGAGATCAATACGCCGATCACCGGCGGCCTGCTGCTGCTGGCGGGCGTCCTGGCGTGGGTGATCGCGGCCGCGCT
>JAHCJE010000223.1 GCA_026128865.1 Phycisphaeraceae bacterium | reverse complement strand
ACCGCGGCGACGCACCGCCCCGGCTCGCCCCCGGATCGGTCTGCGACTACATCACCGGCTACCTTGCTGCCCGCGGTGTTCTCGAGGCGATCCTCCGCCGCGCCGAGGAAGGCGGAAGCTGGCATGTGCGGACCTCGCTCTGCCAGACCGGCATGTGGCTCGCCGGACTGGACAAGGTCGACGAGACACTCGCGCCGTCGCAGCCCGACCTCTTCGACGACCTTCTCGTGCGGACGGAGACAGCGTACGGCACCCTCCGCCACCTGCCGCCGGCGCTGCAGCTCGACCTGACCCCGCCACGATGGCGACGGCCGCCGCCCTTGCCGGGCGGGGATGCCCCCGAATGGGAACCGCGCGCCGGGTCCGCCTAGCCGAAGGCGCCCATCACGGCGCCCATCACGAGCAGGACGATCAGCCACTGCGCACCGTCGACCCAGAGAAAGCCCGGGGCGCGGAAGCCGAAGGTCTGGATGACGGTCATCGTGGTGGCGGAAAAGCCGAGCCAGGCGAGCGCGGCGACAAGGAGGCCATCGCCGATGCCGGGCGTGCCGAAGAGGCTTTCGAGGAGCACCGCCAGCACGAAGGCGGCGACGAGGTTCGCCAGCACCGACAGGAGGATCAGCGGCGGGCCGGGCTGGCGGCCGCGGATGGTCGGGTCGCCGGCGCGCAGCGCGTTCACGGGGCCGGCCATGATGAAGGAATACCAGGCGGCGGAAACGACGGCGGCGCCGACCGTCGCGGCGAGCACGGCAACGAAGTTGATCGAGAAGTGCATGGAAGTCCCCCAGCGTTGCGGGCCGGTCGGCCGGTGCGGGGGAGAATGCAGCCGATCTGTCGCGCGATGGTGGTAGACCGTTATGCCCGATGGTTTCCTCGGCGCGGGAACGGTGAGCCCCGCCGATGCGGGGCCCACCCTGTTGTGTCTTCAGCACCCGAAGATGCAGCGAACCGCTCGCAACGGATCCTCGATGATGCGTCGCAGATCGTTGTTCGGGCCCATGCCCAGGAACTCAAATATCTGCGTTCGCGCTGCAGGAATGAGGGCGTTCGGACCCCCAAGCGGATATCCCGCGAGGATGTCGGAGATGTCCACATAGAGCATCTTCCCTGGCGCGATTTCGGAGAGCCCGCCTGTCGCAACGGCAACGGCGGCATCCATCAGGTCCTGATAGGGCCTCAGGTCGGAGTTGCATTCGTTCACTGCGGTGTCTGCAGAAGCCACGCCGAGGGCCCGGTCGGCCCGAAGCTTGGCAACGATCTCAACCGGGGTCAGCCACTCGTCGTTGCCAACGTTTATCCTGACACCGTTGGCATCGCCGCCTGCGGCGGTGATCTCGTCGATCAATCCCTGCACCTGGTCGATGCGCGGATCATAGTATGACGCAACGCTTTCGCGCATCGCGTCACCGCCGACCGTACACTGCCTATTCTGTGCAGAAGCTGAACCATATCCGAGTATTAGAAAGGTTGCTGCAAAAGCAGCCAGTGTAATGCGATACATCATGGACTTGCCTCCTCGTTGTACTCGACGATTTCGAGCACCCGAAGAGTAGTCAGTGCGGTTGTTGTGGGCTGTGCTGAACGGCACATCTCAGGCAATCGTCGAATGCTAGCGCAGCATGCTACCCCGCCGCCCACGCAACGATGGCCCGCCATCGGCCGCGGCTAGGGTGACGGCGGCCCCTATTCCACGAACACCGTCACCCGCGACGACCGCCCCGCCCCGTCGATCACCGCGAGCGTCACGAACCCTGCCCCGTCCGGCTCCCACGTCTCGGACCGCGCGAAGGCGGCGCGGCCGATGGGGAGGCCGTTGGCGAGGAAGGTGAAGGGCGGCGCGCCGTTCCTGACTTCGATGACGAGGGGCT
>JAHCJE010000222.1 GCA_026128865.1 Phycisphaeraceae bacterium | reverse complement strand
GGGGGGCGGGGGGGGGCGGGGGGGGGGGGGGGGGGGGGCGGTTCGCGGTGATCCGGCAGGCGGTCGCTCAGCCCGTGACGGTGGTGGTGTGCGTGCTGCTGGTGCTGCTGGCGGGCGTGGTGTCGGTGCGCCGCATCCCGGTGCAACTGACGCCGAACGTGGACGACACCGTGATCGCGGTGACAACGTTCTGGGAGGGGGCCAGCCCGGACGAGATCGAGCGCGAGATCGTCGAGCGTCAGGAGGAGAAACTGCAGGGGCTGACGAACCTGCGCTCGATGACGAGCGAGAGCCAGCAGAGTCAGGGGCGGATCCGGCTGGAGTTCGCGGTGGGGACGCCCAAAGAGGTCGCGCTGCGGGAGGTGAGCGACAAGCTGCGCGAGGTGTCGCGCTACCCGCAGAACGCGGACGAGCCGGTGGTGCAGGCGACGGACCCGGACAACCGGGACTACATCGCGTGGATCATCTTCTCGACGACGGACCCGGCGCTGGACATCCGCACCCTGCAGGACTTCGCGGAGGACAACATCAAGCCCGTGCTGGAACGGGTGGAGGGCGTGTCGGAGGTGAACGTGCTGGGCGGACGCGAGCGCGAGACGCAGGTGCGTTTCGACGCGGTGCGGCTGGCGCAGTACGGGGTGACGCCGGCGCAACTGGTGGCCGCGCTCGAGGGGACGAACCGGAACGTGTCGGCGGGCGAGGTGTACGACGCGAAGTCGAGCGTGCGGGTGCGCACCGTGAGCCAGTACACCACGGCCCGGGAGGTCGAGGAGACGGTGATCGCGCAGACGCCTGCGGGGCCGGTGCGGGTGCGCGACGTGGCGGAGGTGGTCGAGACGTACAAGAAACCGCTGCGGTTCGTGCGGTCGCGCGGCGAGCCGGTGATCGCGATCAACGCGCAGCGCGAGCCAGGCTCGAACGTCATGCAGGTGATGGCGGGCGTGCGCACGGCGATCGACCGGCTCAACGCGCCGGGTGGCGCACTGGAGGCCAAGGCTCGCAGCATGGGGCTGGACGGGACGCTGCGTCTGCGGCAGGTGTACGACCAGACCGTCTACATCGAGCAGGCGTTGTCGCTGGTGCGGAGCAACCTGTGGCTGGGCGGGTCGCTGGCGGTGCTGGTGCTGCTGCTCTTCCTGCGGTCGCCGAGGCCGGTGCTGATCGTCGCACTGGCGATCCCGATCTCGGTGATCGGGGCGGTGGTGGCGATGGTCGCGCTGGGCCGATCCCTGAACGTGGTGAGCCTCGCGGGCATGGCGTTCGCGACGGGAATGGTCGTGGACAACGCCATCGTGGTGATCGAGAACATCTATCGGCACCTGGAGATGGGGAAGACACCGCTGCGGGCGTCGGTTGACGGCGCGCAGGAGGTGTGGGGCGCGGTGCTGGCGGCGACGCTGACGACGATCTTCGTGTTCGTGCCGGTGCTGCTGATCCGCGAGGAGGCGGGACAGTTGTTCCGGGACATCTCGCTGGCGATCTGCGCGGCGGTGGGGCTGAGCCTGCTGGTGTCGGTGTCCGTGATCCCGACGGCGGCGGCCCGCGCGCTGCGGCCGGTGCGTGCGCGAGAGAGCAGGCCGAGGGCGCGTGCGGCGGGGCGTGTGCGGCGCGCGTGGCGTGCGGTTGTCGCGGTGGCGCGGGGGGCGGGCGCTGCGCTGCACGCGATCCCCGAACTGATCGGGCGGGTCACGTACGCGCTGCTGGGGAGCGTCGTGGCGCGGGTGTTGGTGGTCGCGGGGCTGACTGCGGCGTCGATCGTGGGCAGCCTCGCGCTCATGCCGCCGGCGGACTACCTGCCGAAGGGGAATCGGAATCTCGTGTTCGGGATTTTGATCCCACCGCCGGGGTACAACCTGGAACAGCAGGATCGTCTGGCGGAGCGGATCGAG
>JAHCJE010000221.1 GCA_026128865.1 Phycisphaeraceae bacterium | reverse complement strand
ACGGTGGAGGAGATCTGGCAGGCGTGCCTCGAACGCCACGGCGACGCCGCGCCGACGCAGGGAGAGGTCATCCAACTCATCAGCCAGTTGTACAACTCGAACCTGCTGGCCGCGGACGTGACGCCGGAGACGGAGCAGTTGCTCCGGCGCGGGCGCAAGCGGCTGGGCCAGAAGGCGGCGCAGCAGGCGATCGGCATCATGTACTTCCGCATCCGGGTCTTCAACCCGGATCGCTACCTCGCGTGGGTCGAGCCGATCCTGCGGCCTGTCCTGAACAAGTGGGGGTTCTTCGCGTGGCTTGGGTTCGTGCTCTTCGCGCTGGCGCAGCTCGCGCCGCACTGGGGGGCGCTGATCGGGCAGGCGGAGGAGGTCTACCGCGACCCGACGCTGTGGCCGTGGCTCGTGGTCGTGTTCATCGTGACCAAGGCGATCCACGAGACGGGGCACGGCGTCATCTGCAAGCGGTTCGGCGGGCAGGTGCCCGAGTTCGGCTTCATGCTGCTCGTGCTCTTCCCTGCGCCCTACGTGGATGCCTCTTCCGCCTGGGCGTTCGCGAGCAAGTGGAAGCGGATCGCGGTTGGCGCTGGGGGCATGATCTTCGAGTTGTTCGTGGCGTCGATCGCCGCGCTGGTCTGGCTGAACACGCAGCCCGGATCGCTCGTCCACCAGATCGCGTACAACGCGATCTTCACGGCGTCGGTGTCCACGATCCTCTTCAACGCCAACCCGCTCATGCGGTTCGACGGCTACTTCATCCTCGCCGACCTGCTCGAGGTGCCCAACCTCATGCAGCGGTCGATGAACCAACTCAAGCACTTCTTCAAGACCCGCGTCTACCGGATGAAGAACGAGACGCCCCCGAGCAGCCAGCGGGGCGAGACGGCCATCCTCTACGCCTACGGCATCCTCGCGCTCGCGTACCGCATCTTCCTCTTCTTCTCGATCACGCTCTACGTCATGGGCAAACTGTTCGCAATCGGGCTGGTGTTGGCGATCTGGACGGCGGGCATGTGGTTCATCCTGCCGGTCGGCAAGTTCGTGCACTGGCTGGCGAGCCACCCGTCGCTGGCGGATTTCCGGCCGCGGGCGATCGCGACGAGCCTGGCGATGATCGCGATCGGCCTCGGCGCGGTGGGGCTGATCCCGATGCCGGACCACCGGCGGGCGACGGGCGTGGTCGAGAGCGAGGCGTCGACGGGCGTGTTCTTCGGGACCGAGGGGTTCGTCGAGGAGGCGCACGTCCGCATCGGCGAGTTCGTCCGGGCGGGTGATCCGATCGTCACCCTCCGCAGCGACGAGTTGCGGGCACGCCTCGCCATTGTGACGGCACGCGTCGCCGAGATGGAGAGCATCGAGCAGCAGGCGATGGGTCGCGACAGCACGGCGACAGCCCAGGTCGCCCGCCAGAGGATCGACACGCTCGCGGGGCAGGCCGACTACTTGCGCGGCGAGGTTGCGAAACTCGTGGTGCGCGCACCGCACGATGGCCGCGTCGTTTCGGCTGACCCCGCCTCGCTCGTCGGGGCGTTCGCCAAGCGCGGCGAGCCGGTCTGCCGCGTCGTCGATGAATCGCGCGTTCGCGTGACGGCGATCCTGAAGCAGCAGGAAGCGGATTGGTACTACGCACCGTTGGGCGAGGAGCGCTACCGCGTCGAAGTGCGGTTCCTCTCGCGGGCGGGCGACACCGTGCCGGGGCGCGTCGTGAAGGTGCTGGAGGCGGGGCAGACGCGCCTGCCGCACCCCTCGCTCGGCTACGGCGGCGGAGGTTCGGTCGCAACGGCAAAGGACGACAACACCGGGCTTGTGGCGACAAACCCGCAGTTCGTGATGCACGTGGAGCCGCTGCCGGGGCAGGCGGGGCAGTGGACCGGCATGCCCGGCGAGCGCGTGCGCCTGCGTTTCACCCTGCCGCGCACGCCGCTGGCTTGGCAGTGGATCGACCGC
>JAHCJE010000220.1 GCA_026128865.1 Phycisphaeraceae bacterium | reverse complement strand
GCACCTGCCCCGCCGCACGCTCGTTCGAGGATTTTCATGGTGCGACGACTGGCGTCTCTCATTGTCGGCCTGCCATCGCCGCTCTCCGGGCGGACGGCGTAGTCGACGACCTTGCGCGCCGGTTGGTTTGGCCGGCGAACAAAAAGCAGTCGGTTCAGCACGTTTCGTCGTCAACCGAAGTTGACGTTCACGGCAAGCCTTCCCCGCACCGATAACATGAACTAAAGACTCCACTTAAGAGCCCGAAGGGCCGTCCGCCGGGAGCGGAGTGTCGTGCTGGGAGGGACGACACAAAAGGAGGGTAACCACCGTGAAGTCGTTGAAGACGCTGCTGCTGGGCTCTGTCTCAGTGGCCGTCCTCGCCATGCCCGCCATGGCCCAGGACAATCCGCTCGCCAGCTATACGCCGGTGACCGATGCCATGCTGCAGAACCCCGATGCCGGCGAGTGGCTGAGCTGGCGCGGTACGCTGGACAATCAGGGCTACAGCCCGCTCGACCAGATCAACGCCGGCAATGTCGGCGATCTGCGGACCGTGTGGTCGCGCACCTTGTCCGAAGGCAACATGGAGGGCACGCCGCTCGTTCATGATGGCGTGATGTTCGTGCCGCATCCGAGCGACGTCATCCAGGCGCTCGACGCCACGACCGGCGATCTCTTGTGGGAGTATCGTCGCGCCCTTCCCGAGGAGGGGCTGCCGTCGATCATCGTGACGCGCAACATCGCCCTCTGGGACAACCTCGTCATCTTCAACTCGAAGGACAATTTCCTCGTCGCGCTCGATGCGACGTCGGGTCAGCTGGTGTGGGAAACCCAGGTCCGCGACGAGAACTCCTGGGGCTGGTCGACCAACGCCCCGATCGTCGCCAACGGCAAGGCCATCTCCGGCCGCTCCTGCTCGCAGCAGGACGGCCCCGGCGGCTACGATTCGTGCTTCCTCACCGCCCACGACCTGGAGACCGGCGAGGAGCTCTGGCGCTTCTACATGATCCCGACCGACGGGGCGCCGGGCGACGATAGCTGGGGCGGCGTGCCCAACGACGTTCGTCACCATGTCGGCAGCTGGATCACACCGAGCTTCGATCCCGAGCTCAACATGGTCTATTTCGGGACGTCGGTGACCTCGCCCTACTCGAAGTTCTACTTCGCCAACTTCACGGATGTCGCCGATCTCGAGGCGCAGGAGTTCCTCTACCAGACCTCGACCCTGGCGATCGACGCCGATACCGGCGAGCTCGTCTGGTACCAGCAGCACATCCGCGACCAGTGGGATCTCGACCATCCGTTCGAGCGCATCCTGGTGGACACGGTCATCGCGCCCAATGCGGACGAGGTACGCTGGATCAACCCCAACCTCGTGCCTGGCGAAGAGCGTCGCGTCCTGACCGGCATTCCGGGCAAGACCGGCATCTTCTACTCGATCGACCGCGAGACCGGCGAGTTCCTGTGGGCCCGTGAGACGGTCCACCAGACCGTCATCTCGGACATCGATCCGCTGACCGGCCGTGCCTCGCATCCGCTGGAATTCATCCCGACCGAGGTCGGCCAGCAGATGGTGACCTGCCCGGCCGCGGCCGGCGGCAAGGACTGGCCGGCGGGCGCCTACAGCCCGCTGACCAATGCGATCTACTACCCGCTGCAGAACACCTGCGCACAGAACCTCACCACCGATACCGACATCGAACTCGCGCCGATGCTCATCGCGCCGGGCGAGGAGAATGTCGGCACGATCCGCGGCATCAGCGTGGAGACCGGCGAGGAGCTGTGGAAGTTCGAGACCCGCGCGCCGACCATGGCCCTCGTCGCCACCGGCGGCGGCCTCATCTTTGGCGGCGATCTCGACCGGCGCTTCCGGGCACTCGACCAGGAGACCGGCGAGGTCCTGTGGGAGCAGATCATGCCGGCGCAGGTCAGCGGCTTCCCGATGACCTACTCGGTGGACGGCAGGCAGTACGTTGCC
>JAHCJE010000022.1 GCA_026128865.1 Phycisphaeraceae bacterium | reverse complement strand
GGAGGCCGAAGGTCGGGTGGTTCGATGCCGCTAGTGTGTGTGCATGGGCGTTCGGATCGTTCGGACCGTTAAAGAACTGCACGGGGAGATCGGGGCAGGTTCCGTGTTCGTGCCGACGATGGGCGCATTGCATGAGGGGCACGCCTCGCTCATGCGCATTGCTCGGCAGGAGGCCCGGCGCCGCGGCGGGGCGAAGTGCATCGTCAGCGTGTTCGTGAATCCCACCCAGTTCACCGAGAACGACGACCTCGCGGCCTATCCGAGGACGCTCGAAGCGGACCTGATCGTGTGCGAGCGTGAGGGGGTGGATGCGGTCTTCGTCCCGGGCGTCGAGGAGGTCTACCCGCGTGGGGTGCAGGTTCGCGTCCCGTCGCTGCCGAACGTGGCGACCGAGCCGGGTCTTGAGGATCGCTGTCGGCCGGGTCATTTCGCGGGCGTTTGCCAGGTCGTGCTCAGGCTGTTCGAGATGGTGCGGCCGGCGGCTGCCGTCTTCGGCGAGAAGGACTGGCAGCAGTTGCAGGTCGTGCGCGCGATGGTGAAGCAGGAAGGGCTGGGCATCGAGATCGTGCCCGGGCCGACGGTGCGCGACGCGGACGGCCTGGCGCTGAGTAGCCGAAACGTCCGACTCGGCTTGGACGAACGCCGCGCTGCGCTCGTGCTCAATCGTGCCTTGGTGCGTGCGGGCAGGACGGCGGATCCGGCGATCGCGGAAGGCTCGATGCGGGACGAACTGGCCTCGTCCGCCGTTGAGGTCGAGTATGCCGTTATCCGGGATGCCGAGACGCTGGGGCCGGTGGAAGGCTCTCGGACCTGCCGTGCGCTGGTTGCCGTAAGAGTGGGCAAGGTGCGCCTGATCGACAACGCCCGTTGGCCGATGAACAGGATGGGTTGAGCCGACCCGAATCAAGACCGGCGAGTCGGGTGCCGATCGGTGTGGTTCCGGGGGGCACCAGCACATGAACACGAATGACCGAAGTGTCGCACGCAGGTACCTGATCGCGGACAGCGTCAAGGAGCAGCGAGCTGGTTCGCAAGCCGGTGCTTCCGAAGGAACGGATGCCTCCGAGCCGAGCAAGTCGGGGGTGGGGAGTGATGAGTCGATGAAGTGCAGGCGAACGCACGATCGTCTGGGCGTCGAGTTGCCTGTCGTCCTGGCTGAACTGAGCCGTAACGGGGAACCTGGCGAGCCTTGGGATGCCGTCTCTCTGGACCTGAGCCGGTCTGGGGTCGGGTTGCGTTCGAGGCGGATGGTTCACAAGGGCCGGCTGGTCCTGCTCGCGGTGCCGCCGAAGGGGAACCGCCCTGGGCGGCTCTATTGCGGCAAGGTGATGCAGTCCCGCTATGCCGAGGGGATCGGGTACATCGTCGGGCTTCGGTTCGAGGAGTGCCCCGAGGGCATCCACATCGACCGGTGGTGGAACAAGCACATGAAGGGGAAGCGGGCGGCGTAGCCGCGCGGGGGCCGATCGGATAGTGTCGGCGGTCGCCCGGCGTGCGTGTGAGGGTTCGCTGGGCACGCGGAGGCTGTCCTGTGCACCGATCGCCGCTCCATTCGTTCCACGTCGAGCACGGCGCCCGCCTGGTGGACTTCGCCGGGTGGGAGATGCCGATGGTGTATTCGGGCATTCACGAAGAGCACCGGCAGGTCCGCGAGTCGGGCGGCGTCTTCGACGTCTCGCACATGGGGCGAGTGAAGATCGGTGGCCGACATGCGCGCCGGTTGTTGGAGCGGGTCTGTACCCGCCGCATCGGTGACATGGAGCCGGGCCAGTGCCGCTACAGCCTCGCCTGCAACGAGCGAGGCGGCGTCCACGACGACGTGATCGTCTACCGCATGGACGACGACGACTTCCTCGTCGTGGTCAACGGCGCGAACCGGGAGAAGATGCTCGCCCATTTCGACGCGGTGCGGTCGGCGGGCGACCTCGCGGCGAAGATCGAGGACACGACCCTCAAGACGGCCATGGTCGCCCTGCAAGGGCCGAAGGTCATGGACCTGATCGGTCGTTTCAGCAAGGAAATCCCGACGCTCAAGCGGTACCGCTTCACGGTCAAGAACCTGCTCGTGCTCAAACTCATCGTGTCGCGGACGGGGTACACGGGCGAGGACGGCGTGGAGGTGATCCTGCCCTCGAACGCGATCGAGATGGCGATGAAACTGTTGCTCAAGGACGTGGACCTGCGGGCGCAGGCCGCCCTTCTCAAGCCGGCCGGGCTGGGAGCACGCGACACGCTCCGGCTCGAAGCGGGCATGCCGCTCTACGGGCACGAACTGGGCGAGGAGATCAACGCGCTGTCGTGCGGCGTGGACTTCGCCATCAGCATGGACAAGCACGCCGCGGAAGGCGGGGAGCGGTTCATCGGGCAGGAGGCGCTCGAACGCACGAAGGCGGAGGGCGGGCCTGCCAGAGTGCTGGCGGGGATGGAGTTCGAGGGCAAGCGCACACCGCGCCAGGGGATGAAGGTCCACGCGGGGGGGCGAGAGGTCGGCGAGGTCACGAGCGGGTGCCTCAGCCCGACGCTGGGCGTGCCGATCGCGATGGCGTTCGTGGACCGCGGCGTGTGCGAGGTGGGAACGGCGGTCGAAGTCGATGCGGGCAAGGGGATGCTGGGGGGGAGGATCCGCCCGCTGCCGTTCTACAAGCGGCCGAAAGCGTGAGCCCGCGCGCGTAGGATCGCGCGGGATGCGCGCACCTATCTACCTCGACAACGCCGCGACGAGTTTCCCGAAGCCGGAGTGCGTCCACCAGGCGGTGCTGGATTACATGCGCCGCGTCGGGGCGTCGCCGGGGCGCGGGGCGTACGGGGCGGCACGGGATGGCGCGGCACTCCTCGGGCGTTGCCGCGAGAGACTCCTTGAACTCGTCGGGGGCGAGCGCGGCGGGCAGGTGATCTTCACGCTCAACGCGACGGATGCGCTCAACCTGGCGATCAAGGGCGTGGTGCGGGCGTGGAACCGCCGGAACCCCGGCCGCACGGCGCACGTGGTCACGACGGCGATGGACCACAACTCTGTGCTGCGCCCTCTGAATGCCCTGGCCGAGAAAGGCGAGGCGGAGTGGACCTGCGTTGAGGCCGACGCCGAGAGCGGGCTGGTCGAAGCGTCGAGCGTTCACGGGGCCATCCGCGCTGAGACCGCCCTCGTCGTCGTCGTTCACGCGAGCAACGTGACGGGGACGATCCAGCCGGTGGAGGTGATCGGCGCCGCGTGCCGAAGGCTTGGAGTGCCGCTGCTGGTCGATGCGGCGCAGTCGCTCGGGCATATGCCCGTGAACGCGACGTGGATGGGGATCGACCTGCTCGCTTTCCCGGGACACAAGGGACTGCTCGGTCCGCTGGGGACGGGAGGGTTGTATCTGCGTCCGGGCATGGAGGCGCTGCTCGAACCGCTGCGCGAGGGCGGTACCGGCAGCGCGAGCGAGTCGGATGTGCAGCCTGCTGCGCTGCCTGACCGCTTCGAGCCGGGATCGCACAACACGCCCGGTATCGCGGGGCTGTCGGCGGCGTCAGAGTGGCTGCTCGATCGCGGCGTGGATTCGGTGCGCACGCATGAGGCTCGCCTGATCGAAGCCGCACTCGACGCGATGCCGGGCGAGAAGGACGGATTCCGCCTGCTCGGACTCCCATCCGCTCGAGGCCGCATGGGCGTTTTTTCGTTCGCGCACGAGGTGGTGTCACCGGCGTCCCTTGCGTCTGGGCTTGAGGCACGGGGCTATCTCGTTCGATCCGGGCTGCATTGCGCCCCGAGGGCGCACGCTTCACTCGGCACGCTCGAGAGCGGCGGCGCTGTCCGGATCAGTCTCGGGCCGTTCATGGACGAGCACGATGTTCGAGGAGCGATGCAAGCTCTTGCGGAAATCGCCGCAAATCCGCGCTCGTGTGAACCTGACTGGGCACACGTCCGATCGTGATCGACGTCCCTCCTCGCGTTTCACCTTCCGGTGAACCAGCGGGCAAGGGCGTGGAGTGTGGTCTGGCGACCGATGTCGGCGATGGACTCTGTGAGTGGGATGTCCTTGGGGCAGACCTTGACGCAGTTCTGGGCGTTGCCGCAGTCGGAGACGCCGCCGGGGGCGGTGAGGGCTTCGAGGCGTTCGCCTTTGAGGGTGCGGCCGGTGTCGTGTGCGTTGAAGAGTCGGGCCTGGCTGATGGCGTGCGCGCCGATGAAGGCGGTGTCCCACTTCGTGTCGTCGTCAATGAGGAGGAACTGGGGGCAGGCTTCGAGGCAGCAGCCGCAGGACATGCAGGTGGAGAGGGTGTAGCGGAGGGCCTGTTTTTCGGGCGTTTCGCGGGGTCCGGGGCCGCGGTCGAAGGTGTCGTCGATCGGCGCCCAGGCGCGGACGCGCGTGAGGGCGTGGAAGAGGCGGGAGCGATCGACCCAGAGGTCGCGGACGACGGGGAACTTGGACATGGGTTCGAGTGTGATGGTGTCGCCGTTGCGGGGCGCGACCTGATCGACGAGGCAGGAGCAACTCTGTCGGGCGCGGCCGTTGATGACCATGGTGCACGCGCCGCAGACCTCTTCGAGGCAGTTGGCGTCCCAGACGATGGGGGTGGTGCGGCGGCCGTCCTCGGTGACGGGGTCGGCGGCGATGGTCTGGAGGCAGGAGATGACGTTCGCGCCCGGCTCGACCGGCACCATGAACGACTCCCAGCGCGAGGGTTGGCCGGGGCCGTCGCAGCGGCGGATGCGGAGGCGGACGGTTCGCTTGGCGGTGGCGGTTGCGGTCATTGGGATGCGGGTATCAGGGGTGCGGCGGGGCGGAACGGACGGCGTCGACGAGACGTTTGAAGGGGTCGCGCATGGCGGTCGGCAGGCGGGTTGCGAAGGACTTGTCGAGGGGGACGCGGCGGATGAGTTCGACGACGTCGGCGAGGTCGCGGGCGCGGTCGAGGCAGTCGAGACCGGCGTGGAGTTTGAAGCGGATGAGGTCCGGCAGGCTGACGATGGTGACGCCGCGGCGCTGCTCGGTGGCATCGGGGCGCGAGCCGGTCTGGGCTGCGGTGACGAGGTGGATGGGCACGCCGTCGAGGACGTGCTCGCGGCGGTCGGCGTCCCAGGTTGCGCCGGCGTCGCGGAGGGCGTCGGCGGCGGTCTGGGGATCGTCGGCGAAGAGGTCCACGTCCTCGGTCGTGCGCCGGTAGCCGTGCAGGAAGACGGCGACGCCGCCGATGACGGGGGCGTTCGTCGCGTCGGCGGCGCGTGCGGCGACGGCGAGCAGGTGTGAGCCTTCGGAGAGCATGCCGAGCGCGATCTCCTCGTTGAAGGTCAGTGTGCGGCTCATGGGCATCCTATTGGGGGTCTGATACGGCTTCCATGAAGTCGCGGCGCGTTGACGGGGTGCGCTCGTGCGCCCTGCCGGGCGGGGAGGAGTATATCGGCCGATTTCCGGGGGCTTGCTCGCAAAGCCTCGCCGCGCCCCCGGCAACGTCCGTGCGCCCTCCGGGCGGGGAGAAATGCGCACCTGAAGATGGAGAGCACCGACTTCGGCTCAGAGCAGCCGAAGTTGGTTGGACGGTCGCGCTACACGCCCGCGACGGAGTGGCGGGGTGCCCGGGGCTGGCTTTCGACGCGACCGTAGGTCCGGGCACGCGGGCGGACGAGCGAGGTATCGACGGGGGCGAAAGTGATGGCGTGGTGGTCTCGCTCCGGGGAGTCGGCGTTGGGGCGGTACTCGGCGACGGTGGTGCGGAGGAAGTTCTCGTCGTCGCGGTCGGGGAAGTCGAGGCGGTAGTGCGAGCCGCGGCTCTCGCGTCGGAGGAGGCCGCCCTTGGCGATGACCTCGGCGAGGATGAGCATGTCGCCGAGTGCGCGGGCGTAGGAGAGGGCCTGGTTGGACCACGCCGCGTTGTCGGCGAGGCGGAGGCGCGAGTAGCGTTCGCGCAGTTCGGCGAGGGTGCGGAGGCACTGTTCGAGGCGCGGGCCGGTCTTGACGACGGTGCAGGCGGCCGTCATCTCGACGCCGAGTTCGCGTCCGATGACGTAGGGATTCGTCGCGGGATCGACGGCGGGGTCTGCGTGCACCGAGTCCAGCAGCCGCTTTGCCTTCGCCTCTTCGCGGCGGACGGCGGCGTCGTACTCGTTCTGCGGGACGGCCTCGGCGGGGGGCGTGGAGTCGTCGCGGCAGTAGTTGACGACGGAGGTGCCGCAGAAGAGGCCGTCGAAGATGCAGGAGAGGAGGGCGTTGGCGCCGAGGCGCGTCGCGCCGTGGTAGGCGAAGTTGACCTCGCCGAAGGCGTAGAGGCCTCGGATGTTGGTCATGGCGTTGTTGATCGCGCCGGGCTTCATGCCGCGGCCGGGCGTGGCGTCGGCGGGGGGGGTGTCGCCGGCGCGGTGCTCTCCTGCGGGTGCGGCCGGTCGGTAGGATCCGGGGGTGTAGGTCGTCCAGAGGCCGCCCATGGAGTAGTGGACGGAGGGGAAGATGCGCATGGGGGTGTGGCGCGGGTCGTCGCCGACGAACTTCTCGTAGATTTCGAGGATGCCGCCGAGTTTGCGGGTGAGGTACTCGGGGTCCTTGTGGGTGAGGTCGAGGAAGACCTGGTTCTCGCCGGCGACGCCCATGGCCTGGTTGACGCAGACGTCGAAGATCTCGCGGCTGGCGATGTCGCGTGGGACGAGGTTGCCGTATTTGGGGTACTTCTCTTCGAGGAAGTACCAGCGTTCGTTCTCGGGGATGTCGCGCGGGTGCCGGTTGTCGCCGCGCTTGCGGGGCACCCAGACGCGTCCGCCCTCGCCGCGTGCGGACTCGGACATGAGTCTGCACTTGTCCGCGCCGGGGATGGCGGTGGGGTGGACCTGGATCATCTCGGCGTTGGCGTACCGGGCGCCGGCCTGGTAGCAGCGGCTGGCCGCGCCTCCGGTGCAGATGAGGGAGTTGGTGGATTTGCCGAAGATGAGGCCGCAGCCGCCGACGGCCATGACGACGGCCTCGGCGCGGAAGGCGCGGACCTGCATGGTGCGCATGTCCTGTGCGACGATGCCGACGCAGCGGCGCTGGTCGCCCTCGCCGGTGACGACGGGCCACAGGAACTCCCAGAACTCGTGCGTGTTGACCTTGCCGTCCGCGGCGTGGCGTCGGACCTGCTCGTCGAGGGCGTAGAGGAGTTGCTGTCCGGTGGTTGCGCCGGCGAAGTGGGTGCGTTTGAAGAGGGAGCCGCCGAAGAGTCGCAGGTCGCGGAATCCCTCGGCTGTTCGGTTGAAGGGGACGCCCATGCGGTCGAGGAGGTCGATGATGCGCGGCGCCCAGTTGCACATCTCGAGGACGGGGGGCTGGTCGCCGAGGAAGTCACCGCCGTAGACGGTCTCGTCGAAGTGCTGGTACTCGCTGTAGCCCTGCTGGCGCGCGACGTCGTTGCAGGCGTTGATGCCGCCCTGTGCGCAGACGGAGTGGGAGCGTTTGACGGGGACCATGGAGAAGAGATCGACGGGGAGTCCCTGCTCGACGATGCGGACGGTCGCGGCGAGTCCGGCCAGGCCGCCGCCGACGACGATGGCGCGGGGCTGGGGCATGTCAGCGTTCCTCCGTCGTGGCGAGCGGGGCGGCGTCGTGCGGCTCGACGAGCGCGCCGGGCTGCCGGAGGATGTCCTCCTCGACGAGCCGCGCCTCCCGCGGGTCGAGCGTGGCGAAGCCGACGACGGCGGACCACGCGAGGGCCATCAGCCCCGCGCCGATGGCGAGGCAGACCATGCCCCATCGCTTCTGGGCCTGGGCGGAGATGGTGATGCCCCAGGTGATGGCGGCGGTCCAGAGGCCGTTGGCGAAGTGGAAGACGAGTGCGGTGACGCCGAACATGTAGAACGCGGAGACCGCGAGGCCCCAGCGCGTCATGCCCTCGTCGCTGCCCTGGAGCGCGGCGGCGAGGGTCGAGGCTGCGTACTCGTGGCTCCACTTCGTGCCTCCGGGGACGAGGAATGTCCATCCCCATCGCAGCGTGGCGACGTGGTAGAGGATGAAGAAGAAGCCGAGGTAGCCGGTGAGGCGCTGGAGGGCGTAGCGGCGGTTTGCCTGGTAGCGGTAGCGATCGACGTTGGGGCGTCCGGAGAAGGCGTAGTAGAAGCCGAGGATGGAGTGGAAGGCGATGGGGATCCATAGGACGAAGATCTCGGTGAGGAGGAGGGCTGGGAGGGAGTGGATGAAGTTGACCTCGTGCTGGAATGTGCCGACGCCGCCGTGCGCGCCGTCGATGCGTCCCCAGACGATGGAGGCGTTTGTGGTGAGGTGGATGATGAGGAACGCGCCGATGGGGACGACGCCTGAGAGGGAGTGGAGGCGTCGGAGAAGGAAGTAGTTCCGCTCGAACCAGTGCTGCGTCACGTGAGGCGTCCTCGGGGGGAGGGAGTGTAGGGGACGCGGGGGCGGGAGGTGGGGAGGCGGGGAGGCGAGGCGGCATCGGCTCTTTGTGCCAATTCGCCCCGGTCGCCTTGAAGGAAGCGGGCGAGCTGCCTTCGGAGTTGCTCCATGTCCCGCGTCTGGCATTCCCACACTACGAGCACCCGCCACCCCTCGCGGCGGAGGGCTCGTACCGCGCGCCGGTCCCGCTCCACGTTGCCCGCGAACTTGGCCCGCCAGAATGCCCGCCGCGTGGAGGGCTCACTCCGTCCACGCGCGCAAGAGTGCCGGTGCCAGAAACACCCGTGGATGAGAACGGCCACGCGATGACGCGGGAGCACCACGTCCGGGCGTCCGGGCAAGTCGCGGCGGTGAAGAAGGAATCGGTAGCCCATCGCGTGGAGGAGACGCCGGACGATCCACTCCGGGCGGGTGTCCCGCCCCTTGATCGCCCGCAAGTTACGGGAGCGTTGCTCGGGGCTGAGACGATCCCGCATCGACCACTTCTCACTTGCGATTGCCGAACTTCTCCGCAAGGAAGCGATACACCTCCTCTTGGACGCTCCGGGGAAGTTTGCGGATCGCGGCAAGAGCGCTGATTGCTTGGCCGGAAGCCGGTCGAATCACGTCCGCCTTGTCCTTGTTATAGTAAACGCAGACGGCCCGGAGATTGTCTTTCTCGTCCGTTCCGCCTTGCCTGATCGGGAAAACGTGGTCGATCTGCAACCGGCACTTCTTTCCGGGTTCGCACCCGGACTGCCATCGCTTCGCGTTCTTCGCCCCAACGTGGCGCAGGGTTGTAGCCACGGGTGAAGCGGAGTCCGCCGACAGGCGGACGGAGCGCAACCCGTGGAGAAGGTCGCGTCTTCTCGATCCTGCCCCGAAGGGGCAGAGGAAGCGCACGGCTGCGCGGACGCTCAATCGAACACGTACTTCTCCTCGAACTCCACGCCGTGAGCGCGGAAGAGCCGCAACAACTCCGACTTGAAATCCTCCTTCTTGTGGTGCTCCGCCTGACCGGCGATGTATCGCTTGACGGCTTCCTCTTGCGATTTGCTGACCGAGAACACGCTATATCCCTCCTGCCACGCGAACGCAGAGAGTTCCGGATACGTGTCGTGAATCCACTTCGATGATCGCGCCTTGACGGTGCGCATGAGGTCCGACACCGCGCTGTCAGGCCGCCACCGCAAGTACATGTGGACATGGTTTTCGACGCCGCCGATGTTGTACAGCACGCCCTTCTCGGCCCGGACGATGCCGCCGATGTAGGCATAGAGGCGTTCGGCGATGTCGGGTGTGATCCACGGCGCGCGGCCTTTGGTCGAGAAGACGATGTGGAGCAGGAGTTGGGAGTACGTGCCGGGCATCGGGAATCCTTCGCCCCTCCGGGGCGAAGGGGAAAGGAACGGAACACCTTTCCACGGGTTCCGCGTCGGCGGGCTTCGCCGCGCCGCCGCTCCACCCGTGGCTACAGCCCGCGGCCCCTCCGGGGCCAAGAGTCGCCCCGCTCGCGCGTTCAGCGCCGATCACAATCCGGCTTCGCCGTCTTCGATCTCCATCGCCTCCGCCAGTGCAAGCGCGTTCCGTAGGATATTCGTCCCGTAGTCCTTGGCGAGTTGCAGAACGACGCGTGCCCCTCGATCGGTCCAGGCCGCTTCCTCGATCAGTGCCGAAAGGAACCGCTGACCGTTCGCGGTGTCGCCAACCCTGTTTAGAATCTCTCGGTACTCCAGACGGAGTGAGATCGTGTATATCGGGCTTGACTCCAAACTCGCCGCGAACTCATGCAATGTCGCTGCCACTGCCTCGACCGCGGCCCGTCGGGGCTCTGTGTACTCCAGAGGCGCATCTCGGAGGTCGTTGTAGTCCCAGAAGATGTCGCCCATGGTCTGCACACAGGACTCAGCGAGTTGCGCAACGTGGGCATCGGGAAGAGTCGGCATGGTTACTCACTCCGGACTACGCGGCCTGAAAGCGATTCTCCCGGTGCCAGCGCAGGCAAGATGGGTCGGGGAAGAAGCGCGCGGGTGGGATGATCTTCTGGCCGTGGCGGGCGGCGATGAGGTCGGCGGCGCTCTGGTCCTTGAGGCCGCGCACACGCTTGCTCACGCACAGCGTCAGGTCGTCCTCGATCGTGATGAGGCCGCAATCGAACAGGCGGTCGAAAGTGGCCGACATGCACACGCCGTTGGTCGGGTCGGCGCGTCGGCGCTCGTCCACGCTCCACGGAACAATGTGTCCTGCGATCAGGCACTCCACGATCGGAATCCCGGTGATACAGCAGCGGGTGTTGTAACTGCTGACGACAGCGTCGCGGAAGAACGCCTGATGCAATCTTTGCTTGACGGAGACGGTCCTTTCCGACGGGCCGGTTGGAACGGTGAGCGCTTCGAGCTCGCGCTGGAGCGGTTCCCGTCGGCGGCGAAGATCATGGGCGCGGACGATCAACCCGTTCCAGTCCGCGTGGAACTCGTCCCAGATGGCCTTGTCGAGCTTGCTGCCGTGCGTCAAGCCGGAGATGTTTCGGGCCGCGAGGTGCGGGTCGAAGGCCCCGAAGTTGCCGAGTTTGCGGGCAACGGAAGCCGGAGTTCGATGCAGGAGCGCTGCGAGTTCCTTGACGCGAGCGTCGGTCGCCTTCGTGCGCTGAAACGGGATGCGGCAATACAACTCGAACGCGAGGATCAGTTCGTCGCGTGTCCAGAGTCGTCCGTCATTGGCAGGCCGCGAAGTCATGCCGCAATTGACGCCTCATCGATGTTCGCGCGAAGGCTATCGCAAGCGTCCCGGTCCCATTCGTTGGCGAGCACGGTGCGGAACCCGGCATCCTTGAAGCCGAGCGCCATACCGCCGCATCCCGCGAACAGTTCGATGACCGTGGGGCCGTCGCCTTCCGGTTCGCGGGAAAAGTCGAACGTGCTGGGACATTGGCGATCTTCCTTCGCATCGAAGGGAAGCACCCTGAATCGCCTCGCGCCGATCCGCTCGATTGCGATGGTGTCGCCCGGCTTGATCCCGTGCCGCGCGAAGACCTCGCCCACCCATGCGCGCTTGCGGAAGAACCTTCTCGGCTTACCCGTTCGCGCGTCCGTGGGAATGTCCGTGAAGACCGGCTCCGCGAGTCCCTCCACGTCCAGACGAACCGGCTTGCCGGTCCCCGCCTTGGTGGAGGAGGGGCCGAAAGCATCGGCGGGGAAGAAGTCCGTGTGGCCGGTGAGGTAGAGGTGATTCTCGCGGAGGTTGGCCGCGCTAACGCACACCAGCCGCTTCCGATGCCCGACTCTGCCGCTCATGCTCGGCTCCCGTTCGACGCAACGGATTGTACCGTCAAGCGGGCGAGGCTGCATGGGTTGAGGTACAATCCCACGGGTGGGGTGGCACCGAGTTTTCGTGCGAAGTCGGTGATTGGGGATCGCGTCGCCGCGGCCTGCATACCAAGCAGTCTACCAGCCGCTCGGGCCGTGACCGATGGTGCAGCCACCCGCACCCTGGGCGAGGCCGCGTGGGGTGCCTCGAAGTGTCTCGGCGGGAACTGCCGGGGTTGCGTTCAGGACGAAGGCGGCGGCGGCGGCGCGCTCGGGCCTGCGCCGGCCTGGGACGCTTGGCTCGGCGAGATGCGTCCTTCGCGGACGGCTTTTTCGAGGGCCTTGGCGACCTCGGCGAACTGCATGCGGAGTTCGTAGAGCACGCCGGCGAGGAGTTTCTGCTCGGCTTCGTTGAGGTTACCGCGCGTCTTCTCCTCGAGGACGCCGAGGAGATCGACGTGGACCTTGGCGACGTCGAGGGCGACCATGGCGCGGCCGGTCTGCGGGTCGGGGTACGCGCCGAGGTACATGAGGGCCTGCGTGGCGAGGAGGCGCACGAGGTCGTCGAAGCAGATCGGCCCTTCCGGTTCGGCGTGCGGGTCCGCGCCCGGGGCGGGGCGCGGCGGCGGCGCGGCGGCGGCGCGGGCGCGCTCCTGCTCGGCGAGACGGTCCTTCTCCGCCTGGGCCTGCGATTTCCAGTCGGAATCCACGATGATCTTGGGCTGGTCCGGGTCGGGCATCGGGCGTCGCCCCTTTCAGGTATGCTTTCGGCGGATGGTAGACGCGGCACCGGGGCGATGCCCGGCTGCGCGGGAGAGGACGGAGGCTCCGGTCGTGCGAGCGAGAGCGGTGCGGGCGCAGCGGGTGGTGGTGGCGGGCGTGGCGGCGTTCGCGGCGTGCGGGTGCGCGCGGCGCGACCTGCCCCTCGGGCTGGGCACATCGACGCGGACGGTGCGGGCGGAGGAGTTCGCAGCGGGGGCCGGCTCCCCACCGCAGATCGCGGTCCAATCCGCGTCCCAGAGCGCCCCCGAGATTCGCGTGGTGACGCGCGAGGTCGCGGAGGGAGGCGTGATCGGCATCGACGACCTGCCCGGGAGCGAGCCGGCGACGGAGCGCGAGTACGAGGAGGCAGCGGCGATGCTGCGGCAGACGCCCGCGGGCGGCGCGCGATACCTCGTGGACGCGAAGGTGGGGGACCTGAACGGCCGGCCCATCTACGCGCGGGCGTGGCTGGAGCAGATCGGCGATCGGCTGCGGGCGCGGTCGGCGGAGTTGCCGCGTGCGCAGTGGCGAGCCTTAGCGGAGAACGAGATCGCAGAGCGCCTTCGGAGCGAGCTGAAGGACCAGTTACTGCTCGCGGAAGCACGGGCCTCGCTCACGCCGCAGGAGCGGGCGGGGCTGCGTGCGTTTCTGGAACGGTTCGAGTCGGACGTGGTGAGCGGCGCTGCGGGCAGCCGCACGCTCGCTGAGCGCCAACTCGCGGAGGAGCGCGGCATCACGCTGGAGGAGGCGCGGCGTGAGCGTGAGCAGGTCGTTCTGATCCAGGAACAGTTCCGGCGCGAGATCGCGTCGCGGGTTCAGGTGCCGTGGCGTGACATCCGGCTCGTGTATGAGCGCAACCAGAGTGTCTTCAACCCGCCGCCGAGGGCCGTTTTCCGGCAGATCCGCGTGAGGACGGCGGACGCGGGGGCGATCGAGCAGGTGGGGGCGGCGCTCGAGTCTGGCGCGCCATTCGATGAGGTGGCGGACCTGGAGGTGAACGAGCGCCGCGATCCTGTGGAGCGTGAGTTGACGGGGCCGTTCGAAGAGGAGTCTTTTTTCGGGCTTGACGCGTTGAATGAGGCCGCACGCGGGCTTGTGCCGGGGGCGTGGGCGGGGCCCATCCAAGCGGGGGCGTTCACGTATTGGGTGTTTCTGAAGGACGTGCGGAGTGGGACGATGAGCCTGTATGACGCGCAACTCCTCATCCAGGACGAGTTGTACTCGCGCCGCCTGCGCGAGGAGGAAACCAAGTATCTCTACAAGTTGATCCGCCGATCGGGCATGGAGGATTTCGCGAACATCGTCAAGCGGTTGACGGACGTCGCCGAGGTCTGGTACTACCAGCCGCGAGGCACGAACTGAGGGCACGGCCATGCTGCGGTGTCTGCTGGCGCGCTGGCGCGAAGGCGAGCCGCCTGATCGGGCGACGCTCGGCCGGCGCGGGGAGCGAGCGGCGGCGCGGCGCCTGTGTCGGGCTGGATACCGTGTGCTGGGGCGGAACATTCGCATCGCCGGCGGTGAGGCGGACATCGTGTGCCTTGCGCCGGACCGGTCGACGATCGTCATCGTGGAGGTAAAGACTCGGCTGCGTCGCGGGCGTGGCGGATTGTCTGACATCGTCCCAGCGGAGGCGGCGGTGAACGCGGACAAGCGGCGCCGGCTCGCTGCGATCGCGCGGGGGCTGGCGCGGGCGAACGGCTGGTCGGATCGGCCGGTGCGTATCGACGTGGTCGCCATCGACTGGCCCTGGACCGACGGCGAGGGTCTCGGCAAGCCGAATCTGAAGCACATCGTGGGGGTGATCGGACCGTGAGGCCGCGGCAGACTGTCGGGACGGGATCGCGCCGATGCCCTGATCCCTCACTCCCTGAGTCCTTCCGTTACGTCCAATCGCGTCGTCCTGCGAGCGCGCCGCGGAATCGTGCTTCGAGGGACCGCTCGGCGATGCGTTCCGGGTCGAGCGTGACGGGGACGATGAGGCTGAACATGGAGCCGCGCCCCGGCTCGCTGACCAGTTGTATCTCTCCCTGGATGAGCGAGGCGAGTTCGCGGGCGATGGCGAGGCCGAGGCCGGTGCCGCTGTGCTCGCGTGTGTGTGCGGCGTCGAGTTGGCGGAACTTCTCGAAGATCGTCTCACGGTCCTCGGGCGGGATGCCTGGGCCGTTGTCGATCACGCTGACTCGCACGCGGTCTGTCTCCGAGTCCGGCCCGGGGGGGAGGCGCTCGGCGCGCAGCGTGACGCGTCCCTTTCGCCCGGTGCGCTCCTCAGGCTCGATAAACTTCACAGCGTTGCTCAGGAAGTTGAAGACGATCTGCTGGAACTTGCGCGGGTCGGTCTCGATGACGGGCAGGTCGGGCGTGGCCTCGACGCGCACCTCGATGCCGCGGCGGTCCGCGAGGGGGTGGATGAGGCCCGCGAGCGCCTCGGTCGCCTCGCGGAGGCTGAGCCGATCGATGCTCAGCTCGACCCGCCCCGCTTCGAGGCGCGCCATGGCGAGCAGATCCTCGATCATGTCGAGAAGGTTGCGACCCGCGGCGACGATGTTGTCGAGGTAGCGGACGCGCTTGGCGGCCGATCCGGCTGCGTCCGGGGTCTGCTCGGCGCGGGCGATCTCGAGCAGGAGTTCAGCGAACCCGATGATGGAGTTGAGCGGGGTTCGAAGCTCGTGGCTCACGTTCGCGAGGAACTCGCTCTTGAGCTTTGCGGTCTGGAACAGGGCGACGTTCGCCTGGGCGAGTTCGGTGAGTTTGAGGTCCATGGCGGCGTTGATTGCCCGCAACTGCTCGTGGCTTGCCTCCAGGTTGGCGAGCATCTGGTTGAAGGTCGCGGCGAGTTCCTCGAACTCGTCGCCCGTGGTGATGTCCGAGCGGACTTGCAGCTCGCCCCCGCGGACCCGCTCTGCGGTGCGCTTGAGTTGCCGCACCGGGCTGAGGATGATGCGGTGGATGATCTGGTAGAAGACGACGACGGCGAGCGCGAGGACGAAGAACGCCGCGCTGAGCAGGTAGAGCGTGTTGACGGCGAGCAGGGCCGGAGCGCCCTCGGAGCGCCGCTCGAGCAGCAGGATCGAGTCGATCCGGCCGCCCTCGACACGCTCCGCCTTGGCGTAGCGATAGACGCGCGCCGGCCCGTCCCACGCTGCCGCGTGGTGGTCCGTGGCGGGCGTGTCCCGATCGAATCGGCGAAGTGCATCGCGAACGAACGGCTCCTTGGCGGCGCGTCTGCGCGCTTCGGGGAGCGTGATCCGCTCGGCGTCAACCCCTGCGTGTGATCTCGGCCCGAAGTCCGGGAGCGTCGGGCTTTCCGCGTCGCTCCGCAGCCACACCGACGCGAGTGTGCGTGAGAGCTCGAGCTGCCCTTCTTCGACCAGCGCGAACATTCGGAACCAGGGCGCGGCCAGCGCAACGCACACGATCAGCACCACAGCCCCACCGAACAAGACCAGACACTTGTCGGCGAGCGACAGGCCGCGAATCCACGAGACAGGCGATCGCCGACTCATCCGCGCCAGTCTAGGGAACCCGGGGGGGCGCTCGGGCGTAATCGGTCTGCGGGCCGCGGATTCTGCTTGACTCAGGGGGGGCGCTTCCGCAACACTTGCCTCCGAGGGGATCATGGCTGTACGGCGCAGGACAGGCAGACGCGACCGACTCACCCGCCGGGGCGGGACGCTGACCGCGCTTGTTGCCCTGCTGGCGTGCGTGGTCTATGCCGTGCTGCCGGTTGTTCAATCGGCCCACTCTCACGCCGCTCACGGGCACGATCCCGCGAGCGAGCCAGCGGCGGCGATCCACGCCTGCTCCCACGGCGGGCACCACGAGCATGGTCCTTCCGAGCCGGCGGATGAGCCTCGCCCGGTTCACGACCACGACGACTGCCGCATCTGTCTGGCCCTGAAACTGGCCCGGACGAGCGGGACGCCGGAGTTGTCCGCTCCGGGCCTCGTTACCTTGCTCCCTGCGTTGCCCGGCCCGATCGCGCCGGCCGACGCGCTGCCCGCGCCCGCGCCGTCGCTGACGAGCGCGCCCACGCGCGGCCCGCCGACGGCGTGATGCACCGCGCGCGTCGGACTCTCGCTTCATCGCTTGCAATCGAGTCGGATCGTCGCCGCGCGGCGTGCGCACGGGCCTGACGGGCATGGCTCCGTCACGCGCCGGGTGTGCGCAGCACGGGCGATCGGGAGGTCGGCCATGGGCCGCCGTGGATTCACGCTCATCGAGCTGCTGGTCGTCATTGCGATCGTCGCGTTGCTGGTCGGGCTGCTGCTGCCCGCGCTGGGCAAGGCGCGCCGGGCGGCCCGCGCCGCCGTCTGCCTGAGCAACGTGCGCCAACTGGAGCTTGCGCACACCCTCTACATGAACGACAACAACGACCGCTTCATCGACGCGGCCCTCTCGCACGGCGGGGCGTCAGGCTCGGTCCGCGACTCGTGGATCAGCACGCTCGCGCCTTACTACGGCGGGTCGCCCGTCGTTCGCTCGCCGGGCGACCGCAGCCCGCACTGGCACGCGAGCGAGGGGGGGCAGTGCGAGGGCATCACGCTCGCGCACCTGCTGAACCTGCTGGCGGACGACGACCCCTCCAACGACCCGTCGGCGGCCGACGTCTGCCGCTGGACGAGTTACGGCCTCAACGACTACCTCACGAGCAAGGGGCCGGCCTACGTCGATCCGAAACTGGGTCGCATCACGCACTTCGACCGGATGGAGCGCGTGCCGCGGCCCTACGCGACGGTGCACTTCCTGATGATGACCGAGGGGACGGGCCGGTACGCCGATCCGCAGTACGCGCGCACCGACCACGTCCACGTCTACGAGTGGGACGGCACGGGCGTTGACCCCGCCGACCGTCCGAGACTCGCGGCGATGCACATGCAATCGGACGCCCACGGCGGGCGCCACGGCACGTGGGACGCCGTGGCGAACTACGGCTTCCTCGACGGGCACGCGGAGACACTCCGTTTCGACCGCGTGTACACGGACTACTACGACAACCGCTTCTTCCCGCCCGTGGCGAAGTGATCGGAGAACGAGGCTTCAACAAAGAAAGGGGACCGACATGCGACTGTTTCGCTCGGTCTGGATGCTGACACTCACGCTCGCCGCCTGCGTTGCCGTTGCGCAGCCCCACGGCGGGGACGTCGTGCTGACTGTTACGGACGGGCACATCGTCACCAATGCCTACGACGGCGTGACGGCGCCGTGGTGCCTGTTCACGGGCGCGTTCGGCGGGACGAACCAGACCAACAACCCCGGCTTTGACAGCGTTGTGGGGACGTTCCCCGCGAACGCGGAGATCGGGTTCACGATCCGGCGCGCTGTGCGCAAGTGGGACGGCGCGGACTTTTCGACGATTCCGCCTGAGAGGGTCGCGATGTCGTGGGGGCCGCTCGGGCCGGTCGAGTCGCCGGCGAGCGACGCGCCGGTGCCGGGCTTCACGCTCAACGCGAGTTCCAACGGGTCGTTCCACTACCACTACACGTTCCGGCTGACCGCGCCCGCCTCGCCCGGTGCGTACCTGCTGGAACTGGAGTTGTGGTCGACGCACGGCGCGGTCGGGCCGAGTGAGCCGTTCTGGATGGTGTTCAACAAGGACCTGGACGAGAGCGAGTTCCAGCAGGCCGCGGGCTGGGCGCTGGACTTCGTCTCGTCGTGCGGCGCGGGGTGCCCCGCGGACTTCAACGGCGACACGGTCGTCAACTCACTGGACTTCATCGCGTTCCTCAACGCCTACACCGCCAACGACCCGAAGGCGGACTTCAACGGCGACACGGTCATCAACTCACTGGATTTCATCGCGTTCCTCAACGCTTTCGTCGCGGGGTGCTGATCGGAACGACCCCGCCTTCGTTTCTGTTCGTTCACTTCCACGATCGCTCCGAAGAAGAAGGAGCAAAGGAGAGTTGGTGATGCGTACCCGTATGATGACGAGTCTTCTCACGGTCGCCGCCCTGGCCTTCGGCGCGGCCGCTCAGCACGACGATGACTTCGTCGTCGGCGTCAACGGTCTCGGCACGCTGATGGTCGAGGCCGACCTCGACGAGGCGTTCTACCTGCCGCCGTTCGACTCCGGCGGCGTCGTCGGCTGGTTCGGCGGCGATCCCGGCTTCGCCTCGCTCGAGGAGGACGAGCCGGACGAGGATTTCTACATGCTCGCGGGCGGCGCGGACGTCTGGTTCGTGCTGGTCGCCGTCGATCCCGCGTTCAAGGTCTACGACCCGTTCTTTAGCCTGATGTCGCCGGGCGATTCGTTCGCGCTGGGCGGGCACGAGTTCGACGTGCACCCGTTCTGGCACATCGACTCCGACGACGCGGCGTTCGATCCGTTCCAGACGGAGTGGCACGCGACCTTCCGGCTGATCGACATGGGCACGACGGGCTACGGCGCGAGCGAGGCCTACCGAGTCGCGTTCACGAACGTGCCGGCGCCCGGGGCGGTCGCGCTGCTCGCGCCGGCGGTCGCGGCCGCGCTGCGGCGCCGCCGCTGAACGCTCCGACGCCGCGGTCCGCGTTCGCGGGCGGGGTCCCGACGCTCGGAGGGGAGCGCGGGGCCCCGCCCGTTGTTTCGAGCCGGCGGGCGCGGCGTCTAGACTTCCGCCGCGATGCCCGGTCGGACCGTCTATCTCGAGACCTTCGGCTGCCAGATGAACGAGTTGGACTCGGAACTGGTGGCGGGGGAACTGGCGCGCCTGGGGTACGCGTTCACGGGCGACCCGGAGCGGGCGGACGTCGTGCTCTACAACACCTGCTCGGTGCGCGAGCACGCCGAGCAGAAGGTCTGGAGCCGGCTGGGCGAGATGTCTGTTCGCAAGCGGCGCGAGCCGTCGCTGGTGGTCGGCGTGCTCGGGTGCATGGCGGAGCGTGACGGCGAGGACCTGATGCGGCGCATGCCCGTCGTGGACGTGATGTGCGGGCCGGGCGAACTGGACAAACTGCCGGGACTGCTGGACAACGCGGTGCGGACGAAGGAGAGCCTGCACGGCGAGCCTCCCCGCGCGCCCGCGTCGGCGAAGCAGGTCGCGCTCCAGGGCAACGCGAGCCGGCGCAGCGCGACGCTCGCCGCGGCCGAGGACAACCTCGAACTGCTCGACCTCTCGCGGGCCGTTTCGCCGGTTGATCAGGCGTCGGGGGCGAGCCGGCGCTCGGCGTACGTCCGCATCACGCGCGGGTGCAACAAGTTCTGCACCTACTGCGTGGTGCCCTTCACGCGCGGGGCGGAGGTGCACCGGCCGCCGGACCACGTCGTGGACGAGTGCAAGCGGCTGGCGGACGCGGGCGTGGTCGAGGTCACGCTGCTGGGCCAGACGGTGAACCACTACCGCTTCGAGCACGGGGCAGCGGTCACCGTGGGCGGCGTCACGCAGCCGCAGAAGGGGCGGAGTTACCGCGGCGGGCACGACCGCGACCCCTTCGCGGGCGCGAGCGTGACCACGTTCGCCGACCTTCTCGCGCGCATCCACGAGGAGGTTCCGGCGATCCGGCGGCTGCGGTTCGTCACCAGTTACCCGCGCGACTTCGGCAACGACGTGCTGGAGGCGATGCGCGACCACCGGCGCATCTGCCGCTACCTGCACGTGCCGGCGCAGAGCGGGTCCGACCGCGTGCTGGCGAAGATGAACCGCGGCTACACGATCGCGGAGTACGAGGAGTTTCTCGCCCGCGCCCGCGAGTTTCTCGATCAGCCGGAGATCGGCCGGCCGCTCATGCTGTCGGGGGACGTCATCGTCGGCTTCCCGACCGAGACCGACGAGGACTTCGAGGCGACGGTCGGGCTGCTGCGCCGGGCGCGCTACAAGAACTGCTTCATCTTCAAGTACTCGCCGCGCCCGGGGACGGTCGCGTTCGATCGCATCGCCGACGACGTGCCCGAGGCCGTCAAGCGGCGGCGGAACAACGAACTGCTGGCGGTGCAGGCGGATATCTCGGACGAGATCGCGCGCGAGCAGGTGGGGCGCGAGGTGGAGGTCTTCGTCGAGGGGCCGAGCAAGCAGCAGATGAAGCGCGAGGGCCTGACCACGGGGCAGATCCGCAGGGTCGGCGGGGCGGTGACGCTCACTGTGGGCGGGCGAGATCCGGCCGCGGACCTCGACCCCGGCCACGCGCCGACGGCGACGGCCGAGATCAACGGGGCGGCGAGCGTGCAACTCTCGGGCCGAACCGACGGCGACCTGATCGTGTTCTTCGAGGCGACGCGCGAGGCGGCGGCCCGGCTGACGGGCGAGATGGTGCGCGTGCGGATCACGGAGGCGGACAGGCTGAGCCTGCACGGCGTTGTTGCTGGTTGATCACTCGCGCGTCCATCAATGAGCCGCGACCGTGAGGGAGCGGACACGGCGGACTCACTCCTCGCTCAAGACCGCTCCCTTACGGTCGCGGCTCGTTGAGTTCGTCGAGATACACGAGCACCTCGTACACAAGCCCCACGCGCCAGTCCGATCCCGCGTGCCTCGCGTGCAGGTCGCGCAGGCCGCGCACGAGCCGATCGGCGCGGGGGCCGGTCTTGGGGACGTAGGACGCGCTCATGGCTCGGCCGATGAGGGCCGATTCGTCCAATCGCTGCTCGTTGCGGAAGCGCAGGCGGCGCACGCGGGCGGGGTCGAAGGGGGGGGCGAGGGTCGGGTTGCGTGCGGCGGACTGGTGGCTCGTCGGGCCTGCGCCGTCGCTGGCCTCGCGGACGAGGTCGTAGTAGCCTCGGGCGACGGGGTCGGTCTCGTCGCCGTCGTTCCACATGAGAGCGAGGCGGCCGCCGGGGCGGAGGATGCGGGCGAACTCGCGGCACGCCGCGCCCGGCTCGAACCAGTGGTAGGACTGTGCGCACAGCACGAGATCGAGGGAGGCGCCGGGCAGGCCGGTGGCTTCGGCCGCGCCGGATCGCCACTCGATGAGCGGGTGCGGTTCGGCCGCGGCCCGCATCGCGTCGTTCGGCTCGATGGCGATGACGCGCACGCCGCGTTCGGCGAGCAGGCGTGCCGAGATGCCGGTGCCCGCGCCGACGTCGGCGGCCACGATCGGGGCCTGCAATGCCCCGCCCCGTGCCAAGGCAGGCATGCCGGCGAGGATCGCGTCGATCGCCTCGGCCGGGTAGGTCGGGCGGAACCTCGCGTAGTCCGCCGCGCGGTCGGAGAAGCGCGTTGTCGGGCGCATCTCGTGCAGCGGCTCGCGGGGCGTCATTCGTCGCCCTCCTGCTGGCGCTCGATGCGCTCGCGGGCGCGGCGCTTGGCCTCCAGCAGACCGCCGGAGGGAGGCACATCGTCCGCGGCCTGCGGCTTGGGGCCTGGGCCTTGCTGCGCGTCCGGCTGCCGGGCGGCGCGCGTCCGCTGCTCGCGGATCGCCCGCAGGGCATCCTCGCGGTCGCGGACGCGCCGGCGCGCGGCCTCGTCCGCGACGCGCCGGGCGGCTTCGTCGCCCAGCGCGCCGTCCGACGGTCCGGGGCGCACGGCCTCGCGCGTGCCGCGCAGGCCCGCGAGCGTCCGGCGCGCCTCCTCGCCGCGCTCGGCGAGCGCCTCGGCGGCCGCCCGGCGCAGTTCCACGCCGAACTCCCGCGAGACGAAGCGGTCCCAGGCGATGCGGCGTGTGCCGACGTCGAGCATGAGCATCACGATCGCCGCGACGAGGAGGTGCCGCCAGAGGGGCGCGCTCGCCAGCCTCGGCGGCGCGGCCGCGCGGTCGAAGAGGGTCGCGGCATCGAGCGCCTCGAGGTTGAGCACGCGCCCGCCGGTGATCGACGCCACCTCGCGCAGCAGCGCGGCGTTCGATCGCAGCGAGCGGTACTCCTCGCCCGACGCGATGGTTGCCCCGCCGATGGCCGGGGGGAGCGGCCTGGCGCCCTGGCGCGGCTTGACGACCGCGACGTAGGCGCCGGTCCGGCTGGCCTCGGTGGATCCCTCGTACACGCCCGGCCCGGTCTGGTCGAGGCGGATCGTCGCCGGCTCTTCGCCCGGTCCGTACACCGTCGCCTCGACGGCGAGCGCGTCGAGCGGCGCGCCGGCGTCGTCCGCCGCCTCGAAGCGAACCCGCAGGCGTCCGTCGGCCGCCTGTGTCGTCAGGTCGTAGCCGTGCGTCGTGGCCGGGCGCGAGAGCGTGCGCACGACCTGCGTCCACATCCGGGCGTAACCGGGCCAGTCCATCCATCGCGCGGCCCAGCGGTGCGCGTCGGAGGTGAACGCCGCGACCTGGCCCAGCCCGACGTTCCAGTGCGCCAGCACCGGCTCGCCGTCGGGCGTGAGCATGGCGTTGACGATGGTCGGCTCGGTTCGCGCCTGGGTGAGCACCAGCCCGCCCAGCAGGGGGGGGGTGCCGAGGCCCTCCGTCATGGGCGAGCCGCTTTGCGTGACGACGGGGCGGAACGGCGCCTCGCGGATCATCGGCGTGCGCACGAGCCGGACGGTCTTCACGAAGATGCTCGGCAGGGCGTTGGGGTTGACGACGTAGTGGTGCTGGCCGCCGCCCTCGTCGGCGATCGCGCTCATCGTGGCGAGGTCCGCCGCCTGCCCGACGCTGATGGTGGAGACGCGGATGCCCCGCTCGAAGAGGTCCGCCGCCGCGCCGGGCAGCATCTCGGCGTTCATGGAGACGCCGTCGGAGAGGACGATGACGTGGCGGACCTCGGCCCGGGCCGACTCGAGTTGGCGAGCGGCCTCCTGGAGGGCGGGGAGCAGGTTGGTGCCGCCGCCGGGGCTGATGCCGCGGATGCGGGCCGCGAGCGTCTGCGGGTCGTTGTTCGGCGCGAGCGGGTGCACGACGCGCGGCGCGTTGCTGAACGCGATGACGCCCACGAGGTCGGCGCGGTCGAGGATGGTGACGGCGTGTGCGGCGGCCTCGTTGGCGATCTGCTGCTGCGTGCGCGACGAGCCGAACACGCCGCGCCCCATGGAGCCGGAGTTGTCGATGACGAGCACGATCGCCGCGGAGGGGACGATGAGGCTCTCGGGCAGGTCGAGGCTGACGGGCAGGATCGGCTCGATGGGCGAGCCTTTCCACCCGCCCGCGCCGAACGAGTCCGGCCCGCCGACCATGACCAGCCCCGCGCCGAGGTCGCGCACGTGAGTGGCGAGCGCGTGCTGCGCCGTCGGGTCCAGCGCGTCGGCGGGCACGTTCTGGAGGATGACGAGGTCGTAGAGTTGCAGCGAGAGGGGGTCGGTCGGCGCAGCGGGGGGGGGGAGGACCGTCACGCCGATGCCCGCCTGCTCCAGCGTGCGTGCGAGTGTCGAGCCGGCCTCGCCGGGGCGGCCGTCCGAGACGCCGTCGAGCAGAAGCACCGAGCCGCGGCCGGGCGTCACGGTGAACGCCTCGGCGCGGTTGTTCTCCCGGATGGAGTCGTCGAGGGCGATCGTCGTGCCGTCCGGCCCTTCGGCGGTCTGCGGCTCCCAGACGGCCTCGAATCGGTGCACGCGTGCCGGCGGCAGGGTGACGCGCACGAGTTCCACGTGCCGCCCCGGTGCGAGCGCGAGCGGGCGGCCCGCGCCGACACCCGCGCCAAGGTCCAACGGCTCGCCGTCGCGCAGCAGGTTGAGCGTGCCGCGGGCGGGATCGGTCGCGGAGAGCACGACGCGCAGGGTGACGGTGGACTCGGACGCGGCGGCCGGGGGGGCGTCGAGGTGCTCGACCATCACCTCGCCGCGCACCTCGTACTCGACCGCCACGGCGTCGACGGGGAGCGAGCCGCGAGCGCCTCGCGCCGTGGCGAACCGCCCCGCGAGTTCCTGCGCCGCGGCGCGAGCGTTGCCGGTCGTTTCGACGCCGTCGCTGACGAGCACGATTCGGCCCGCGGCGTCGGCCGGGATGAGCGACGCCGCGAACCGGAGGGCGGACGCGATGTCCGTCCCCTCTCGCAACCGCACGTCGAGCGAGCGGCCCGTGATGTCCGCGCGGGTGGGAAGCGCGATCGCCGCGGCCGAGCCGTCGAACACGACGACGCCGAGCAGGTCGTCCGGCCCGCGCCCGGCCGCCAGCCTGTCGATCGTCGATCGCACGCGCTCGACGAGCGGCGGCCCGCCGGCGGCGTCGGCGTAGCGGCGAACCGAACCGGAGACATCCACAACGAACACGACGGCGAAGCGGTCCACGGGGCGCGTCCCCGCCGCGCCAGCGAGCAGCGCGGCCAGCAGCAGCGTGAGGAGCGTGCGGGCGGCGACCGCCGACCACCGGCGCACCCGGCTCATCGCCGCGAACCACCGCAGCCCGATCCACGCGAGCGGCAGCGCGGCCAGCACGGCGAGCAGCCACAGCGGACTCTCGAACCGCAGGCCCATCGCTCAGCCGCCCCCCCCCTGCTTCGACTCGGCCCGCCTCTGGTAACGCTCGAAGACACGGCGCACGAGGTCGCGCCGCGCGGGCGGCACAGCCTGCTGCTCGAGCGCCTCCTCCGCCGAGCGGGCCGCTTCGCGGATGCCCTCCTGCATCGCCCGGCGCGACGGGCCGTCCTCGGTGCGCGGGCCGTCCGTGAACCACTGCGCGACGACGCGGCCGTCCTCGCTCGTCTCGCGCGGGTCGCGGGCGTCGATCGGCGTCGTCTCGGAGCGCCGCGGCTCGCCCGGCGGCGGCGTGTCACGCGCCAACGCACGCTCGTCGGGCCACGGGCCGCCCGGGTCGTCTCCGCGCTCGCGGCCGAGCAGCCGGCGTGCGTGCTCGCGCAGGTCGCGGGCGCGTTCGCGCTCCTCGCGCCCGGGCTGCGCGAGTTCCCGCAGACGCTCCGCCAGACCTTTCATCCCGCCGGGTGATTGCTCGGACCCTTCTTCTTCGCCGCCTGGCTGCACGTCTTCCGCTTGCTCGCCCGGCTGCGGCCCCTCAGGACGCCGGCCATCGGGAGACTCGCCCCGATCGCCCGGCGCGGGGCGCGGCTCGCCCTCCTGTCGCGGTGTATCGCCTTCGCCCGGCGTCGGCTCGCCCCGCTCGCTCTCGCGCTCTTCACCTGGCGCCGGCTGTGGCGTATCGCCGGGTGTGCGCTCGCGCGACTCGGGCTGCTCAGCGTCGCCTTCGCCTTCCGCCGGCTGCGGCTGCTCGCCCTCGGTCGGCTGCGGCTGGGCTTCGCCCGTGTCCGGTTGGGGCTGACCCTCGCCGCGCTCGCCTTCGCGTTGCTGCTGCTCTCCCTCGCGCGGCTCCGATCGCTCCTGCTGCCCCTCGCGCGGTTCGCGTTGGTCGCCGTTCGGCTCGCGCTCGCGGCCGTCGTCGGGCGGTCTCTCGCCGTCGGGGGGGGTCTTGTCGGTGGGCGTACGCTCGCCGACATCGGGCTTCGGCCTGGGCGGCTCGCGCAGTTCGCGGGCCGCATCCTCGGCGGCGCGGCGGAGTTCCTCGGCGCGGCGCTGCGCCTCCTGCTCGGCCTGCTGACGCCGGTTGTGCTCGGCGATCTCGCGGGCGGCCCGCTCGGCGACTTCCGGGTCGAGGCCGGCGTCGCGCAGTTGCTTCTCGATCTCTCGCGGGTCGGTCTCGCTCGCCAGCCGCTCCAGTGCCTGCTCGTCAAACGGGGCGGGGGGGGGTGGCGGCGGATCGGGAGCGACGGGCTGCGGCTCGGCGAGCGCACGGGCCAGGTCTTCGAGTTCGCGGGCGAGTTGCTCGCGTGCGGCCGGGTCGAGCCGGTCCATCTCTGCCGCGAGCCGCTCGGCCGCCTCCGCCGCTCGGGCAGCATCGCCCGCGCCGAGCGCCTCGGCCAGGTCGGACCACGCGGCATCGGCGTCGGCATCGCGTGCGGCCTGCCCGGCCCGGGCCATGCGCTCGCGCACGCGGTCCGCGGCAGCCTGCTCGCGGGCCGCCTGTTCGTCGAGCCGATCCGCCAGCCGCTCGACCGAGTCGGCGGCCGCGGCGCGAGCCTCGCGCGGATCGCGCTGCGCATCGGCCAGTTCTCGTTCGATCTCGTCGAGCGTCGCGAGTTGCTCGACGGTCGCGGGGTCTGCCTGTGCCGCCTCGACGGCCTCCCGCGCCGCGCGCGATGCCTCGGCCACCTCCCGCGCCGCCGCCTCCCGGGCCGCACGAGCGAGCGCAGGATCATCAACCGCGTTCCCTCGCTCCAGCCGCGGCAGGAAGACGGCCACCGCAACCGCGACCGCGCCGACGATGGGCCACGCGCCCCACCACCAGCCCGGCTGCACCGGCACGGCCCGGCGCACGCTCACGCTCTCGGCGGCATGCTCGGCGTCGCGTTGCGCGAGGCCCGCAAAGACATCGTCCGATTGCGAGAGCGCAAGCCCGGATGAGAGCCGGTCGTGCAGGGCGAGGGCGTGGTCGAGCGCGACCGCCGCCCGCAGCAGCGACCACCGGCGACGCCACGCGTCCGCGATCACGAGCACGCCCGCGCCGCCCACCGCGACCGCGAGGTACGCCCACCACTCGGGCCGCCAGAGGTTGAGCCGGTCGAGCGCGGCCGCGAGCAGCCCTGCCGACGCGGCGGCGAAGAGGACGATCCCGGCCCGCCGCACGGCATCGGCGAGCAGGGCGCGCCGGGCCGCACGACGCGCCACGCCTGCCGTCCTTGGGCATGGGCCGTCCATGCACAATGGTATTCGAGCGGGGCGTGCGCGGGCGGATCGCGGTATCGTTCGGCCATGGAACCGCACGATGCGCTCGCCACGCTGGTCGCCGGGCAGACGCTCAGCGCGGAGCAGGCGGAGGCCCTGTTCGAGCGGCTGCTCTCCGGCGGCATGGACGACGCCCAGATCGCGGGCGTCCTGTCGCTGATCCAGGCGCGCGGGGCGACGGTGCCGGAGGTCATCGGCGCGGCCCGCGTCATGCGCCGCCACGTCACGCCCACGCCCGCGCCGAACGTGCCCGGCGCGACGCTCACCGACACCTGCGGCACGGGCGGTGCGCCCAAGACCTTCAACATCTCGACCGCGGCGGCGATCGTTGCGGCGGCGGCCCGGCCGGGGGGGGGGCGGCGAGCGCTCGTCGCCAAGCACGGCAACCGCTCGCGCACAGGGCGGGGGTCGGCCGAGGCGCTCGCCGCGCTCGGTGTGCGCGTGGACGCGACTCCGGAGGTGCAGTCCCGCTGCCTGACCGAAGCAGGTGTCTGCTTCTGCTTCGCCATCCACCACCACCCCGCGATGCGCCACGCTGTCGGGCCGAGGCGGTCGCTCGGGTTCCCGACAATCTTCAACCTGCTCGGGCCGCTGACGAACCCGGCCGGGGCGCGGCGGCAGGTGATCGGCGTGTACGAGGCGCGACTCGTGCCGCTGATCGCCGAGGCGCTGGCGGGGCTTGGGGCGGAACGGGCCATCGTCGCCCACGGGCGTGACGGCATGGACGAACTGACAACGACCGCGCCGACACTGATGGCGTTCGTTTCGGGTCGGTGCGTGCGCGTTGAGGAACTCGACTCACGCACGCTCGGCCTCGCCCCAGCACGCCTCGACGACCTGCGCGTGGCGAGCGTCGAAGAAGCTGCGGGCGCGGTCCGGGCCGTGCTGGCCGGGGAGCCGGGACCGCGGCGCGACGTAACGCTCCTGAACGCCGCCGCCGCGCTGCTGGTGGCGGATGCGGCCGCCTCGCTGGCCGAAGGCCTCGCGCAGGCGGCGGAGGCGGTGGATTCGGGGCGGGCGCGAGAGACGCTTGAGACGTTGGTGCAGGTGTCTGGGGAATGAACGCGCGGTCAACGAGCCAAAATCGCGTTGATCGAGTCGAGCGCGGAGCGTGACCACGCGGTCCAGTCCTCGCCGCGCGGGGCGACGAAGAGGCGTGCGAGCGGTCCCTGGCGCGAGCCGTCGGTCGCTGGCGTGAGCCACAGCACGGCGTCGGCCTCGGGAGAGGCGGCGAGCCATGTCTGGATCGCGGCGGCGGCGTCCGGGGAGTCCAGCGGCGCCTGCCCGCGGGCGAGTCGGACGGCCGCGGCGAGGTCGAGGTCGGCGGTGATCGCTTCCGAGTCGGTCTCCGCGCCGGGGGCCGCGCCGCGCAGTTCCACGCCGGACGAGCCGAACGACGCGAGAACCGCATCGACGCGGGCACGCGTGGACTCGTCCAGTGGCGGGAGCAGGTCGCTCACGACCAGCAGGCGCGCGCCATCGACCGGCGCGCCGGCGAACACGGGCAGCGCGGGCACGTCCGGGACCGGCGGGACGGGCGGAACGATGAAGCCGGCGGCGTCCTGCTGGTTGAGGTAGACGCGCTTGCTGCTCGCGAAGGTGAAGATGACGGCGACAAGACCGACGCACGCGGCCAGGAAAAGGAAGAGCGCGACGGCGACGCCGGGGTTCACGCCGTTGTTGAACCGAACCGGCGCGGCCGCCGCGGCCGCACGCCCGCTGATCCGGCGCGACGCGCGCGATCGTGCCGCCTCGACGCGGGCGCGAGCGCTCGCCAACTGCTGCTGCGCCGGCGCACGCTGCACGCGCGGGCGCACCGTCGGCTGCGGGGGCCTCGGGCGGGGCGAGCCGGCGGCGCGAACCGG
>JAHCJE010000219.1 GCA_026128865.1 Phycisphaeraceae bacterium | reverse complement strand
GTCGAGAGGCTCGAGTTGCCCGGGCACGAAGAGCGAGCGCAGGCCGCCAAAGCCGTCGGTGCCTTCGGGTTCCTCGTCCGGCACATCGCTGTGATGGCTCTCGAACCTGTTGATCGCCCAGCGCGCCGGGTCCTCCTCGCCGCCCGCGCCCTTGGACGACAGCCCTTCCTCCAGCGTGATGTACCGACCGAAGGTGTCGCTGCCCGGGTCGCCGTCGATGGCGGCCTCGGTCCACGGGTAGCGCCAGCGGAAGCGCTCGCCTTCGATCTCGCTGGCCTCGCCGAGGATGGCGACGATGCGGCCGCCGCGCGGGCGCCCCACCTCAACCAGCGCCCACTTCTCCCCGCCCCCCACGCCCTCTTCCTTCCACAGGATTGCCGCGCTCCCGAAGCCGGCGGATCGGAGCACGGTCTCGTCAGGGGTGATCTCGGCGAAGGTGTGCTCTTCGTCCTCGATGATCACCCGCGCGGGCGTGACGCCGTGGACGACGCACAGGCCGACCTCGCCCTGCGGGATCGGCTCGCGCGCGATGGCGAACGAGCCCGGGCGTGTCGTGGCGGCGGGCGTGATGCCCTTGAAGGCCAGGCGGTTCTGGAACGACTTCTCCGGGCCGTCGTCGTTGGGAAGAAAGAGCGGGCCGTCGATCGCCAGGGCGTGGTAGCGCTCCAGGTCCGCGCCGCTGTCGTTGCGCACGGCCACGACGCCGCCGCCGATGAAGGATCGCCCGCCGTCCCACAGTTCACCGCCGCGGCGGTCCTGCTGGCGACGGCGCGCGTCGAGCGCGGCATCGACGAATGCGTTGTACGCCCGCGCAGGGATGCGGAGCGGATCGCCGGGCCGGACTTTGCGGAGGTCATCTGCCATTCGTCATCCCAGTTGCAGCGCCGCGAAACTCCCGTTCTCGTACACACGCTCGACGTAGGCCGCGACGGGGCGCTTCACCAACGCCTTGGCGGCGGTGTCCTCCTGGTCGCTATACCGCACCCACAGGTACTCCCACCCCTTCTTGTTGATGCCGTTGATCGGGCCGACCGACAGGCCCGCCACGTTGGGGCTGGCGGCGAAGCGGTACGTGATCTCCCAGTCAGCCTCAGCGCCCCCCAACCCGCCGCCGCGCTTCGCACCGCTCGCGCCCAGGAAGAGCACCTCGCCGGGCACGAAGCCCCGGAAGCCGTCGCCGTTGACCTTGCCGGTGAGGTTGAACAGCACGCCCTTGTACGCGCCGGTGATCTGCGCATCGGGCTTGTAGTGCGTCTCGGCGAAGTGGTAGACGGGGACGGTGATGTCGATCCCCTCGACGCCGTCGGCGCTGACGCCGATGGCCCCCTGGAAGTCCGGCGCGACCATGCCCGGCGCGGGGACACGCTGGACGGTGGCCAGCGATTGCGTGATGTGCTGCGTGCCCCCGCCGGTGTCGAACTGGAAGGCGGACTCGCCGGTGGGCAGGCCGCCCCCGCCGCCGGAGAGGGCGTACCGGACCACGCCGTCCCACAGGCCCGGGCCGAGGGGCTCTACCTGCACGCTCTGACGGGGCAGGTTGGCGTAGTTAGCGGGGGCATCCGCCTCCATCGCATCGCGCGCGGCGATGTCGTTGTCCGTGCCCAGCACGATGTACGCGAGCTCCGCCGAGGAGTTGCTCCCCGTGACGCTCTTGACGAGCCTGCGTGACTCGAACTTCTCTCGCACCTCGATGGGCATCCGTCACTCCGTTCAACCGAACGTCAATCCGCCCGTCCCCGCAGCGTCGGCCAGGCGCTTGGTGTGCCGGGCCGTCTGCTCCGTCGCGCGGGCCGTGCGCTCGGCGACGTCGTTGCCCGCGGCCAAACCCTGCGCGGCCTTGGCGTTAAACGTGCCGCGCACGCTGATCCCCTTGGCGAGCAGGTCGCCCAGGCCCGCGATGCGCTCGTCGAGCTCGGCCATCAGGTCGCGCGGTGAGCGCCCCCCACGAGGCCCGCGCTCCGCATCCGCCGCCTC
>JAHCJE010000218.1 GCA_026128865.1 Phycisphaeraceae bacterium | reverse complement strand
CCGGATCGCCTCACCCTCGACGACGGCCCGCTTGAACGGATCGGCCACCTTGCCCGCCTGGTCTTCGATCGAGCGGATGCGTCGCTCGGTGATGCGGTGCCGCTGGGCAGCCGCGGCGATGACGGGCCGCATCTCCCGGCCCTTGTCTACCTCCCATTTCAGGATCGGCCGCAACAGTTCCGCGAGCACGGCTGACTTGCGCGTGCCCGGTTCGGAGAGCACCAGCGCCCACAGCGGGGCGGGCTCGATGTGATCGCCGTGACCGCGGACGCACGCGACGTTGCAGATGCACGCCGACGCGACCGCCAAGCCCAGCAGCGAGGCCATGTCCGGCGGCGTCTGCGTCGAGCGGGCCAGGTCGGCGAAGTAGTCTCGGATGTCAGCGGTGGCGGCGGGAAAGAGCGCGGCGAGGTCGAACGCGGGGCGGTCGTCCGGATTGTGGTCCACAGGTGCCTCTGGTGCGACGGGCTCGGCTGCCACGGCCAATGCATCGATCTTCGCATGCACCGCCTCGGCATCGCCGCCCTCCATCGCGAGCACATCAACGAGGTCGCCACCAGGTGGGACCGCGGGCCAGTGCTCGGCGAGCCGAACAATGCGGACTTCCTCTGCGCCAGCGGCGTGGCAGAGACCTGCAACCTCGTCGGCGTAGGCATCGCCCGCGGGATCGCGGTCGGGAAGAATGACGGCGACCTTCCCTCTCATGACGGACCAATCGGACTTACCCGCCGCCTTGCTCCCGCCAGCGCTGGTCGTGGCGACGAGGCCGATGGCCCGGGCAGCGTCCACGCACGTCTCGCCCTCGACGATGTAGACCCACGCCCCGTCGGGCAACCGCGACAACTCTGGCAGGTGCAGAAGCGGCCGCGGCTCGGGCATTGCTGCGATCACCCAGCCATCACCCCGGCGACTGATCGGGCGCACGATCTTCCCACCCGCGGGTTGATTCCAGCGGATCACTTCCCCACCGGAGACGTCTTGCGCGTCGGTGTAGGCCCAGCGTGCAGCAAACGCCCCGTGCTTCCGCTCCAGCACCGCGATCGCTTCGTCGGAGGTGGCGAAGGTGGCATCACTCGCGCTCTTTCGCTGGGCGGCAAGTCTCCTCGTTTCGCCCGTCGGCGTGGGCATGAGGTCCCTCATCGCCAGGCCGAGCATGCCGACGATCGCTTCCGTTGGGCACCCGGCGTGGCAATGCAGAAGAACACGAGCGTCCGTACCGATGCCAATCGACAGCGACGGAGCGCGGTCGTCGTGCGCGGGGCACCGGGCCGACCATGCCTCGCCGTGTCGCTTGGGCGTGCAGCCCGCCCGCGCAAGCGCGTCGATCACGGCATCGATCGGCTCACCCATGGCCCACCCCCTGCGCCTCGCGCTTCGCGCGATCAATGAACCGCCGCAGGTCCGTGGGATCGATCCGGACGCTGCGTCCGAAGCGCACCGCGGGCAGCGTCCCGGCCCGCACGAGCGTCCAGACGGTGCGCGGCGTGACGCCGAGTACTGTCGCCGCCTCGCGATAGGTGAGCAGCGGGTGCATGGCGGTCTGACCTCCGGTCGCGTTCCCGATCTCGTCCATGAGTGCGCACCCATCGCGCAGCCGCGATCGGCGCGGCCTGCGTCATTCGAGGTTGGAGGGAGAAAGGCCGGGGGCGCATGAGCCGCCCCCGGCCGACTCAAGAGGGTCGGACTACGCCTCGCCCTTGCTGCGCACCGCCGCCCGCGGGTCGCACAGGGCCGCGCCGAAGTCGAAGTAGACGCGCCACGAGACGGCCAACTTGTTCACCGTCTGGTCGAGCCCGAAGAACTCGACCGTCGGCGTCTGCTGGCCGTTGAGGAACCCGACGATGACCGGGCTCGCCGCGGGCGCGGCAAAGAGATACCAGTGCTTCGTCGAGGCCTTGTTGCCGTACTTCTTCGTGTTGCTCAGGCGCGGCTCGACCTCGAGGCCGACCGCGTTCTTGAGGCTGTTGCCCGTGGGCAGGTTCGTCTGGGCGGCGATGAACTCGCTCTCCAGCACCGCC
>JAHCJE010000217.1 GCA_026128865.1 Phycisphaeraceae bacterium | reverse complement strand
CCAACTCCACCACCCGCCGCAACTGAATCTCCCCGTACCGCCCTCGCACCTCCGGCCGGCTCAGCGCCCGCACCAGTTTCGAAGCCTCCTCGCGCAACGCGCCGCTCGCCTCGCCCGCCTGCTTCACCTGCTCATCCAGCCGCGTCAGCCGCTCGCGCGTCTGTTCGAGCGTCTCCCCGATCGGCTTGACCAGCGCCTCCACCGCCGTCTTCCGCTTGTCCAGTTCCGCCACGCCCTCCTGCTTCTGCGCCTCCCACATCGCGCCCGCGCGCTCCAGCAGTTGCTTCTGCGACTGGCTCAGCGCCTCCGCCGCCAGCCGCTTGAACACGTCGCTCGCCTGCTCGTTCCGTTCCTCGCTCCACTGCTCCAAAGCAGCCCGCTCGCGCCGCAGCGACGCCTCCCGCTCTTCGAACACCTTCTTGTCCGCCTCCCGCCGCTCGACCTCCTGCGCCAACTCCACCCGCACGCGCCCGACCTCGCCGCGGAGCGACTCCAACTCCCGCGTGTACTCCCCCTCCCGCCCCTCCGCCTCCGCGAGCCGCCGCTCCGCCACTTCCCGCGCTGTCCCCGCCGTCCGCGCCTCGTCCCCCAGCCGGGCCGACTCCGCAGCCAGCCTTGCCCGCTCACGCCACAGCCAAACGGTGGCCGCGCACGCGACCACGGCCAGCACACCGAACACGATCGCCAGCGTCATCGCCATGCCCCAACTCTACCCGAACCTGCCGCCGAACCCACGCTGTAATCGCGGGTCTGGCGACAAGAATGTCCGTTTTTGTTTGCCCCGCGGCCAAAGGCCTCTACGTTCCCACTGAGACCTTTATTCCGGCCGCACAAGGAGATCGAACCGTGCGACGCACTTCCTTTGCCACGGCGTTCCTCGTCGCCGCCTCCGCCCTCGGCGACATCCACTACCCCGACTTTTCCAACGCTCACTCCACCCTCGCCTTGAACGGCGATGCGTTCATCGATGCACCAGACCTCGTGCTCGTCCCGGATGCCCGCGATCTGGCCGGTTCCGCGTGGCACATCGTGCCGCTGTCTCTTGCGCAGGGCTTCAAGACTACCTTTACCTTCGACATCGATGGCAGCGCAACCGACGGCATCGCCTTCGTCATCCACTATGCCGGCTTCGACGCCCTGGGACGCCACGGTTCCGGCATCGGTTACGACGGGATCCCCAACAGCATCGCCGTCGAGTTCGACGGCTGGTTCAACGGGGCGGACGGCAACGGCGACCCCAGCGACAACCACATCAGCGTCCACACCCGCGGCACCGACCCCAACAGTTCGGACCACGCCTACTCCCTCGGTGCCATCACAATCGACGAGTTCCCTTGGAACCGCCCCGATCCCGTCAAGGTCACCATCCTCTACATCCCCGGCTCTCTGTCTGTCTGGATCGACGATCGATCTGATCCCGATCTCACCGTCATGATCGACGTCGCCCAGACCCTCGAACTCGGCCCATCCAGCACCCTGATCGCCGGCTTCACCGCCGCCACAGGCTCCGGGCACGCCCACACCGCCATTGCCGAATGGCACCTGACGGTCATCCCCGCTCCGGCAGGCCTCGGCCTCTTTGCCACCTGCTTCGCCGCGTTCGCTGGAATCCGTCCCGGAAGGCGCCCGACTCGAGAACCCCGCTCGGCAGGCTGACACGCAACCCGCTGCCCGGGCTGCCACATTGGCACCCGACTTCATGCGCCATCCGAAGCCTGTCAGCCGCAATCCACGCACAGCCCCGCGAACCGCCGCTCCCACCCCTTTCCGCGGCGGCACCGGACTTGCCCACTGCCCCCCGGTGATCAATGCGCGCCTCCATCCCGCCCACCCCGGCTCAGGCGAGCAGCCGACCCCCGGCGGCCGCCTGAACCTCCTCCTCTCCTATGCGGGGTGGGAGGATGAATCGTGGGTGGACCGCCTGCCGCGCCTCCTCGAACCCATTGGCGTCCAGTCCCTCCGCGCCGGCACAGGCCGACAGGCCTCCGAGGTCATCGCCCGCTACCCCATCCACATCGCCGTCGTCGATCTCGGCCTCCCGCTCGACGCCGCCGCACCAGCCGCCCCCGAGCA
>JAHCJE010000216.1 GCA_026128865.1 Phycisphaeraceae bacterium | reverse complement strand
AAGAGGGTGGGCACCTGCGCAGTGTAGAGGGCCGGGGCGGGGCGACCGCCTCACCGTCCGAGGCGATCAGCAGCCCGCCACGAAGGCGTTGAGGAAGGCCACGAAGTCAATGGTGTTGACGACGGTGTCGCCGTTGAAATCGGCCGCGCCATCCTGTGCGACAAAGGCGTTGAGGAAGGCCACAAAATCCAGCGTGTTGACGACGGTGTCGCCGTTGAAGTCGGCCGGGCAGGTGGCCTGAATGCCGGTAGCCGCGAACGTGAAGGTACCGTTCAGGGCGGACGAGACGGTGTCGAGGGTGAGGTTCAGCAACAGGTGCGCGGTATAGCCCGGCGGCAGGATGGTCGGCAGATCGAGCGGGAACTCGGGGAGTTCGAGGCCGGGTTCCTGCGAGTCGCTGAACTCGATCGTCTGCGAGGCGGCAACCGATACGCCATCACCCGAGACCGTGATCGTGCCCGCCAGCGCGACCGCGAAGGGCAGGTCCGCGACCGGGAACGAACTGCCCAGCAGTTCAAACTCCGCGTTCATCACCGCTGGGATAACGACCGCGAAGTCGTACTCGCCCGGTGCGGTCTCGGTCAGGACGCCGACGGCAGCGCCCTCTGACTGCACGACGGTCATCGACGAAAACGAGATCTCGCCAATCGGCAGTTGGATCGGGATGCCGATGTAGGAAGAATCGGGATTCCGGGTGCGGAAGGAGTCCGGGAAGAACGAGATGCTGGCTGGGATGGAGGCCTGGCCATCGGCGAGGAAGTCAGCGGAGAACCCGCTGATGATGAGCGTCGCGCCGTCGATGTCGAGGAACAGGCCGAAGCCGCCGGAGGTCTCGGTGTCCAGCGGTCCCGCGAGCTCGAGGCCCAACCGCACCGGAACCGGGATGTTCTCGGTCGCACCGAACTGTCCGAACAGGCCGGGCTTGGTTCGGGTGCCTCCGGGATTGGTGTCGGGGTCGTAGTTGCCGATCAGCGTTCCGCTGGAATCGGCCTCGAACGATGTCGAGCCGACGAGGCCACTCGCGGACTGGTCGATGGCCACGACGTAGTTCTGCGCGAACGAGACGGACGCGATGGCAACGGACACCGCGAGCGCGGCGTACGGACGGATCGAAGGCATGGGCGGCTCTCCTGTGACCCGCACAGGATACGCGAACAGCCTCTTCCGGCACAAGACTCTGGCACAAGTTCGGCGTACGGAGGCCCATAACCACCGAACGGACGCCGTGTGCGGCGATCAGAGGGCCGCCAGCCGTTCGGCCGTCCTCACCTCGAGAAGGGCGGCGAAGAGCGGGGCCAAGCCGCCGGCGAGGACCTCGCGGAGGTTGAACTTCTGGTCGAGGCGCTGGTCGGCGACGATGTTGTCCTGGTAGCGATAAACCCTGATCTTCTCGGATCGCTCGCCCGCGCCGATCTGCCCGCGGCGCTCGGCGGAGCGCTCGGCCGCGATGCGCTCGCGCTCCAACTCGTAGACCCGCGCTGCGAGCAGGCGCCTCGCCCTCTCGCGGTTCTGGTGCTGGCTCTTGGACTCCTGCATCCGAACCTCGATGCCCGTCGGGACGTGAATCAGGTGCACCGCCGTGGCGACCTTGTTCACGTTCTGCCCGCCGGGGCCTTGCGCGGTCGTGACGTGCTCCTGCACGTCGCGCGACCAGTCAATCTTCACCTCCACGTCCTCCGGCTCGGGGAGGACCGCGACGGTCGCCGTCGATGTGTGAATGCGGCCCTGGCTCTCGGTCGCGGGCACCCGCTTCACGGAGTGAACCCCCGCCTCGAACGAGAGTTCGGACCACACGCCCTCGCCGCGGATGTTGACGACCGCGGAGCGCACCCCACCCACCGACGGATCGACAGCAAGTTCGAGCGGCTCGAAGGCCCAGCCGCGGCGCTGGGCGTACTTCTCGTACATCGCAAGCAGGTCGCGTGCCCAGAGGCCCGCCTCGTCGCCGCCCGTGCCCGCGCGGATCTCGAGCATGACCGACCCGACTCGCCGATCCTCCGCGCCGACCAGCAGCGTCTTCACGCGGGCGACGAGTTCCGCCGACTCCGCTTCAACAAGCGGCAGTTCGGCTCCCGCCAACGCCGCGAG
>JAHCJE010000215.1 GCA_026128865.1 Phycisphaeraceae bacterium | reverse complement strand
GTTTGGTTCTCCGAGCCGCTCGAGTTCCTGGTGCAGGTCGTCGACGGCGGCCTCCCGCGCCCCATGCACCTGCCGCGCATGAGTCTCGCCGACGCCCTGTCGCTGAAGCGCATCTTCTTCGGCCGCAACGCCATCGAGGTCCGCGGCGCGGGTCCCGAGGACACGCGCTTCGCGGCGATGATCTCGATCCGCGAGTACCCGGCGCAGAGCGGGCCGGGCTCGTTCGACAACCTGCTGCGCGTCCCGCACGAGTTCATCGCGACGCAGACCTTCGCGATCGTCGACCGGCCGGTCGCCGCCAAGCAGATCGACCGCGTGTCGCGGCAGGTCGACATGTCGGACGAGGCGGGCTCGATCGTCGCCGAGCACCTCGACGAGGCGCGCGACGAGCTGCTGGCGTCGGAGGCGATCTACGGCGAGCACCACATGACCGTGATGTGCCTCGGCCGCGACCTCGCCGAGGTCGGCGCCGCCGTGACGGCGGCAGGCGCCGCCTTGACCGACCGCTCGGTGATCTGGGTGCGCGAGGACCTGAACTGCGAGCCGGCATTCTGGGCGCAGCTGCCGGGCAACTTCGCCTACATCGCGCGCAAGGGCGTCATCTCGTCGAAGAACTTCGCCGGCTTCGCGTCGCTGCACAACTACCCGAGCGGGAAGCCGGACGTCAACCACTGGGGGCCTGCGATCTCGGTATTCGAGACGACGTCGCAGACGGCCTACTACTACAACCACCACGTCCGTGACATCGGCAACTTCACCGTCGTCGGGCCGACCGGGTCGGGCAAGACGGTGTTCCTCTCCTTCATCGCGGCGCAGACGCAACGCATCGAGCCACGTCCGAAGGTCGTCTTCGTCGACAAGGACCGCGGCGCCGAGATCTTCATCCGTGCGCTGGGCGGCCAGTACGAGGCGCTCGTCCCCGGCGAGCCGACGGGCTTCAACCCGCTGTCGCTGCCGGACTCGGCTGCGAACCGGGAATTCCTCTACCAGCTCTTCGCCTTCATGCTGCGGCCGGCGAAGGGCGGCGACCTCTCGGCTTCGGAGGAGCAGGTCATCCGCAACGCCATCGCCGCCGCGCTCTCGGCGGGGCCCGAGGGGCGGACGCTCAAGGCGTTCTCGACCTTGCTGCGCGGGCGCATCCGCGCCGGGGAGGGCGACCTGCTGGCGCGGCTCGAGAGCTGGATGCGGGCCGACCAGCGCGGCTGGCTGTTCAACAACGACGAGGACCAGTTCTCGATCTCCAGCATCTTCGGCTTCGACATGACGCGCGTGCTCGACGACCCCGTCATCCGCACCGCGGCGCTGATGTACATCTTCCACCGTACCGACGAGCTGCTGACCGGCGACCCCGTCATGATCTTCCTCGACGAGGGCTGGCGTCTGCTCGACGACGAGGTGTTCGCGTTCTTCATCCGCGACAAGCTGAAGACGATCCGCAAGCAGAACGGGATCATCGGGTTCGGCACGCAGTCGGCCGCCGACATCGTGCGCTCGCACGCCTCCAACACGCTGATCGAGCAGACCAGCACGAACATCTTCTTCCCCAACCCGAAGGCCGACGACGAGAGCTATCGGCAGGCTTTCCGCCTCTCCGGCCGCGAGGTGGACTGGATCCGCAGCACCGTCCCGGAGAGCCGGTCGTTCCTGATCAAGCACGGCCGCGACAGCGTCGTCGCACGCCTCAACCTGTCAAGCATGCCCGACCTGATCAAGGTCCTGTCGGGCAGGACGGAGACCGTCGCCGAGCTCGACGCGCTCCGCGCCCGCGTCGGCGACGACCCGGCTGCGTGGCTGCCGATCTTCCTCGGGAGGGAGCAACCGTGAGACGATCCGTCCTCGCCTTCGCCCTGGTCACCGCGTTCGCCGCGCAGGCCCACGCCTCGATCCCCGTCGACGACGCCGCGCAGCTGACGCAGCACTCGGTGACGGCGAGCACGACGGTCAAGCTGGTGCCCGTGACGACGCAGCGCAAGGACGCCAACAACGGCGTCAAGTGCGCGGTGACGACCGGCAAGAAGGCCAGCGTCACCGACCCGACGGTGAAGCCGCAGGACGGCGCGGGGAGCCAGGAGATCCACGCCTACGCCCCGGACCTGCCGGCGACGCCCG
>JAHCJE010000214.1 GCA_026128865.1 Phycisphaeraceae bacterium | reverse complement strand
CGCCGCTGCCGACGTAGATCTGATGCGCCGTCGAGAACCCCGCGTTGTTCAGGAACGTCGAGCCAACGACGTGCAACCGCGCGATCGAGGCAACGTGGAGCCCCGAGGCATACGAGGGCGATGGCCCGTTGTCGGTGACGACGACGTCCACCATCCGAAGCTCGCTCGACGGCGCGGAGACGTAGAACGGCGCCCTCGTCTTGCGGAACGTCAGCGACGCGATGACCGCCGCGTTGTACACGTTCCATCCGTGCGTGCTTCCGTCGCCTTCGAGGACGGTCTTCGCCGCACCTTCCAACCCGATCACCAGAAACTTCGGCTTCGCCGCCGCCAGCGTGATCCCGTTGACGTTCGAGCTCCCCGTGTACACCCCGGGCGCGATCCCGAGGATCTGGTACGCGCCGTTCTGCACGTTCGCCGCCGCGACCGCCGCGCTCACCGTCGTGTGCGTCCCGCCTCCCGCGCCGTTCACCACGAACGTCGGCGTCGGCTTCGACTCCGGGTCGGTCGGGTCCGTCGCCCCCGCGTACTCGAAGACGTTCGGGTACCGGTCCCCGTCCGCGTCCTCGAAGCCGTCCGCGATGAGCGGCGCAAGGCCGTGGGTCACCTCCCACGCGTCGGGCATGTCGTCGCCGTCCGTGTCGGCGCTGAGCGGGTTGGTGCCGTGGACGTTCACCTCGTCACCGTCGGAGAGCCCGTCGCCGTCCGTGTCGGCCACCGCCGGGTTCGTGCCGCCCCGGTATTCCTCCTCGTTCGAGAGGCCGTCCCCGTCGGCATCCTGCGTCCGGCCCGTCAGCGTCGTGAGGTCCCCGGCGTGGTCCAACTCCCACCGGTCCGCCAGATCGTCGCTGTCGGAGTCGACGAACTGGTCCGCGCCGATGTCGGGCGCGCTGCTCGGTCGAGGCTCGCCGTCCTTGTCGACGCGCGACTGCGCCACGCTTCCCCCGGCGCCGCGGAGCGGCGAGTCCCAGAGCAGGCGCCCGTCCGACAGAAGCTTGGGGTCCGTCGAGCCGGCGAGGTTGCCCGTGCCGGTGAGCGTCTGTCCCTTCACCAGGCAGTGGTTCGTCGTGAGCGTCGCGCTCGTCGCCTTCGCCACCATCGGGCCCGACGCCTCTCCCCACACCACCGTGTTGAGGAGCGTCGCGGCGCCGCCGCCGACGTAGATCTGATGCGCCGTCGAGAACCCCTCGTTGTTCAAGAACGTCGACCCGACGACGTGCAACCTCGCGAGCGAAGCGACGTGGACGCCGGACGCGTACGAGCTCGTGATCGCGTTGTCTCGCACCACGAGGTCGACCATCCGCACCTCCTGCGACGCCGCCGAGACGTAGAGCGCGAGCCTCGTCTTGCGGAACGTCAGCGACGCGACGACCGCCGCGTTGTAGACGTTCCACCCGTACGTCGTCCCGTCGCCTTCGAGGACCGTCTTCGCCGCCCCTTCCAAGCCGATGACCAGGAACTTCGGCTTCGCCGCCGCGAGCGTGACGCCGCTCACGTTCGCGGTCCCCGTGTACACCCCCGGCGCGATCCCGAGGATCTGGTACGCGCCGTTCTGCACGTTCGCCGCCGCGACCGCCGCGCTCACCGTCGTGTGCGTCCCGCCCCCTGCGCCGTTCACCACGAACGTCGGCGTCGGCTTCGAGCCCGCGTCGTTGGGATCGCTGCTGTTTCGGAGCTCGAAGATGTTCGGGTAGCGGTCGCCGTCCGCGTCTTCGAACGCGTCGTGGAGCGTGGGGACGAAGCCGTGGAGGTACTCCTCGACGTTCGTCATCCCGTCGGCGTCGAAGTCGCCGGCGCCCGTCTGCGAGAGGTTGCCGAAGTGCTGGATCTCCCAGTCGTCGTCCATCCCGTCGCTGTCCGTGTCCGTCAGCGCCTGGGCGACCGAGCCGGTCCGTTCCGGAGCCTCGCGCGCCTCGTCGACCGTCGCGTCGCACGACGTCACGGCGAGCGTGAGCGCCAGCGCGACGAGGTATCCCCCCTCCCTCCCCGTCGCGCGCGAGCGCGACGGCCTCGGGCTCCTCGGATCACGGCCCTGTCGGAGACGCGCCGCGCTCCGGCGCGCCATCGCGCTCACCCGTGATCCGAGCAGGCCGCGCACGAACAGGACGAAGCGACGACACGCGTCGAGGCGTGTGAACATGGAAGCTC
>JAHCJE010000213.1 GCA_026128865.1 Phycisphaeraceae bacterium | reverse complement strand
GGGGGCGGTGGGCTTCAACGTCGTGCGGAGCCGGGTCGTCCTCGGCGCCGAGCTCCTCGGCGGCTACAGCATCGGCGGCGGCGGCCTCTCGGTCGGCCTGGGGCTGCGTGCCGGCGTGCTCGTCGGCGACCGCGACCGGCTCCTCCTCTACGGCTCGGGCCGGCTCTACTGGGTGCCGGGCACCTCGTTCTTCCCGATGACGTTCGATGTCGGCGCGGAGTTCCGCCTTACGGACCGCCTTTCGGTCTTCGCGGAAGGGGGCCTGTACGCTTCGTTCGAGGGTGGCGTCGGTCTCGGCTGCTGCGGGTCGTCGCTCCACGCCGGCGTATCGTTCCGGCTCGGCCGGTAGCGGTCTCCGTCAGGCCCGCAGGTCCGGTTCGAGCGCCTTCGGCGCGAGCGGTCGACTATCGCCCCTGAAGCGCATCCATGGCGACGCCAAGCGATATAAAGGTGCGCCAGTCGATAGCATCGAGGTAGCGGTCTTCGATCACGAGCCGGTAGTGGTCGCGAAACCGGGTCGTCTTGAAATACTCGCCCACTGCAGCACCGGTCCGCGGGTCGGTCAGGTCGAAGTGGTATTTTATGAAGAACGGCGCGTCACCGATGAAGGGAATCCAGTCCCACAGCCGGCGAATGACGGCGACCGGCACGCTGCGCTCGCGCGCCACGACCAGCGGTTCCCCGGTCGAGGGATCGATCACCTCCCAGGTGCTGCGAAGAAGCGAGGCGGCAAAGGCCTTCCGGAAGACGCCAAGGCTGCGACCGTCGCTGTCGGCGACGTCGTAGGATGCGCCGAAATCCAGCACCTGGCGCGCCTGGATGTGGAACGCCTCGTGCGCCTTGCTCTCGTCGGTGAAGAAGAGGAAGCGCTCGCGGAAGGCGAACCGCTTCTGATGGGCGAAAGCGAGGAGCTGGCCCGCCTCGCCCGAGCGTCCGTCGAAGATCCAGTACTGGTTGGCGAAGGCGGTGATCTTCTGGTGGATGAAGAAAGTGGCCATCGGCACCGGTTCCCGCCCGCCGCCCGCAAGCCGGTGCGGCGGCAAAGCGTAGGTGGGCCGCGCGCCCGCGGCAAGCCGGAGCAGGGCGAGGTCAGCGTGCCGGAGCGAGGGCCTTCAGCAGCCTCTTCGGGCGCAACGGCGCGGAAGCTCTCGTCGACCCAGGCTTCGAACACGTCCAGCGGCACGTCCATGCCTGTGGTGAACGTGCTGGCGACCCAGCGGGCCTTTCCGAGGCCGTAGCCCGCAGGGGCCGCGAACGGGTATTCGAGGGCGAACTCGAACGACACGGGCAGCTTGAGCGTCACATAGTGGCTGCCCTGGTGCTCCGACAGCATGAGGAACATCCTGCCGCGGACCTTGTAGACATCGTGGCCCCAGGGATGGTCCTCGACCGTCTCGGGGAAGCGGAGCGCCATCGCTCGCAGTCGGGCGGTCGCGTCTGCTATGCTGGCCAAAGCCTTCGCCTCACGCTCCGGCAGTGCCGGGTGCAACAATCGATCATCATTCTTGAACCGATCGTGGCTGAAAATTCCACCGGGACGTGGAATGAGCGAGCAAACCTCGCGAAACCTCCAGGGATATCCATGACGCGAAAACTCTTCGGCACCGACGGGATCAGGGGACTGGCGAACTCCGACCCGATCACGCCGCAGATTGCGCTCCAGGTCGGCATCGCAGCGGGCCTGGTCTTCAGCCGGTCCGACCGGTTCGAGCGGCGTCGCGTCGTCATCGGCAAGGACACGCGGCTCTCGGGCTATATGATCGAGCCGGCGCTGGTCGCCGGCTGCACGGCCGCCGGCATGGACGTGTTCCTGCTGGGCCCGATCCCCACGCCCGGCGTCGCCATGCTCACCCGCTCGCTCCGTGCGGATCTCGGCATCATGATCTCGGCCTCGCACAACCCTTACGCCGACAACGGCATCAAGCTGTTCGGGCCGGACGGGTACAAACTGTCGGACGAGACCGAGCGCGAGATCGAGGCACTCGTCGCGCAGGATCTCACCGACCGGCTTGCCCTGCCGGCCGAACTCGGACGCGCCCGCCGGATCGAGGGAGTCCATGACCGTTACGTCGAGTTCGCCAAGCGTACGCTGCCGCGCACGCTCGACCTCACGGGCGTCCGCGTGGTGATCGATTGCGCCAACGGCGCCGGCTACAGGGTGGCGCCGGACGCGCTGTGGGAACTGGGCGCGGAGGTCGTGAAGATCGGCTGTGAGCCGA
>JAHCJE010000212.1 GCA_026128865.1 Phycisphaeraceae bacterium | reverse complement strand
GAAGCGCGGCAAGGGCAAGCCGCCCGGCGATGCCGACCGGCAAAGCCCGACCGAAGAGGAGTTGGCGACACTCCCCCGCTGGGCGCGCGTGGCCTTCGCGGCGAGATGCGCCCGACGCGTCCAGCCGCTCTTCAAACACTTCTGGCCCGCAGCGCCGGAGGAACAAGTCCGAGGGATTGACACAGCGATTACGCTCAGCGAGCGGAGCGCCGCCCACGCCCACGCGGACGCCAACGCCGACGCCGCAGCCAACGCCGCCGATTTCGCCGCAGGCGCCGCCAATGCCGCCAACGCAGCCAACGCCGCCGCCAGCGCCTACGCCGCCGCCGCCAGCGCCTACGCCGCCGCCGCCAGCGCCGCCGACGCCGCCAATGCTATCAACGCGGCCAACGCCGCCTACGCCGCCGCCAACGCGGCCAAATGTGCCTTCGTCGATGCCACCGACCTCGAGGCCGTCGCCACTACCAGCGACGCCGACGACAACACCGCCGCCGCCCGCGCCGCCATGCGCCGCGACTTCGAACTCCTCAAGGCGGCGGCCAAGGCCGAGCGCTGGACGGACGACACGCCCGTCCCGCCCGAGTTCTTCGGACCCCTCTGGCCTGATGGCGAGCCGGAGGGATGGCCGGAGTCCGCACGCGAAGAGCGTGCGGGCGGGACGCTGTTGGAGATCACCATCGAAGTTCCCGACGACGCGGATGACGACGCGATCGAGGCGGCGGTCAAGGAACTGGCCGCCCGCGTTGACGACATGCACCGCGCGGAGGGAGGCCGGGGCATCGTCATCGACGCGGTCGAACTTCCCCTCCGCACCCCCGTTGGCCAGGGGGTGCTGTGATGGCCAGGAAGATCAGGCTGCGGATCAAGGCACGGCATGAAGACGACCCCGCGCGTATCTTCGGCGCGATCGAGCAAACATGGTCCGGCTGCGATCTCGACTTGCACTACGAGGAAAAAGACGATCTGCGGAGACGTTCGGAACCCGCGGCCGCTCCGACTCCGATCGCCGGTACGGGCACGACCAAACCTCCGACGCCGGTTCCCGACGAGCCTGGCGAGACCGAGTTTGCGGCTGCGGCCAACAAGTCCCTTGATGACCGTCGCGATCAGATGCGGGCGCGAGGCGAAGACCCGGACGTGCGCAAACAGGCGGGCGCGGGCGAGCGACTGGAGAAGCGTCGCAGACTCAAGGACTTTGGGAAGTGGCTCCGCGATCGTTTCGGCGCCGCAAGCATCACAGTGACCGTTTCCAAGTTTGTGGATTGGGTCACGGGTCTCTTCTGATTGTCATGCGTTCGATCACCGACTGCGGCTCAGAGCAACCGAGGTTGGTGGTACGGGGGTTGGTGTGCGCGCAAGGCACCACCGTCGGGGGAGAGTGAGGAGAAGTGAGGAAAAGGAGGAGGTTGGGAGGCCGACGGTGGTGGCACGGTTGGAGTGGGGCATGGAAGACGGGGCCTGAAGGCCCCGGCTCTGAGGGGAGCGTCGATCTGTCTCCCCATCATGCCTCTCCCCTTGATCCCTTCCCTCTCTGCGCTCTCCGCGCCTCCGCGTGAGGTTGCCTTCTCCCCTCCGCGCCCTCCGCGTTCAATCCCCTTCGCGTTCCTCCTCGAGCCCTTGATCCCTCGCTCCCGTGCCTCCCGCTACAGTGCGGCCCATGGCTGAGCGGCGTGAGACGGTGCATCTGTTCACGGACGGCGCATGCTCCGGCAACCCCGGGCCGGGGGGGTGGGCGTACATCCTGCGCGATGGGCGGACGGGCGTCGAGAAGGAGGCGTCCGGGGGCGAGCCGGCGACGACGAACAACAGGATGGAACTGACGGCGGTGATCGAGGGGCTGAGCGCGCTGAAGCGGCCGACGGTCGTCGAGTTGCACTCGGACTCGCAGTACGTGCTGAACGGGATGCGCGAGTGGCTCGCCGCGTGGAAGGCCCGCGGGTGGCGCACCGCCGGGAAGCAGCCGGTCAAGAACCGCGATCTGTGGGAACGGCTGGACGCGCTGCTCGCGGTGCACGACATCCGGTTCAACTGGGTCCGCGGGCACTCGGCCCACCCCGAGAACGAGCGGTGCGACCGGCTGGCGGTCGCGGCCCGTGAGCGGCAGGCGGGCCGCTGATTCCGGCCGGTCGGGACCCTAGAGCCTATCCCGGACCCGAAGATGCACCACAGAGGCACAGAGAGCACAGAGAGAAACCGCTTGTTTTTCAGGCTCTGTGACCTCTGCGTCTCTGTGGTGAAGTTGTATGCCGGGGACATGGGATAGGTTCTACCCTTCC
>JAHCJE010000211.1 GCA_026128865.1 Phycisphaeraceae bacterium | reverse complement strand
ACGGCGCTGAGCGGGCGGGCTGACCGATGCGGAGCATCGAGGACCTGCTCCGCGCGATCGTGCGAGAGGAAATCGCCCGCGCGCAGAACGGGGGCAAGGAGGTCTACTCGACGACGTCGGAGGCCCTGTACCCGCCCGGGGCGCGATCGCGACGTCAAGCCCGTGAACGCATCCGCCGCGCTGGCGGCCGCCAGGTCGGCCGCGGGAAGGCCGCGTACTGGGAGATCGATGCCGCGACCTACGTCGCCGCGTCGTCCGTGGCGGCCGCCTCGGCCAAGCCTGCAGCCGTGCCCATTCCCGCGTCCGCACCCCCGTCCGCGATGCGGAGCGACGCCGAGGTCATGGCGATGGCTAGGGCCGAGACGCCGACGCGCGCGACCAGGAGGGCATCGTGAAGCCCGTGCGCTGGATCTTCACCTGGGAGCTGGCGACGTTCCGCGGCTCAGGGCATCCGATCATGCACGCCTACGTCGACGGCTCGTCGGCGCCGCTCTGCATGCCGTCGGCGGAGGGCGAGCCGCCGAAGGGGCTCGGCTACGACGGCGGCGCGCGGTGTGCAGTCTGCGGACAGAAGATCCAGGCCGCGTACTGGTCGTGGGCACCGTTCGGAGGGGGCGTCGTGTGGACGGTGCGGGTCGGCTACCCAGCGCCGCTCAAGGCACGCGGCACCGCCGTCGACACGACCGATGCCTTCCGGCAGTGCGTTGATGCGCTGGGCCGTCTCGTGCCCGACGATATGCCCGTGGAGGTCCATCTCGGCTACCGTCACGATGCCGAGGAGTACGCCCGGGATCTGCGCGCTGATGCGCGTGCGGCGAGGCCGAGCAAGGGGACCGGCGCCCAGCTCACGGAGTACGCGTACCGGCACTGGAAGCGTTACGCGTCGTGGTTCTCTTCGGCGTTCGAGTGGGAGACGGAACGCGCCGAGATCATCAAGAAGACGCCCAAGCGCATCTTCGTGAGCGCGGCGATGCGCTCGACCGAGAAGGGCAACACCGTCCTGCGGACGTACTCGCTCGACCGCGCCGAGCTCGAGAGCGGGAAGAAGAGCCGCTACGGCTGGACGCTCGACCCGAACCCGCCCCTCGGGGCTCGCACCGAGGGGAAGCGTGCCGTCCCCGGCTGGGCGGACGTCCTTGGGCTGGAGATGCCGACGACGCTCGCCGCCGCCAAGCGCGCCTTCCGTGCGGCGGCGAAGAAGGCTCACCCGGACCACGGCGGCACGCCCGAGGCCTTCCGGCGCATTAAGGAGGCGTTCGACGCCGCGGCGCAGCACTTCGGGGGTGCAGCGTGAGCGAGACGCCCGTGAGCATCACCGTCGCCGGGGACATCCGCATCCCTCTCGCCGACATCTCGCCCGAGCAGGTGCGCCACCTCCGTCGCGGCGCGACCATCACCGTCCGCGAGCGCCAGCACGCCTACGGCGAGATGCGGTGGGTCGAGACGCCGCGCGATCTCTCCGTCCTCGAGGAGAGCCACATCGTCCTGCCGCGCGGGATGCTCGGAGAGGTGCAGCGCGTGCTCGGGCGCGTCGACGTCGCCGGCGCGACGGCGCGGTCCGAGCACGGCTACACGCTCCGCGTCGGGCTCCGTCCTCACCAGCGCGAGATTGCGGAGATCGCAAAGTGGAAGGTCCAAGGGATCATCACGGCGGCGACCGGCGCCGGGAAGACGGGGGCGGCGTTCGCGATCGCGGCCGCGGTCGGGCAGCGGATGCTCGTCCTCGTTCCCACGGTCGCGCTCGCGGATCAGTGGCGCACGGAGGCGATGCGCTTCCTCGGCGTGGAGGCGGCTACGTCCACGGGCGGCGAGTGGACCGACGCGCCGATCGTCATCGCGACACCGACGACGGCGACGAACCACGCCGAACGGCTTGGCGCCTACGGGCTGCTCGTCGTGGACGAGGTGCAGGGGTTCGCCACCGAGCTCCGCGTGGCCCTGATTCGGCAGATCCCTGCACGGTGGCGCATCGGCATGACCGCCACGCTCCCGCGCGATCACCGCGGAGACGTGCTCCGGCGCGTCTTTGGGCCCGTGCTCTACCGCTACGGCGTCGCCGACGGCCTCGCCTCGGGGACGCTCGTCGACCCGATCTACGAGCAGGTCGAGACGTCCTTCACTGCCGCGTACACGGGCCCCGAGGACTGGCAGGCGCTCCTCGAAGCGCTCGTCACCGATCCTTCGCGTAACACGCAGATCGCGGACATCGTCGAGAGCCGTTGCGCCGACGTCTGCACCCTCGTTCTGTCCTCGCGGATCGCGCACCTCGAGACGCTGCGGGACATCTT
>JAHCJE010000210.1 GCA_026128865.1 Phycisphaeraceae bacterium | reverse complement strand
GGCTCGCGGTGCGCCGCGACCCCGAACCGCTCACAGACCCCGATCGCCGCCGACTCCAGCAGCCTCACGTACTCGTGCAGCCGCAGCCGCAGCGCGTTCAGGTCCAGGATCGGGTACGCCACGAGTTGCCCCGGCCCGTGGTAGGTCACATCGCCGCCGCGATCCGTCGCCTCGACCGCCACGCCCGCCGCCCGCAGCGCGTCCCCCGACGCCAGCACGTGCCGCTCCGCCCCGCGCCGCCCCGACACCGTGATCACCGGGTCGTGCTCCACCAGCAGCAGCCGACCGGCCTCCGGCTCGCCCGCCTCGCGCGCCGCCAGCACCTCCTCGACGTGCGCCCGCTGAACCTCGTACGCCTCGCGATAGCCCATCCGCCCCAGGTCGATGACGCGCAGCCGTCCGTTCACGCCCGATCGTATCGCCCACCTACGATCACCCCCGATGCCCACCGTCCACCCCTCCGCCATCCTTTCCGACGAATGCGACCTCGCCGACTCGGTCGAGATCGGCCCGAACTGCGTCCTCACCGGGCCGGTCCACCTCGCCGAGGGCGTGCGCCTCCTCGCCAACGTCCACCTCCGCGGCCCCGTCGCCATCGGCCCGCGCACCATCGTCTACCCCTTCGCCTGCCTCGGCTTCGAGCCGCAGGACTACAAGTTCAAGCCCGGCGCGCCCACCGCCGGCGTCGTCGTCGGCGCGGACTGCCTCATCCGCGAGCACGCCACCGTCCACGCCGCCAGCAACGAGACCACCCCCACCACCATCGGCGACCGCGTCTTCATGATGGTCGCCTCCCACGTCGGCCACGACGCCCGCGTCGGCAACGGCGTCGTCATGGTCAACTACGCCGGCGTCTCCGGCCACGCCGAGATCGCCGACAACGCCACGCTCTCCGGCCACGTCGGAATCCACCAGTTCGTCCGCGTCGGACGGCTCGCCTTCATCTCCGGCGGCGTCGCCGTCTCCAAGGACGTCCCCCCCTTCTGCATGGCCCCCGAGCGCAACCGCATCGGCGGCCTGAACCTCGTCGGCATGCGCCGCGCCGGCATCCCCCGCGACGAGATCACCGAGGTCCGCCGCGCCTTCCGCGACGTCTTCCGCGTGCCCGTCCCCCGCGACGAGGCCCTCGACATCCTCCGCGAGCGCGCCGCCCGCTCCCCCGCCGTCGCCGAACTCGCCGACTTCGTCGCCGCCACCAAGCGCGGCATCTGCCCCGGCATGGGGCGGCCGCCGCGCCTGCTCACGACCTGGCTCCAGATGAAGCGCCGCGGCGTCACCCTCCCCGACTTCGACGACGAGGACTGACGCCGGTACCCTGCTCTCATGCCGGGCATCCAGCCGCTACTCAATCCCACCCGGCCCGCCGAACCCGCCCTCTGCGTCCTCGCCAGCAGTTCCTCCGGCAACTGCTCCGTCCTCACCCTCCCCGCCTGCCCCTCCGGCCTCTCCCCTTCCCCCTCATTCCTCCTCCTCGACATGGGCCTCGGCCTCCGGCGCACCCGCGCCGAACTCGCACGCCTTGGCCTCGCCCTCGACGACGCCCACGCCGTCATCCTCACCCACCTCGACACCGACCACTGGAACCCGGGCTGGGCGCGCTGGCTGCCGTCGCGCACGCGCATCCTCGCCCACCGCCGCCACGTCGAGTACGGCACGCGCTGGGGCACGCTCCCTCGCCGCGCCGAACCCCTCGACGACGCCCTCGACCTCCCCGGCGGCATCACCGCCCGCCCCGCTCTCCTCAGCCACGACACGCTCGGCGTCACCACGCTCCGCTTCGAACTCCCCGGCGGCGAATCGCTCGGCTTCGCCACCGACGTCGGCCGCGTCTCGCCCGACCTCGTCAAGCACCTCGCCGGCGTCGGCGTCCTTGCCATCGAGAGCAACTACTGCCCGCGCCTTCAGGCCGCCTCCGAGCGTCCGTGGTGGCTCAAGCAGCGCATCATGGGCGGCTCGGGCCACCTCAGCAACGAGCAGTGCGCAGAGGCCGTCGCCGGCATCGCCCCCACCCGCCACGTCGTCCTCCTCCACCTCTCCCGCGACTGCAACCGCCCCGAAGTCGCGGCCGGGCACCACCGCCGCACCCCCTACGCACTCACCATCGCCTCGCACGAACACCCGACGCCGTGGGTCTCGCTTTCCTCCCAGGGCGAGGCCTCTGATTCGCGGGGCGGGGCCTTTCCAGGCCCCGTCTCCCAGACTTCCCACTCTCTTCCTTCCACCTCACCCCTTCTCCCTCTTCCCTGATGCCCCCCCCCGACTCCCAAGCCGCCGACGCTCGCGACCCCC
>JAHCJE010000021.1 GCA_026128865.1 Phycisphaeraceae bacterium | reverse complement strand
AAGAAGTCCTCGGCGTAGTCCACGCCTCCCTCGGGCGTGCGCGGCGGGTTCACGAGGTCCAGCGTGCTCACGCGGAACATCTGCCCCGCGCCCTCGCAGTCGCTGGCCGTGATGATCGGCGTGTGGACGTAGAAGAACCCCCGCTCGTCGAAGAAGCGGTGGATGGCGCACGCCAGCGTATGCCGCACGCGGGCGACCGCGCCGAAGGTGTTGGTCCGCGACCGCAGGTGGGCCACCTCGCGCAGGTACTCGAACGAGTGCTGCTTGGGCTGCACCGGGTAGGTGTCCGGGTCGTCCACCCAGCCGACGACGCGCACGGCGGTCGCGTTGATCTCGTTGCTCCCCTTGGGGTTCTTCACGATCTCGCCGTCGCACTCGACGGCGCAGTGCGTCGTCAGCCGTGCCACCTCGTCCGCGTAGTTCGGCAGGTCGGCACGGGCAACGACCTGGATCGGGTCGAAGCAGGTGCCGTCGTGGACGTTGATGAACGAAAGCCCGCCGTCCGCCTTGGAGTCCCGCCGTGTGCGCACCCAGCCCTTCACGGTGCAGCGCGTGCCCGGCTCGGATCGCAGCGCATCCCTCACCATCAGCCACGTCATGCGTCGTCTCCGCTCGTCCGCGTGTGCGGGGGCAATGGTAGCCGACCGCATACACTCGCCCGTGCCCGCGACGCCCCCCAGCCCGCTCGGCCTCCCGGCCGCTCCGTTCGCCGACGCCTGCGCGCGAGCCGGCCTCGCTCCGCGTGATCGCGCGCTCGACGACTATCGGGCATTCCACCGCACCGGCGCGATCGCCGATTGGATGAACGATGCGCCCCTCGCCGGCCCCATCGTCCGCGAGCAGCGCGAGGAGGTCGCCGAGGGCACGACGGTCAAGTTCCTGCAGCGCATCGCGCGCGGCGCCGCACCCGACAGCCTTCCCCCGCACGCGGCCCTCAACGTCGAGAGTGTCATCATCCCCATGATCGGCCGCGGCGGGGCGCGCACGCACACGCTCTGTGTCTCCAGCCAGGTCGGGTGCGCGATGGGGTGCGAGTTCTGCGAGACCGCCCGGATGGGCCTCGTTCGCTCGCTCACGCCCTCTGAAATTGTCGGCCAGTGGTGGGCGGCGCGGCACATCCTCGGCGCGCCGATCCGAAACATCGTGTTCATGGGCATGGGTGAGCCGCTCGACAACCTTGACGCCGTCCTCGACGCCGTCGCCATCCTGACCGATCACGACGGCCCCGGCCTCGCCATGTCGCGCGTCACCATCTCGACGGTCGGCCGGATCGACGGCCTGCGACGGCTTGCAACGGCGATGGACCGGCCCGGTTGGCGCCGGCTCGGCCTGGCCGTCAGCATCAACGCCCCGAACGACGCGATCCGCTCCGCCATCATGCCGATCAACCGCGCGATGCCGATGGCTGAACTGCGAGACGCCGTCCTCGCGGTGCCGGGCCTCGGTCGCGGCCGCAAGGTCTGCTTCGAGTACGTCCTGATCCCCGGCGTCAACGACGAGCCGGGCCACGCGGACGAACTCGCCGACTACCTGCGTCCCTTCACGGCTGCCGGATCGACCGACGGCCTGACACGCGGCATGGTGAACGTCATCCCCTACAACCCCCGCCGCGAATCGCCCTGGCCCGCGCCGGATGAGGCGAGCGTCGAGCGGTTCGTCGAACGGCTCGACGCAGCGGGCCTCTTCGTCCGACGCCGGCGCACGAAGGGTCGCGCCATGATGGGCGCGTGCGGGCAACTGGGCACGGACGAGATCCGGCGCAGAAAGTAGGTCGCGGTCAAGGCCTCGGGTTGTTGATCCATCCGTACGGACGCAGCTGGTTCGCCCCGGTGTAGACGCGGATCCAGGCGCTCTTGCCTCGGGCGGAGGCGAAGACGTCGTTCGCCTCGAAATCGCGCAGCGTGTTGTACACAGGCTCGTTCCCGTCGTTCGGGCCGATGAAGAGTTCCGTCGAGCCGTCCACGAACCACATGTACCCGCCCTTGAAGTGCCTCGTGGTGACCTGATCCTGGTTCCCCCAGAGGCCGTCGGTGACGTCGTGGTTGTACCACCAGGTGCTCTCTTCGACAAAGATGAACACCGAGCGGAAGTAGGTGAGCGAATCGACCAGATTCGTCGGGAGTTGGTAGGGCGGCGTGATGTTCGGGGGGATGTAGCCCGAGCGGACTTCGGATCCGAGCCGATACCCGCTCGTGTACGTCTGCATGCAGTAGTCGAAGTCGAGCCTCGACGTGCCGCCGTACCAGTTCGAGTTGTCCTTGTAGGTGTCCTCGTTGTTGCGTCCGCGTCGTTTGTTCGTCGGGCAAGCGAGGATTTCCTGTGCGCCCATCACGTACTCGTAGAGGTGTCCCGGCGCGTCGTTCAGCCCGTCGCCGTTCGAATCCGTGCGCGCCCAGTCCCACGAGTGCCAGAAGAGATCCTTGTTGTCCTGCGCGTACATCGTGCTGGCCTTGCCGATCTGATCCATGTTCGACATGCACAGCGTGGACTGCGCCATTGCCCGAGCCTTGCCGAGTGCGGGCAGGAGGATGCCGATCAGGAGCGCGATGATCGCGATCACCACCAGCAACTCGATGAGCGTGAACGCCCTGGTCCGCTCCATGACCTTTGCCCCTTTCGTGGCACGCAAGGCAGAACTCCCGTCGGGCCAGCATACAAGATCGGCCCGCCCGCTCCAAATGAACCACCGGCGATACCCCCGAGGTTCCGGCGTCCGGGGCATAGACTTGTCCGCCGAGGCTCCGAGAACGGCTTCCGATGCTACCCGCGGCCACCCAACCCTCATCCCGGCTTCGGCGAACCGCGCGGATCGTGGTTGCCGTCTACCTCGCGCTCTTGACGGCCTCTCATGCGTTCCAGACCCTGATCGGCCCGTGGTACGTTCCCCCGCCTTCCGAGGTCGGCGGCCGCTTCGTTGTCGTCCCGGCCACTGACGAGGACGGCCCCGTCACCGACCGCACGACCTCGATCGCGTACCTCCAATGGGGGGATGAGCGCGCATCGAATCGCATGCCCGTCGTCCTGCTCCACGGCTCGCCCGGTCAGGCGTTCGACTTCGTCCGCCTCGGCCCGCTCCTCGCTCGCGAACGCCGCGTGATCGCCATCGACCTGCCGGGCTTCGGCAACTCCGACGCCTTCGTCCCCTCCTACTCGAACCGTGCCCACGCCCACGCCGTCCTCGAAGTCCTCGACGCCCTCAACATCGAGCGCGCCCACCTCGTCGGCTGGTCGAACGGCGGCGGCGTCGCCCTCCACGCCGCGGACATCGCCCCGGATCGAGTCGCCTCCATCGCCCTCGTCGCCGCCACAGGCGTGCAGGAGACCGAGGGCACCGGGAGTTACTTCTTCGAGCGGGTGAAGTACGCCGCGGGATTCGTCGCCGTCGTCGTCGTGCCCGAACTCGTCCCGCACTTCGGCGCGCTCGCCGACCGCGGCATGCGCCGCGCCTTTATCCGCTCGTTCTGGGACACCGACCAGCGCCTTGTCGAACCGGTCATGGAGAGGTTGACGGTGCCCGTGCTGGTGCTGCACGGCCGGGACGACTTCCTCGTGCCCGCCTGGGGCGCGGTCGAGCACCACGAACGCATGAACACCAGCCGACTCGTGCTCATCGACGCCTCGCACTTCCTCCCCTTCCTGCAGGCCGAGGAGACGGCAACGCACCTGCTCTCGTTCCTCGCCCGCCACGATGCCGCGGGCGTGCCGCCGTTGACCTACGCCGCCGATCTCGCGCCCGACCCGCGCGTCGGTCTGGTGGGCAGGGCCGCGGAACTCCTCGACGCGATCCGCGTGCTGCCCTGGTGGGCGGTGGGGGGCACGCTCCTCCTGCTCGCACGCCTGCGCCCGGAACCCGCGGCCGCGCTCGCGGGGCTGCTCGTGGCGACCTTCCGGCTGGATTTCGGTCTCGCGGCTGCCGCGCTGGCCGCGGGCTTGTCGCTTCGAGCGAGTGCGGTGTCGCTCGCCGCCGTGCGCTCCGGCACCATCTCCTCGGCCGACTCGGACTGGGCGCGCCGGTTCGCCGGCACGACCTGCCGACGCCCCGACGAACCGCCCCCCCCGCGCACGCTCTGGCACACGTTCACCGCCGTCCTCGTCTCGTGCTTGCAGCCCTGGCAGCGCGACGAGGTGTCGCACGCCCTCGGCGCTCGCCGCGCCATCGGTCCGGCCTCCCTGCTCGGTCTCGCGGCAGGCTCGCTCTTCTGGGCCACCCTCGTCCTCATCGCCGCCACGCTCGCAGGACAGGCCGTGCTCGAGCCCCTCGAAGACGCGATCGGCCTCGTCGGAGTCGCCCTCGCGTGTATCGGCACGACTCTCGCAGTCCGAACCGCGACCCACGCCGTTACCTGGTCCGGCCGTCGCCGCATGATCGCCGCGATCGACCGCCTTCCCCGTCACGAGTACTGGCCCTCCTTCGTCTTCTACCTTCCGCTCTTGCCGTGGATCGCCTGGCTTTCCGTCCGCCACCGCGGCCCGATGACCTGGACCTGCTGCAACCCCGCCATCCCCATCGGCGGGGGCATCGTCGGCGAGAGCAAGTCCGAGATCCTCCGGTCGCTCTCCGCATCCGTCCCCGCGCTCCTGCCCTCTGCCCTCATCGAACCCGGCTCGATCGACCGGCGGTGCGAAGCCCTCCGGAACGCCATGCTGCTGCCCGACGGCGTCGGTCCCTATCCCCTCGTGCTCAAGCCCGACGTGGGGCAACGCGGGTACGGCGTCCGCATCGTTCGCTCCGAGGACGACGCCAGACGCTACTTCGAAGCCATGCCCAGGGCCGTTGTCGCGCAGACCTACCACCCAGGCCCGCGGGAGTGCGGCATCACGTGGGTCCGCGACCCGCACGCCCCGCCCGGGCGCATCGGCCGCATCTATGCCGTCACACGCAAGGAGTTCCCGGTCGTTGTTGGGGACGGTCGGCGCACGATCGAGGAACTCGTCTACCGCGACCGCCGGTTCCGCAGGCAGGCAGGCGTGTTCCTCGCCCGCTTTGCAGGCTCGCGCGGCCTGGTGCCGTCGCACGGCGAGCGCGTCCGGCTCGCGCAGTCCGGCAACCACGCCCAGGGCACCCTCTTCCGCGACGGCGCGGACCTGATCACCCCCGAACTCGAAGCTCACGTCGACACCATCATCGCGGCGTACGCCTCGCCCGTCGGAACCCCCGCCGATTCCGGGATCGACTACGCCCGTCTGGACATCCGCTACGAATCCGACGACCTCCTCCGCCTCGGCAGGGGCCTCGGCGTCGTCGAGCTCAACGGCACAACCGGCGAGCCGACCAACCTCTACGACCCCGGTCGCGCTCTCCTTTGGGCCTACTCCGTGCTCTTCGGCCAGTGGTCGCGGCTCTACCGGCTCGGGGAGATGCGACGCCGCGGCGGGGTGCGGCCGGTCTCGCCCCGGGTCATCGCGGCCGCGTGGCTGGGTTTTACTAGGCGTCGGCCCGATGTCGGTATTGCTGACTAGGGCGAACTCCCCCTGTGGAAACAGGAGGACGGGGCTGGCGTCCTGAACCGAATCTGTGTAGGATGCGAACATGGGGGGCAGCCGCGGCCGGTTCTGGCCGTGAGGTCTTTCGATCGTCCGCAGAGCGCAGCCGACGGCCGCCGGGCGCCGTCGCACATTCGAGACCCGTTCAGGAGACCGCATCATGGCACGCGTTGCACGCCGCGGATTCACGCTAATCGAACTGCTGGTGGTGATCGCGATCATCGCGCTGCTCATCGGCATCCTGCTGCCCGCGCTGGGCGAGGCCCGGCGCGCGGCGCAGAACGTCGTCAGCCAGTCCAACCTCAGCCAGCTGGTGAAGGTGGGGTTGACCTACACAGGCGAGCACCGAAACTCCATGATCAACCCGTTCACTGCTCCCGGCGAGCGCGGTCCGACCAGTTCGGTCAACCCGGGTCCACCCGAGACCAACCAGTGGAACCGGGTTGTGAAGCCGGTGTCTTACGATTCTCCCGGGTTCTTCTGGTTCAACGACCTCGCGGGCGGCGGCGTCTGGAACAGCGAGATGTACGGGTTCCACTGGTACTCGCTGACAGCGAGCTGGATGAGTCAGGGCGACTACGCGTCGGACGTCCAGTTCTCGCCCGCCGACCCGACGCCCAAGAAGCGGTTCCTCGACTGGATCACGCAATACACGCACGAGCAGGTGATCTGGGACACCTCGTACGTCTACTCCCCGACCATGTGGTTCGCGGCATCCAGATACCACACGCGGCCTCGTGCGATCGCGACAGGGACGGCGGAGGCCGCGAAGGTACGCCGCAACAAGATCGACGACATCACTTTCCCTGAACTCAAGGTCATGATGTGGGAGCGCTTCGATTCGTCGCAGAAGCGGCGCAACCAGATCGCCTATTCGAGTCCTGACGCGGCGAGCGGCACGAGTCACGGGAGCGCACAGCGCATGCCGAACTGGAACAATCCCGGCGCTGCTCCGAACGTCGGCGCGGTCGACGGCAGCGTGATCAAGTATCGGATGTCGCAGCTTTACGAAGCGATCCGCAACACAAACCAGGCCAAGACCGCCGACGCGCTCACTCCCACCGACCTTTGGAATGTCCCTGAGTCCGTTCTCTTCAAGTATGACATGGACAAGGACTGGCTCGAAAACGGGCAGACCAATGCGAACTATCCCAACCCCGGCATCTATCCCGCCTTCTTCTGGGCGACCAAGAACGGGGTCCAGGGCCGCGACCTGATCCGCTGAGCGTCCCCAGGATGCTGGAGTCGAAACGATGAGGGGCGCACCGACGATCGGTGCGCCCCTTTTCACACCTCAGCCTCCGTATTGCCCGTGGGCGGGCGTCGGGCCGCACGCGGCGACGTCCGACGCGGTTCTCGGTGCCGTAAACACGGATTTCGGGTCCTGGAAGGCGTCGCGGCGGTTCCCGACGTTCGAACGGCGATGACCTACGTTCGAACGGCGATGACCTACGTTCGAACGGCGACGACCTACGTTCGAACGGCGATGACCCACGTTCGAACGGCGGACCCACGTTCGAACGGCGATGACCTACGTTCCGAACGGCGACGACCCACGTTCGAACGGCGACGACCGACGGGCCGCCGGCGATGACCCGCCGTTCGAACGGGAACTCCCCGCTGGGTCCGGGAGCCACCGGCCTCCGGACTGCCGGCGATCCCGGGGCCGCCGTCCGCGGCCCGGGGGGCGGCGCATCCCGGGCGGTCGCGCGGGGTGCGGGTTGTGCCCGGCCTGTCCTCTGGTAGGGCCCCGGTGTCCGGCGTCAGCCGGGGCTGTTCGACCATCCGGGGCGTGTATCGCTCCGGGACCCGCCGGGCCGAGCCGGGGGTCGGGGCACCTTCGTCGCCGGGCAACCGGGAGGCCGCCCATGGCAGCGTTGCACGCCGCGGATTCACGCTAATCGAACTGCTGGTGGTGATCGCGATCATCGCGCTGCTCATCGGCATCCTGCTGCCCGCGCTGGGCGAGGCCCGCGCGCGCGCAGAACGTCGTCAGCCAGCCCAACCTCAGCCAGCTGGTGAAGGTCGGGCTGCTTCTACACCGGCGAGCACAAAGGCTCGATGATCAACCTGCCCCGCCCCCGGCGGAGCCGCGGGCCGATCAACGCGATCAAGGCCGGGCCGCCCGAGGTCAACATGTGGGAACCGGGTGATGAAGACGAACTCGAAGGCCAAGGATGCCGATCCTGACACCTTTTTCTGGTTCAACGACCACTGGGGCGGCGGCGTCTGGAACAGCGAGATGTACGGGTTCCACTGGTACTCGCTCACCGCCGACTGGATCAGCCGCGGCGACTACGCGTCGGACGTCCAGTTCTCGCCCGCCGACCCGACGCCCAAGAAGCGGTTCCTCGACTGGATCGCGGTCTTCCCCCACGAGAGCGTGATCTGGGACACATCGTACGTCTACTCGCCGACGATGTGGTTCTCCGCCTCCCGCTACCACGCGCGGCCCCGGCCCCCGGCCCAGGGCACCGCCGCCGACGCGATGGTTCGCAGGAACAAGGTCGACGACGTCACCTTCCCGGAGCAGAAGGTCATGATGTGGGAGCGGTTCGACTCGACCCAGAAGCGACGCAACCAGATCGCCTATTCGGGCCCCGACGCGGCGAGCGGCACGAGTCACGGGAGCGCACAGCAGATGCCCAACTGGAACAACCCCGCCGCAAGCCCGAATGTCGGCACCGTCGACGGGAGCGTGATCAAGTACCGCGTCTCCCAGATCTACGACGCGCTCCGCAACGACTCGCAGCAGAAGATGAAGGATGCGCTCACGCCGACCGACCTCTGGAACCCGCCCATGGAGGTGCTCAGGCACTACACCATGGCGAAGGACTGGCTCGAGAACGGCCAGATGGACGCGGACTACCCGCCCTGCCCCGGCACCTACCCCGCCTTCTTCTGGGCGACCAAGAACGGGGTCCAGGGCCGCGACCTGATCCGCTGACGCGCAGTCCGCCGGATGCGGGTAGCATCATGCGCCTCGGCCGCGGACGCGCCGCACGCGATCTGCGGCCCCGTTCACCCACAGGGGGATAGCGCCAGATGGACGAGAAACGCAAGAAACTGATCCTCAGCGCGGCCGCCGGCGTCATCGGCCTGATCGCCATTGTCCTCGTCGCCCGGTCGTTGATCGGCGGCGGCGCCGTGCCCGACAACCCCGAGTTCGAGCGCATACGTCGCGAGGGTGGCTCCGCTGCACCACCGCCACCCCCTCCCCAGCCGGACAACACCGAGCCTGTCGAGGAGGGTTCCGGCCGCAGAATGCACACCGACGGTGGTTGAGGCAGGCGCTACGTCCGCAGGCCCGCCAGCAGTCTCGTGACCGCGTCGATGCCGCGTACAACGCAATCGCGGTGTGCGTCGGTTCGCGCGAGAGCGATCGCGCGCCGGGCGCGCTCGACGGTCTGGGCGCGCTTGGCGCTGCCGGGGGGAGCGTCGGGCCGGTTGTCGAGTTCGGAGAGGTTGTCGTACTGGTCGGCGAGTTTCACCAGCCTCGCCTGCCAGGGGCCGGCGGCGAGGCGTGCGTCGTACTCGGGTTCGCGCAGGTCTTCGCGGAGGATCATGTTCTTGGTCAGGGCGGCGACCGCATCGGCGACCTCCGGCCCGAACGCCTCCAACAGGTCGTCGTAGTCGGTGTCCGTGTCCTCGACCGTGTCGTGCAGAAGGGCTGCACAGAGGGCGACTTCGTCGTCGCACCCGAAAACGACGGCGACGGTCAGGGCGACTCGCGTGGGGTGCGCGTAGTAGGGCGTTCGCCCGTCCTTGCGCAGAGCGTGGCGGTGCGCACGGGCGGCGAGGGATGCGGCCTGCTGCCAGCGCGTGGGGTCGATCGGCATCGGCGTCCTCCGGCGAGTCCTACCCGGCGTGGTATAGGCCGGTCCTGGCCGGGTTTCCGCCGTGCTCGTCGAAGAGGAGGAGCACGTTCTCCGCGCCGGGCTTGAGCCAGGGGCCGGGCAGGAGGTAGCGGGTCTGCGGCGGGACGCTCTTGCCGGTGGCGGTGGCGACCCAGTAGCGGGAGACGTTGCGGCCGTTGAGGAAGATCTGCCCCTTGGTCATGCCGGTGAGGTCGAGCAGGAGCGGACGGTCGTCCGACGCCCTGAACGACGTGCGCCACCAGACGGGGCCGCGCCGGCCGCCCTTGTACTGGTCCGAGTAGGCGTGCGAGGGAGGGGGTTCCCACGCCGCGAAGGACCACTCGGCTTTCTCCGAGATGCACCGGGTGCCTTCGACGATCTGCACCGACGAGGCGAGCGAGTTCAGCATCGCTTCCGCCCCCTCGGGGCCGATCGAGTCGGTGGCGAGAGCGATCTGGAGCGTGTTGTTGCTTCGGCTGAGCATCTCGGAGACGAGGACGAGGCGATCGGGGCCGGGGCGATCGAGGTAATGAATGGGCTTGTTGTTGAGCAGGACGAGGCCGCGGCCCACGAACGAACCGATCGTGACGAGGATCGGCGTCTTGCGGCGGTGGGCGAAGGTCCACGTCGCGCGTGTCGGATGGGTGACGTCACCCTGTCGCACCTCCCACAGCGGCGTGCGGAACGACATCAGCTCGACGGGCGACTCCTCGCTGAGTTTCATCCTCCCCGAGCGGAAGTTCGTCGTTTCCCAGACGTGCCCGTAGAGGCCCTTCGGCTCGCCGAGGTGCGCCCCGCCCGCGAGCCTGCCGAGGTTGTCGGCGAGGGCGACGAGCGTGTGCTCGGCCTTGCGGAGCTGGAGGACAGGGTTGAGGTCCGCGCCGGGTCCGACGCCGATGATGCCCTGCGATTCGCCGTCGAGGAAGAGGTGGAGGCGATCGGCCGCGTGCGGGAAGGCGACCTTCACACGCTTGGCCTTCGACGAGCGGAAGGTGAGGCGGTACCAGCCGTAGCCGTAGGGTGCGCCAAGGCGCGTCAGGTCGTCCGGCCCGGCAATGACGGCATAACGCTGGCTGGTGCCCGCGGCGAAGTCGTCGGCGGGGGCGGCCTCCCAAACGCCGAAGGACGGGGCGGAGTGGCGCGTCGCCCCCCGGGGCGGGGGCGACCTTGATCCGTTCGGTGAGCCCCTCGCCGTCGATGCGCGTCATGTGGCGAGGGCCGGGCGCCGGCACGGGCTGACCTGCGGCGTCCATCCCCGACACGCCGAAAATGATGGCATCATCGAGCACGAGCGTTCGATCCGCCTGTTCCTCGTTCAGCACGATGAGCACGACCCCCTCGTGCTCGATGACGAGCGGCTCGGCCGACCTGCCGCGCGGGGTTTCGACCTCGAGCGGCGATCCGTTGACCGATACCACGCCGCGTGATCCCTCCGGGCCGAAGCAGACCAGGGCGCGACCGAACGAAGCGAACGCATTGAGCGCGCAGTAATCGACCTCCGATCTTGCGCCGATGCGCGTCCCGAGGAGGCACCACGCCACGCCCTGCGCCGAGAGAGGCACGGCGATGGGGGACCCGTCAGAGAGGACGACGTGGGCGTAACGGAGTGCCCTCGAACGTGACGGCGGATCGTCGAACACGAACGCGAGGCCGCCATGCGCTCCCTGGACGTGCGCGACGCTCATGCCGAGGCCATGACCGGGGATGGCGGCGGGGTCCAATAGCACGGGCCGCTGGTCAGGGTCGAGGTTCGCAAAGACCCGGGAGAACTGTGACACGAAAGTGCAGAGACGGCGCAGGGCGCGGCCGGAGTCGCTCGACTCGCCGGACTCGGAGACCGGCGCGCCTTGATCGTGGGATGCTGTGACAAACGCCTCGTGCGTCGTGTGCAGCCTGCCGCCGGAAAAACCGAAGTTCGTTCCTCCCGCGAAAGGATCGAGAACGAACTGCCCTCCTGCGGCGAGCACTTGAGCCGCCGAACGCAGGATGGCTGGAGTCGTGAGCGTGTCCGGCGCCGCCTGCCCCCAGGCGGCGGCATCCCCGATCCGAAGATCGATGACGAGCCGCGGGTTGCGAGGCCTGACGACGCCGAGTTGGCGCACGGCTGAGAGCATCTCGTCTCGGCCGGACCAGCACTCGATCTCGCCCTCGACGGACTGCCAGAGATTGTTTGCGTTGATAACGGGAACGCTGAAGCCGGCTTCCCGGTAATACCGGAGCAGCTCGCCGAGATAGGCGTTCGCGAGGTCGTCATGCCCGCAGGTCCATGCGTGCTCGTTCTGGATCATCAGCAGGGGGCCGCCGCGCCCGCTGCTGGTGACCTGCAGGTCCGCGACCTGCTTCGCGAGAGCCGTGATAAACCTCGAGCACGCTTCAAGGAACGGTCCGTTCTGCGTTCGCAGCCGAAGTCCGGGCAGCGAGGTGAGCCACGGCGGCATCCCACCCAGGTCGTAGGCGGAGCCGACGTACGGCCCGGGGCGCAGGATGCAGTGCATGCGTGCTTCGCCGACCATCCTCACGAAAGCCCGCAGGTCGTTCTCGCCCGTGAAGTCGAACTGCCCGGGCCGCGGCTCGTGCCTTGCCCAGACGACAGGGGTTTCGATCGTGTTCAGCCCGGCGTGGCGAGCGGCGCGGATGCGATCCGCCCAGACTTCCCTTGGGAGGCGGGCATAGTGAATGGAGCCGCCGACGATCCAGAGTCGTCGTCCGTCGAGCAGGAGGCTCCTGCCGTCAAAGGTGACCGATGGCATTGGCTCTCCGTCGAAGGGGCGTCGGCCGGGGGCTACGCTCTGGCCCCGGTTCCGGATGGCTGCCGCGGCCGCCCCACGAGTCCGTGCGGGAGAGAATCAGAATAGGTGCGTGACGATCGATCGGCCACAAAGTTCTGGTATTGTTAGGAGAGTGCAGTGCTCTTTTTCACACCTACGCCCCCCCCGTCCGATCTGAGCGACCGCGATGCCTAAGCACAGCACCTTCCATAGCCCAATCATTCGGAGGAGACCCCGACGGTGGGTGAGTGTGGGTTGCGTGTCCGCCGTGCTTCTCGCCGCGGGTTGTGGGGGGGGGATGGCGAAGATCGACCGCCAGCTCGCCAAGGTCGTCCAGGACCGTTCGAGGGCAATGGCTGCCTCAGCGCCGGGAGTCCGCCCGCCGGGCGATTACACACCGGATCGCGGCCGAACCAGCAAGACCCCGGCCACGACGAACCCGGAATCCGGCGAGCTTTCGTACGTTCCTGGTGTCCCCGCAGACTCGGCGGACGAGGAACTGCGTCGGGTGAACGACCGCCTTCGCCGGTTCCACGAGCAGGCCGCGGGGGGTGGAGCGGGTGAGTACATCCCGCTGACGCTCGATCGCGCGTTTGAGGTGGCCCAACTCGAAGGCCGCGAGTACCGCGATGCCGAGGAGGACTATCTGATCGCGGCGATCCGGCTGTTGATCGAGCGTCACCGCTGGGGGCCGCGCCTGTTCAACGACTCGAACGTCTCGCTCTCAGGGGAAGGCGACGATGGGCGGTTCGACAACGCTGTCCGTGTCGTGAACACGCTGCGCGCCAATCAGAGGCTTCCGTACGGCGGCCAGGCCGAGGCACGCTGGGTCTGGCGAGCGACACAGGACCTGCGGTCGAGCGTTTCAGGCCAGTACCGTCAGTCGTCGGAGATCGTCTTCGACGCGAACATGCCGCTGATGCGCGGGGCCGGGCTTGTCGCGCAGGAGAGCCTCATCCAGTCCGAGCGCGAGCTGGTGTACGCGGCGCGTGACTTCGAGCACTTTCGCCGCAGCCACTTCGTGAGTGTCGCGGACGACTACTTCCGGCTGCTGCAGGCCGCGGCGCGCATCAACAACCAGGTCTCGCAGTTGCAGAGCCTGCGTCTGTTCGAGGAGCAGCAGAGGGCGAAGTTCGACGCCGGACGCATCAGCCAGTTCGACCTGAACAACGCGACGAACCGCGTGCTTCAGGCGGTCTCGACGCTGGCGAGCCTGCGAGAGCAGTTCACGCTGCAACTGGACCGCTACAAGGTGCGGCTGGGCATACCGGTCGAGACGTCTGTCCGTCTTTCGGGCGTCAGTTTCGGTCTGACCGCGCCGGTCGTTGACCTCGACGAGGCGACACGGGCCGCGCTCGCCTTCCGCCTCGACCTCCAGAACCGGCGTGACAGGCTGCTCGATGCCCAGCGGAACGTCGACGTCGCTCGCAACAACCTGCTGCCGGACCTGGGGGTCGGCGCGCAGGTGGGCATTCCCACCGACCCCGACGCACGCGAGGGGGGCGTTGCGTTCGATCCGGACGAGACCCGCTACGAGGCGAGCATGACACTCTCGCTCCCCCTCGACCGGCAGATCGAGAGGCTCCAGTTGCGGCAGTCGCTGCTGAACCGCGACCGACAGCAGCGATCGTACGAGCGGTTCAGCGACGACATCGTCGTGGACGTTCGCCGCCGCGTGCGCGAGATCGACCTGGCGCGCTTCCGACTCGAACTCGCGGAGCGCCAGGTGCAGATCAACGAGCGACGTCTCGAGGAGCAGCGCATCCGCGCCGACCTCGTTGACACGCGAACGCAGCTCGACGCCCTGACCGACCTGCTCAACTCGCAGAACGACCGCGACCAGGCGTTGACGGACCTGCGCATCGCCGTGCTGAACTACCTGCTCGCGTCGGGGCAACTCCGCGTGCGCCTGGACGGCACGCTCGAAGCGTTGCCGGGGATGGACGTTCGCATCGAGCACATCCCGCTCGATTATGCCCGCCTGCTGGGCGAGGACGACGAGAAACTGCCGGTCATCATCCCACCCGATGAGATCGAAGCCCCGGAGGAAGAGCCTGAGGCGCCGTAGTCTCTCGTGAGCACGGAGCCGCCGTCGTGCTCATTCAGAGATCTCGCGGACCTGCCCCAGCGCATCGGCGACGTACACGTCGTGGCGCTCCCACCGGCCGCCGGCGTGCAGGTAACTCGACACGCCCCCCCCGACGCGCACGAAGCCGAGCCTCGCCGCCATGCGAAGGCTCGCCTCGTTCTCGGGCTGGATGCCGGCGAACACGCGGTGCAGGCCGAGGCCCCGCGGCAGGTCCATGAAGGCGAAGTCGAGCATGGCGCGCACGCCCTCGAACGCCAGCCCGAGCCGTGCACAGTTTGCCGCGATCCACCAGTTCGCGTCCGCCTCGAGGCAGAGTCCCCGGCGGATGGCGTTGAGGTTGAATGCGCCCGCGATGCGGCCGTCGTCGAGCACGCCGATGCGCCGCCATGCGGTGCCGTTGCGGTCGCCGGTCTCGGTCAGGTCGAGTTGCCGGAGGAACAGGTCGTCGTCCGACTCGCCGGGCCTGTGGAGCGGGCTGAAGCGGTCGAGGTGCTCGCGGCTGAGCCGGATGACACGCAGGTACTCCTCGCGGTCGCTCTCGCGGAGCGGGCGCAGCGTGAGCCGCGCCGTTCGAAGAAGGGACCTGTTCTCGACGATCAGCGGGCGTGCAGGGGCAAGGTCGGCGATCGCGTCGCGTACCGAGACTGCCGGATGCGTGCTGCTTCGCCGCCTCACGTCCGCACCTCCGGCCTGTCGGGGTGCGGCCAGTCGACGTGGTACGACTCGCCGCGCGGGCGGTCGGCGCGCTCGTACCCGTGCGCGCCGAAGAAGTCTCTCTGCGCCTGCACGAGCGCGGCCGGCAGGCGGTCCGCCCGGAGCGCGTCGTACCAGGCGAGCGCGCTCGAAAACGCCGGCGTCGGCACGCCTGAGTTCACGGCCTCCGCGACGATCTTCCCGCCACGGCGCCTGCCGCTCGGCGGTGGCCGCGGCGAACGGGCGGGCGAGCAGCACGTTCGGCAGGCCCGGCTCCTCGGCGAACGCGGCCGCCAGTTCGTGCAGCAACCGTGCGCGGATGATGCACCCCCCCCGCCAGACGCGGGCGATGGAGGAGAAGTCCAGGCTCCAGTCCCAGCGATCGGAGGCAGCCGCGAGGATCGCGAAGCCCTGCGCGTACGCGCACAGTTTCGAGCAGTAGAGAGCCTCGCCGACCGCCCGCGTGAACCGGTTCCGCTCGCGCTGCGGCGTTGCGGCCGGCCCGCGCAGGCGTTCGCGTGCCGCGGCCCGTGCGTGCGCGTCCGCGCTGATGGTGCGGGCGAAGACGGCCTCCGCGATGGTGGGGGCGTGGACGCCGAGGTCGAGGGCCGCCCGGCTCGTCCATTGCCCCGTGCCCTTCTGGCCCGCCGCGTCGCGCACGATGTCCACGAACGGCCGGCCGGTGGCGCGGTCGCGGTGTGCCAGCACCTCCGCCGAGATCTCGACGAGGTACGAGTCGAGCACGCCGCGGTTCCAATCCGAGAAGACCGCCGCGATCTCGCCCGGCTCGAGTCCGCCGGCGCGGCGGAGCAGGTCGTATGCCTCGGCGATCAGCTGCATGTCGGCGTACTCGATGCCGTTGTGGACCATCTTGACGAAGTGCCCGGACGCGCCCGGCCCGACCCGCGCCGCGCAGGCCTCGGTGTTCGGCGCGTCCACGGGCCGGCCCGGCGATCCGCCCTCGACCGGCCTGCCCGTGCGGGCGTCGACCTTGGCCGCGATCGCCGTCCAGATCGGTTCGAGCGTGCCCCACGCGTCGGCGTCGCAACCGGCCATGAGGCTCGGGCCGAATCTCGCGCCGATCTCTCCTCCCGACACGCCGGAACCGACGAAGCGGATGCCGCGGCCCCGCATCGCCGCCTCACGCCGGGCCGTGTCTTCCCAGTGCGCGTTCCCGCCGTCGATCAGGACGTCGCCGCTTTCGAGCAGCGGCGCGATCTGCTCGACCACCGCGTCGGTCGCCGCACCCGCCTTGACCATCATCAGCACGACGCGGGGCTTGCGGAGGGCCGCGACGAACTCGGTCATCTCGAACGCGGGGAGGAGCGATCCCGGCCCGCGTCCGCGCCACCCCGGGCCGAAGGAGCCGGGGGGGGAATCGGCCATCAGTTGCCGGATCGGCTCGGGCGACCGGTTGTGGACGGCGACGCGGAACCCGTGGTCGGCCATGTTCAGGGCGAGGTTTCGCCCCATCACCGCGAGGCCGACCACGCCGACATCCGCGCTGCCCGCCATCCGGCCCTCACCCGCGGCCAAGCCGCCCTTGCCGGCGGGGAACGGCCCCGCCCCCGTGCCACGCTAGGCTGGACGGCCCCGCCCGCGGCCCGCCCGGCGTGAGTATCGGCACCGCGGCACGGATCGCGTTGTTTCTTCGTCCGGCGGGCGGAGTTACCGGTCGGAGGCGCGTCTTCCGGCACGCCGCCCGGGGGTTCCATCGCGGCTTTTCAGGAGTTGAACACGGCTTCTCAGGAGTTGAACACGGCTGTTCAGGAGTTGAACACGGCTTCTCAGGAGTTGAACACGGCTTCTCAGGAGTTGAACACGGCTGTTCAGGAGTTGAACACGGCTTCTCAGGAGTTGATCACGGACGTTCAGGAGTTGAACACGGCTTCTCAGGAGTTGCCGACGGCCGGTCAGGAGTTGCCGACGGCCGGTCAGGAGTTGCCGCGACGCCTTCCAGGACCCGAAATCCGTGTTTACGCCGCAGAGAACCGCGTCGGACCTTCCGGAGCGGGTGCTGCGGCCCGGGCGAGCGGGTTCCGACCGGCCCGAGTGCCGCACCGCCCCACGGCCGCATACCCGTCGCGCCATACCGGACCACACCGCGCAACGCCCGCGCCCCCGCAAGCGCCGAGCCTGAACGCCGAGGCTGAACGCCGAGCCTGAACGCCGAGGCTGAACGCCGAGCCTGAACGCCGAGGCTGAACGCCGAGCCTGAACGCGAAGGGCGCGAAGGATGCGAAGGACGCGAAGAAGGAACCGGGCGCGAGGCACGAACAGAGCACGAAGCACGAACAGAGCACGAAGCGCGAACAGAGCACGAAGCGCAAGCGAGTGCCGCCTCCCTCTTTGGCCCTTTGGCCCTTTGGTGAACTCCCGGTTCACCCCCACGTGCGTGGGGACATCTTCGCCCACGAGCAGCCTCGGCCGCCCGGAAACGGTTCACCCCCACGTGCGTGGGGACATCGTGCGGCTGGACGATGCGGAGTGGCCAGGCTTCGGTTCACCCCCACGTGCGTGGGGACATCGACGAACTCGCCGTAGGTGCGTTGAACTCGCTCGGTTCACCCCCACGTGCGTGGGGACATCCTGGTGGTGCCGGTGGTGATGCTCCCGTCCGTCGGTTCACCCCCACGTGCGTGGGGACATCATCCGCCGTGATCTCGACGTACCCCTCGGCGACGGTTCACCCCCACGTGCGTGGGGACATCTCGGTGATCGGGATCGAGTTCATCGAGACGGACGGTTCACCCCCACGTGCGTGGGGACATCGTCCGGGAGGATGCCGAGCCGCGACGCCAGTTCGGTTCACCCCCACGTGCGTGGGGACATCCGGATGACGGCCGCGCAGTCGCGGTACCTCGACGGTTCACCCCCACGTGCGTGGGGACATCGCTTCGGCGGGAGATCTGGCAGCACCTGGTCCGGTTCACCCCCACGTGCGTGGGGACATCAACTCGCCCTCGAAGTTGCGCGGCTCGCGCTTCGGTTCACCCCCACGTGCGTGGGGACATCACGCAGCCCCTCCCGTCAGTTCAGCACGAGCACGGTTCACCCCCACGTGCGTGGGGACATCGCCGTCCCGCTCAGCACCCACCGCGCCTCTTCCGGTTCACCCCCACGTGCGTGGGGACATCGCGGCAACGGGCTGCCCGCACATACCCGTCATCGGTTCACCCCCACGTGCGTGGGGACATCTTCGTCCGCCGCCTTCTGCTCGTCCCCGTGTTCGGTTCACCCCCACGTGCGTGGGGACATCCAACGCCGAAGTCTCGCCGAGGTTGTCCGCGTCGGTTCACCCCCACGTGCGTGGGGACATCTCCCGTGTCTGGTCAACGAGTTCGCCAACGGCCGGTTCACCCCCACGTGCGTGGGGACATCGGGCGATGCCTTTCTCCTCAACCCGGACGGCACGGTTCACCCCCACGTGCGTGGGGACATCGATGCCGCGCGATGGCGACTGCGACCGTGGACCGGTTCACCCCCACGTGCGTGGGGACATCATCTGGCGGCTGAACTGATCCGGCGTAACAAGCGGTTCACCCCCACGTGCGTGGGGACATCGTACCGCCGCCGCCGCCGCTTTGTCTGCCCTGCGGTTCACCCCCACGTGCGTGGGGACATCGCGAACAACATCGTCATCCGCAGCAACTCCGACGGTTCACCCCCACGTGCGTGGGGACATCGCTGTAAGGATTAGACGGCGGCACCGGGGTCTCGGTTCACCCCCACGTGCGTGGGGACATCGGCGACCCGTTCGAGTCCATCGTGTCGCGGTTCGGTTCACCCCCACGTGCGTGGGGACATCTGCTTGAGCACCTCGATCACGCGGCCCAGGACCGGTTCACCCCCACGTGCGTGGGGACATCCGCCCCGATTACGCGTTACGCGCGAAAGGAGCCGGTTCACCCCCACGTGCGTGGGGACATCCCCAGCCGCGCCTTCTTGTCGGTCAGCGTCGCCGGTTCACCCCCACGTGCGTGGGGACATCACGGGCTGCACGGGCTGCACGGGCGGTTCACCCCCACGTGCGTGGGGACATCGTCAGTCGGCACAACGCGAGAGCGGTAACGACCGGTTCACCCCCACGTGCGTGGGGACATCACAAGTTCGTGAGGCTGATGGCGTCGGCCTGCCGGTTCACCCCCACGTGCGTGGGGACATCATTACAGTGTGCGGGCCGGGAGCCTGCTGGTACGGTTCACCCCCACGTGCGTGGGGACATCTGCGAGGCCGCCGGCGAGGACGTTTCGGACGTCGGTTCACCCCCACGTGCGTGGGGACATCACTGGCTTACGACGCCTTCCGGGGCGTTTTCGGGAGCGTAAGCCCATCGAAGTCTACAAACTCTTTCGGCGGCTCGCCACGGGTCAGGATGACGTACCCCTGCTCGTTCCGGGCGGGGGCGATCAGGACCGCCGATCCCCCCTTCTCGTCGATCTCGGCGCAGACCGCCTCCCACAGCCGGTCTCGGACCCGGCCCGACAGGTGACCGAGGTACACGCCGGGCTGCGGCTGCACCAGCCACCGCGTCAGGCGGCCGCGGAACCCCGGCCGCACGTTCCGAACCACGAGCACCATCATGCCGCGTCTCCTTCGGGGGGGCGATGGGCGAGAATCTCCCCGATCGGCGTCTCCAGCGTGAACGACCGCGGCGACCACAACTCCGCCGGGAGCGCGGGGTCGTCGGCAAACTCGTCCGCCTCCGCCGCCGCCTCCGGCACGCCGAGCACGCGCGCGATGTCCGGCAGGAGCCGCTTCATCAGCCTCGCCTCGAAGAAGCGGCGGCGCGCCTCAACCCGCACCTCTCGCTCGAGGTGCTGCGGATGCCGGGCCGCGACCTCGAACGCAAGCGGGATGGTCAGTTCCGCCTTGTACAGGTCGGCGACGTCGTAGACGAACGACAACTGCTTGCCGCTGTGGATGAAGCCGATCGCGGGGGAGTAGCCGCCCGAGAGGATCGCCGCGTGCACCAGCCCGTAGAGGCAGGCGTTCGCGGCCGAGAGCGCCCGGTTCACCGGGTCGCCCGCGAACCAGTCCTTGCGCTTGTAGTCGCGGCCCTGCCAGGGCACACCCGTCGCCTTCGAGGCCTCGGCGTAGGCCTGACGGACGCGGATGCCTTCCTTGCCGCGGAGCTGCTGGAGCGTCAGGCCGGGGTCGATGGCTTCCTCGGCGAAGCGGGCGCAGTACATGCGCACGACGACACGCAGCCGCGTGCGCTCGTCGAGGGCGAGGCGCGCCTGGCGGAGGAGGTTGCGGCTGTGGCGGCTGCCGCCCATGCCGCAGGCGTAGAAGCGGACGCCGAACTCCCCCGCCCAGACCACGAGGCAGTTGTTGTCGGCGAGGGCCTTGACGGCCTGGTGGGTGATCTTCGTCCCCGGGCCGAGCATGAGCAGGGCCAGCGAGGCGAGGGGCACCTCCGTCACGCCGTCGAGTTCGTGGACGGCGATGGCGTTGGCGGTGTGCTTGACGATCGCCCGGTCCACGTAGAGGAAGGAGAGGCGGTCGTCGTAGCGGCCGAGGTCGAAGAGGCTGGTCTTCATCGCGCGGTCCCTCCATCAGCGGGTCGGTCCGCCCCCGCCGGGCGGGGGTGACGAGAGGTATTCACTTGTCAAGGAAGATCGGCCCAGCCGGGCGGCCGCGATAACCGGGATGCGGCTAGGCGCCCCGCACCGGCGCGATCGAGAGCAGACCGAAGCCGAAGGCCTTGCCGGGGCCGATGCCGCGGGCGAGCGTCGCCCGAAAGGCGTCGGCGTCAGTGATGCGAAGGATGCCATCGAATCGCACTGCCACGTGCGTCAACGTGCCGCCGTTCCTTTGCCCCCATTGCGGGCCTTCGTCACAGATGTTGACGCTAGGGAACTGGCAACGCCGCCCATCCGGCTCGACGACCTCCCGCGTGAGGAGTTCAAAGCCGCCGGGGCAGCCCTTGACTCGTTCGCGCCCCTTGCGAGCCAGCCAAGCCGCTTGCTGATCCTCGCGCAGCAGCGCCACTCGCTTTCCCTTGATGCCTTCATCGCCGTGCTTCGGTCGGGCGATTCGTCTGGTGGGGTTGGCCCGAATACGGAACCGGAGTTCCTGCCCTGACCTAAGCCGGCCATACGCACGAGCGAGGTCCTTGGGAGGCTCCGGTTCACGCACCAGGTACTCTCCATTACGTAGGTAGGACCAGTCCGGCTCCACGAGAGATTGCACGTAGACGGCGACCCGGCCGAGCTGTTCATCCGGCTCGGCGCGGAACAGCACGCCGTATTCCCGACGGGCCTCTGTCGCGGCCTGCGGAAACCCCCGCATCAACGTGCGGTGCATCTCGTAGGGGTGCGCCAACTCTGAGCGAACCTGTCTCGAACCCGAGTCCAGTTCCAAGAGGGACAGATAGAGCGTGCGCGAAGTCTCCTTCATGCCGAAGCTCCTTGACCGCTGAAGGCGGTCTTGATTCGGCGCGGCTTGAACCGCCGCTGGCCGAAGCACAGAGGCCAGTCGTGCTGGGTTCGCTCGCCGTCGGGCGCTTCCAGCATGACGCGGCCCTCGCCGTCACCCGTGAGGAGATGCTCCTCCAGCGTTCCCGGCCCGGGCCGGTCATCCGGACCGAGCGGCGGCACGGTCAGCGGGAACGCCTTGCGTCCGAGGTACAGGAAGAATCTCGGATGGCGCAGGGCGTCGGCGATGGCGTTGAGAAACTCTGTATCCGCTGACTCAAGGCCGACGGTGAACGCTGCATCGGCGAGATAGTCGCGACGGGACACGACCTTGTCCGTGCCGCTACCATCGGCCTTGATGACATCGAGCGCGGTGTGATAGTCGCGCTCGGGCCGGCCCTCCTTGTCCACGCGCACGCCCATGCGGACGGTGTCAAACCGCGCGGCGTGGTCTTTGTATTCGTCGCGTGCGATGCCCATCGCGGCGCAGAGCAGGCCGATGACACCGCTGCGCGTCGGCTCCAGGGCCGTGTCGCGGTAGTCGAAGCGGCTTCGGTAGCCCCAGGACTGCATGGTGCCTTCGAGCCGCAGGAGCAACGTGTGAACTTCGCTCATGACTGCTTCCCGTTTGGCACGACCGCGTTGATGGCCTCCTCGACATTCATCTTGTCCGAGGCGGCCAGACCGTTGAGTCGCCCGTCCTGATCGAGGTGGAAGCATGAGGTCGCCTGCACGCCCTGTTCGCCATAGACACCCTTGAGGGCATCCCAGTGTCCGGTCAGTCTGGCGACCGAGAGGCCGACGAGGTCATCATCGTCTCTCGTCGGGCGCACGGGCCTGGCGAAGGCATTGGCCAGCGAGATCGGCACGCCGCCATTGCGGCGGACGAACAGGCCGAAGGATGGGAGGTTCTGGGCCGCGAAGGAGTTCTGCTTGCCCGTCGGGATGGCGTAGACCATCGCTTCGAGAAACGCCTTGATGACCTCGTCGGCCTTGGCGTAGTCTGCCTTGTCGAGTTCCTGCACCCACTTCCCGTTCTTCCGCTCCGTCTTGCGTGCCAGGTTGCGGGCGAGCTGGTCGCGGTCCACCACCGCGTAGCGGTAGTAGCACGCGCTGTTGAAGCCGACCACGCCCATCATCCCAGCGCCGGTCTCCTCGGCCGGGTTCAGGTCGTCCACGGCGGTGAAGAAGTCCATCTCCATGTCCACCTTGTGCGTGGAGATGGGGTGGGCAACCTGGCAGGCGCCGTCGGTGTTGCGGCCGGGCTGCTCGGCGAGCATGCGGCCGAAGAGGGCGATGTCGGCGGAAGTCTTGGCTTTCTCGAGGTCCGCCGATGCGCTGCTCGCTTCGCTCTTTGCAACTTCATCGCCGGCAGAAAGAGCGGCCCAGTGTTCCTCGATCAGTTCCTTTGCTTTTTCGATCTCGTCCTGGCTCACGAAGACAAGGACTGCGGTCTTGTCGCCATCCATCTTCGAGTAGAACTGGGCCAGAAACGTGTCGATCGCCTTGGCGATCTGGTCGTCGGTACGATCCTGCGCTTGAAGCATGGGAGCGAGCTTGCCCTTGAGCAGTTTCGTCCGATCCCCGACAGACGGCGTGGCGAGCACTCGCCAGCGTTCACGTGCGCTCCGCTTCGTGCACTGGCTCGAAATCCGCGCCCGCCGGAACCCGCCGAAGGTGGCGCTCTTGGGCTGGCCCGTGTCGTCGCGGTTGAGGTTCGACGGGGCGAAGTTCTGGATCAGGTGGACTTCAATCTTGACGCCGGAATCACTCATGGTCCTGTGCTCCTTGTGCCAGGAGGGTCGCCTCGGTCTCGGGCGGACCGCCGCTGCGGGTGTTTCGATAAAAGTCTCGCGCCCAACGCAACTGGACGTGGCCCTCGGGATGATCCCACTCGGGATGATCGCACTGGAGCAGATCATCCAGCAACTGGAACCAGTCGAGGGGCTGCTCGTTGGCCTTGAGCAGGCTCACCGCGTGTCGCAGGTGGTCGTCCAGGTCGTCGGGGTGCGCGTTGAGCAGGGCCACGAAGCGGGCTTCCATGCTGTCGCTCCTGGCACGCAACGGTGCGAAGGCCGCTCCGAGCGAACGCCCGCTTCGATGCTTCGGGAACGCGCCGAACAGCGTGGCGGTGATGTAATACCAGCGGTCGTTGTACCGCTGCTCGGGCAGGTAGGGCACGACGTGCTTGTGGACGCGCGCCATCTCCCCGGGCTCCTTGCCCAGGCCGCTGCGCAGGTCGGCCAGCGCGCCGCGGTCCTCCTGCCCTTCCTTGGCCAGGTTGAGGAGGTACCCGATGAATTTCTTCTGCCGATCGTCCAGACTCATTTCTTCCTGCCTTCTTTGCCGCCGGCCTTCGCCCTCGGTTTGGACGCCGCTTTCTTCCGCGGCTGTGGTTTCAGGTCGTCATCGTTGAAGGTGGTTCTGACACGCGCCACGGCGGCGATGGCCCGCGCGGTCGTGCCAAGGGAACGGATGCTCTCATCCAGCGCGAGCTTCGCCTCGCGCTTCACCGCCTCCCGCCACGCCCGCGTCGCCGCCTGCTGATCGTCGGGCTTCCACTCGCCCGCGCCAGCGTCCCAATCTTTCGGCAGGTTCTCCAGCAGGTCGAAGAAGTGCTTCTCCAGCCGCGACCAGTAGGCCGGCCGGGGGTCGACGTTCTCTGAAAGGCTGAGGGCGGATGCATTGTGGGCGTCATCAGGCGCTCGCCCCGTGGAAGTCCGGACGATGCCGTCGCCTCTGACCTCGAGCGTCGGAGCCAGAACAAGATCGGCGATCAACTGGATTCGGCCGACCGGCTCGGTTCGGATGGTCTTCTTGTTCGTGGCGCTCCAGAAGAGACCGCGCGAGAGCGCGCTCCCAACCGCTTCCGCCCCGGAAACCAGCGCGGCGAGCCATTCAGTTAAATCATCCGAGCCGAGGATGCCCGTCGGCACGGGAATGCGTTCGTGCCGCCACAGCAGGGCCTTGCCCTTATCCGTTGCCAGGCCCACGACGTTGGCGCGCGGCCGCATCGCCCTCGGCAGCGTTCCGTCATGCAGGATTCTCGCGATATGATTCAGCGCTGCCGGCGGCTTGCGGGTCGTTGAAGCGAGGGAAAACAACGAGTGCGCATCGCGCCAGGCCGCTTTGTCTTCGCGCAGCCTGACCGCATCAAATGCGGCCGTGTCGTCGGATCGCGAGTACGCCTTCATCGGGTCATCGTTGTCCGGGACGGCGGTCTTCAGGCCGTTCGTGTAGAACATCGACTGCCGATCGAGAACGCGGATGAACCGGCTCATCGCCGCGAATCGCTGCACGGGGCCCGCGGACGCGACCGGTGTTTGCCACGACTGCTTGGCGGAGTCGATGATGCAAGACACTTCCCACGCAGGCAGGTCATTCGACGCGAGGTCGATTGGAACCATATTTAGAAGGATCGTTTGGAACAGGTTCTCGCCCTGAGGCCAGAGGCAGAGACCATCGACGCACGGCGCGAAGCTGCAGGGCGTGGGGCTGATTGGCTGGCCGTTCACCTTGCCACCGGAGGCGATTCCAGTGCCCGCGTACGCCAGTGATGAGAGAATCATTCTCGCAATCTGTTTCGGCTCGTACACCGGGCGCTCTGTGCCGACCCGATGGTCAAACAGGACGCGGCCACCCTTGTCCGGTGCTTCGCGCACGAGACGCATCAGGCCATCCGATTTGTCTTTCTTGATCGTACCGTCGGCCTTGTACTCGTTGAGATCGAGGCCCGCAACCTGCATGAAGGGGTGATGCTCGTGGAAGAGCCAGAAGCGATCGCGCCACTTCTTCAGGTACGCAGCCAGTTCGCTGTTGTCTTCGAATGACGCCGGTCTGTAGAGCTTCTTCCATCCGCTCATACCAGAGGGACCTTGAAACGCCCGATACAGGATCGCCAGCAGTAGCCGATGGATCGCGACCGTGACCAGCGGTGAGTCGTCGCATATCTCGCGCAGTTTGTGAGCCCTGAGCAGCACATCGCGGATGCCCAACTCCTCGCTCTTCCCGTCGAGGGTGATGCACGGAATCCACGCTTCATCGATCAGGTTGAACTCCGCCACCGCTCAGGCCTCCTCGCTCCCGATCACAATCCCGAGATGCTCATCCGCCCTCAGCACAAACCCACCCACCTCTCCCTGGTTCTGCTCGTCCAGCCGCAGAAGACGGGCGTGGCGCAGATGGGCGTTCTTCGCCCATTCCGCCGGGGTGAGGCCGTGCTCAAGCAGCGCTTGGAACATGCCCTTATGGCTCAGTTTCGCTGACCGGTCCAGCAGCCGACGAACCTCCGGGATCGCGGGATCCCGCGTCAGGTTTGCATCGGCCGGAAGCATGACCACGGTGATGGACGGATCGCCCTCACGGGTTGCCGCGCGCACGGTCCTGTGTACTTCGGGATCGTCATCGTCCGCCAGTTGGTCGTTGAAATGTTCGATGAGGTCGGAAGGGTCTTTCGGCCTTGATACCAGCAATCGTGCAGCAGCCTTGTCCGACTCCGTCCGGCTGAAGTCCATCGCCGCCCTCGCGCTCGCCATCGCTTCGCTCCACCCAATTCCGGCATCCGAAGTGGATTCGCCGTACACCGCCTCAACAAAAGCCTCAATCTCGGTAGGCACGTCGATCGTGTCTCGCGCACGCATGGCCAGCCAGGTGCGAAGCAGGATGTAACGGTCGTACACGTACTCGATGCTTGCGCCGAACGATTCGGGCGGCGGACCAATCCGATCGGCATCGCACAGTACCATGAACTGCGGCGCTTCCAGCCCCGGTGGGCGCTCACGCTCATGCCTGTGCAACCGGCCAGAGCGCTGGAGCAGCAGGTCGATGGGCGCGATCTCCGAGACCATCAGGTCAAAGTCCAGGTCCAGACTTTGCTCGATCACCTGCGTCGCCACCAGCACGGCGCGCTTCCGTCGATGCCGGCCATCCTTGCCAAACTTGCGAAGAACCTCCGCCTCGCGCTCTCGTCGCCACATCTGAAGGGTCCGGGCGTGGAAGAGCAGGCATTCCGTGTCCTTCAAAGTGCCCCGAAGGTGCTTGTAGACTTCGATGGAACGGTTGACCGTGTTGCAGATCACCGCCGCACAGCCGCCGGAAGCCAATCGTTCGTTCAGCGTCGTGGCCAGCATCGCCGGATCAGTTCGGGCGAACTGTACATCCACGGTGCGCGATTGACCCAGCGGGATCTCGGCACAAACGGGTTGATCAACCACTTTCGCTAGCGGGTAGCGCCGCGGCCTGGCCAGTGTGACGCGCGGGTAGCGCCGATACTCGGCATCGTCCCGGCCCGAGTAAGCCTTCGCGAGGGCCTTGCGCTTCGCCTCCGGCAGCGTCGCCGAGAGAAGGATCACCGTGCAATCCATCTCCGCCAGCCAGTGCAGCAGGCGTTCAAGGATCGTGCTCATGTAGGCGTCGTAGGCGTGGACCTCGTCGAAGATCACGACCTTGCCCGCCAGCCCGAAGAGCCGAACGAACCAGTGTTTGGTCTGCAGAACGCTGAGCAGGCTCTGGTCGATGGTGCCGACGCCGAACGGCGCGAGCAGCGGACGCTTCTTTGCGGTGAACCATGTCTGGGCCTCGACATCCGCGCCATCAGCGTCGATGCTCCTGGGGGCGAACTCCGGGATCTCGCCCACCTCAATTTCCGCCATCTGCGCCAGCAGCGCATCACCGTGTACAAGTTGAAGATTCAGTCTCCCCGTGTGCCCTCGCTTGCGGAGGTAATCATCCAGCACCCGCCGGAACATCGCGTTGCCTGTCGCCTGGGTCGGCATGGCGATGTACATGCCGCGCGCAAATCCCCGGCACATCGCCAGGTCAGCCGCGTACAGCGCCGCCTCGGTCTTGCCCTGCCCCATCGGGGCTTCGGCAATCATCAGATACGGGGCGGTCTGTTTCGAGGCCAGGTCGTTTGCGGTGCGTTGCAGCGAGTTGGCGCTGAAGCCCGCAAAGACCCGCTCGAAGGGCGCTTCCTCGGCAACGGTGACGGTGGGCAGCCAACCGAGGGCGTGCAGCGCCTCTTCGGCCTGCCGCTGCGCCTTCGACCAATAGGCTGTCGTATCGATTTGGTCGGGGCATCCGCACTTCGCCACACAGGGGAAGAAGTCCTGGTTCGACCCGATCCAGTCGGCGACCGATATGAACCCGGCGAGGAAGGGGACGATGAACGGGTCAGCGATGGCATCCTGCCTCTGTCCGAGCTGGTTCAGGTCGAAATCGACCGTGCTAGCGAATTGAGCCAGCAGTGCGTCCCGAGCAAGTTTCCAATCGCGGTTCCCAAGCGTGTCCTGTCCAAGCTGGAGGTCCAACGACCGAGGGAAGACGCCATGATGTCCACCGGTGATCTGGCCCAGGAGTACCGCGGCGGGGCAGGTGCCAAGCAGTTCTTTCAGCACCACAGCGCTGACCGTGCCATGAGCACGGTCGCGGTCGTTGTCCGAGAATGGCAGGCGCACGTGATCGCACAGTGCAGGCACCTTCTTCTGGAATGCGGGAGATGCTTTGCCGATGTCATGCGCACCGGCCACGAACACGATCAACGCCCGCGCATCGGGAACTGCCAGGGCGGCTTCCACACGCTGCCGAATGTCGGCGGGCAAGTGCCGGTCCCACATCAGGCCGGCGACAGCCGCGACATCCAGCAGGTGGCAAATGAGCGGGTGATGCAGGTCCCCGCCACCCTGCTGAGTCTTAGCCCACAGCCGGTGAATGGCGCCGTCGGGCGAGGAGGCAGGTGCCGTCATGGCAGACAACATCGCGCGCCACCTCCTCTCGCATAGCTCGACAGGAACCGCAGCAGCGCCACGTTGTCCATCGGGTTGCTCGCCGCGATCTGGCGGATCGACCCCGCCTCGGCAAGGGCGGCGCGGATGCCCACGCGCTCGGCCCGGCCGTTGCAGCGAAGGACCGGAATCCACGGTTCCGTCACGAGATTGAACGCCATCGCCGGTCCTCACGGGCGGCCTCTCATCCGCGCGCAACGCCCCCCGACCTCCGGTGGCCAGCATACACGAACCCGCCCCGCCGTGCTCCCCCGGGGCGCCGCCCCCGCCCTCAAGGGGCGTCCCCCCGCTCGCCCCGCGGCCCCGATGAATGGACACAACAAAGGTCCAAATGGCAAAGGGCTAAATGGTAAATGCCGCACAGCGAACGCCGCCCCGATGAACGGACAGGGTTTCTCGCTCGTCTGACCGGGCATCGTCCAGTCCTTCCTGTCCCCCGGGGGCATCACGCAAGTCTTTGAAAGAACAACGCCTACAGCCAGTCCGCTCGAACTCCGCGCGGGGCGGCAGCCCAAGGCCCGCTCCAATACCGCGGCAACTTCTCGACTTTCGCCAAAGCCACTCACGCATCCTGCCGACGTTCCAGCGTCCCGGCGTGTGCCGGGGCGCGCACAAACACACGCGAGCGAACGCTCGCCACGGAAGATAAGGAGCGTCGCATGGCCGTTCTCCCCGACTCAAAGATCCGCATGATCGAGTGGTT
>JAHCJE010000209.1 GCA_026128865.1 Phycisphaeraceae bacterium | reverse complement strand
GCGGCAGGTGGGCGTGCCGTACATCGTGGTGTTCCTGAACAAGGTGGACCTGGTTGACGATCCGGAACTGCTTGAACTGGTGGAGATGGAGGTCCGCGACCTTCTGAACAAGTACGATTTCCCGGGGGACAAGACGCCGATCGTCCGCGGGAACGCGAAGGCGGCGGTGGAGAACCCGCGCGACGACGCGGCGGGCAAGTGCATCGACGAACTGTTCGAGGCGATCGACAGTTACATCCCCGAGCCTGCGCGCGAGGTGGACAAGCCGTTCCTGATGTCGGTCGAGGACGTGTTTTCGATCAAGGGCCGCGGCACGGTGGCGACGGGGCGCATCGAGCGCGGCGTGATCAAGGTCGGCGACGCGTGCGAGATCGTGGGACTGCAGGCGCAGAACCGCAACTCGGTCGTCACCGGCGTGGAGATGTTCAACAAGACGCTGGACCAGGGTCAGGCGGGCGACAACGTCGGCGTGCTGCTGCGCGGCGTGGAGAAGAACGAGATCGAGCGCGGGCAGGTCATCTGCAAGCCCGGCTCGATCAAGCCGCACACGAAGTTCAAGGGCCAGGTCTACGTGCTGACGAAGGAGGAAGGGGGGCGTCACACGCCGTTCTTCCCGGGCTACAAGCCGCAGTTCTACTTCCGCACGACGGACGTGACGGGCGGTGTGCTCGAGTTGCAGGGCGAGGGCGGGAAGAAGGCCGAGATGTGCATGCCCGGCGACAACGTGACGATGGTGATCGACCTTGGCGATAAGCCTGTCGCCATGGAGCCGGGCCTGCGGTTCGCCGTTCGTGAGGGCGGGCGGACGATCGGCTCGGGGACCGTGACCGAGATCACCGAGTGACCCCGGCCCCCGGTTCTGCCGGGGGTCGGACGACGCCCCGGGGCCGGCGCTGAGCCGGGGGGCTGGCCTAGAATCGGCGCGGCCCGTCGGGAATCCCCCGGCGGGCCGCTTTGACGACCGGGGCACGCGCCCCCGCAGGGAAAGGACCGCTGGACCATGGCCAAGAAGAAAGCGGTGGCACGCGAGTACGTCTGGCTGCAGTGCACCGAGTGCGGCGACCTGAACTACCGCACGAGCGTCAACACGAAGGGCGGCCTGCCCGAGAAGTTGAAGGAGGGCCTGCGGAAGTACAGCCCGCGTCTGCGCAAGCACACGGTGCACAAGATCAAGCGGAAGTGAGGCGATGGGCATCGGGCATCAGGCGCCGGGCGCCTGTGCCTTCACAGATGCCTGGCGCCTGATGGCTGGTGGCTGGTGCCTACTACGCCAATAGCTCAATTGGTAGAGCAGCGGATTCCAAATCCGCAGGTTGGGGGTTCGAGTCCCTCTTGGCGTGCTTGGGATTGAAACGACACGAAGGCGGGCGCGGGCCTGCCGGTGGGGCCGAGCATGGCGATCGGGATCTACAAGCCGGGGCAGGGGTACTGGGTCCGCGTGCTGACAGCGGTGGGCGCGGGCGTGCTGCTGCTCGCGTGCGCGGCGTGGGTGTGGAGCCAGGGCGCGCTGATCAAGATTCCGGCGGGCGCGTGGCGCTACACGCTCGGGCCGACGCAGGGGGCGACGGCCGCGGGGGCGCGGCTGGAGGCGTTCGCGATCGACCCGGTGACGGCGCAGCGGTCCTCGTTCGGCGAGGCGGTGGTGCGCTCGATCGACCGGGTCGAGGCGGGGGGGACGCTGATCGTCGAGCCGCCGGTGCTGCGCGACGGGACCAGCCCTGCGGCGATCGTGGCGTTCCTGGGCGACGGCGGGTTCGAGGCTTCGATCGCGAGCGTGTCGGCGGTGCCGATGTTCGAGCAGTTGTACCTGCAGGCGGGGATGGTGGCGTTGACGCTGCTGGTGGGGCTTTGGCTGATCTATCGCCTCACGGCGCGCAGCCCGCGCGCGGTCGAGTTCCTGATCGCGACCGACGGCGAGATGAAGAAGGTGAACTGGTCGACGCGGCGCGAGGTGATCGGCTCGACGTGGGTGGTGATCGTCGCCTGCGTGCTGATCGCCGGGTTCCTGTACGTCGTGGACCAGGCCTTTGCCGCGTTCTTCGACGCGGTCGGCGTGCTTGAGCGCTGACCGCCGCTTTGTTCCAACGTTTCACCGCCGCGCCCGCGGCCGGGAGACCGCACCATGTCCGAGCACGAGCAGACGACCGCCGCGCAGCCGAACGACGCCGCCTTCGACGGGCGACCGAACGAGAAGGCGGACCTGATCGCCGAGGAAGAGCCGGTCCGGCACGAGGGGATGGACTGGTTCGTGCTGCGCGTGGCGTCGAACAAGGAGAACTCGGTCCGCGAGACGCTGCTGCGGAAGGTGCAGATCGAGGGGATGACGAACCTGGTGAAGCGGATTCTCGTCCCGACGGAGAAGACGAAGACGATCAAGGGCGGGAAGCAGAAGATCACGGAGACGAAGTTGTACCCTGGGTACGTGTTCGTGGAGATGCGTCTGGAGCCGGACGGGC
>JAHCJE010000208.1 GCA_026128865.1 Phycisphaeraceae bacterium | reverse complement strand
CCGCGACCTCCGCGTTCCGCCTTTCCGCGCGGGGGAGGAAGCGGGCGTGGGGGGTAGAAATGGCAAATGAGCAAATAGCAAATAGCAAATGGGCAAAGAAGGAAGGGGTTCGTGGGGGGTTCGTGGGGGGCGGGTCGGCGGCTCCGGGGCTGGGGCGGGCTGAAGCCCATTTTAGGGGTACACCGAGTTTTTCGTTGGCGGGGTGGCGGCCGGGCTGATACGATGGCGGGCGTACGGCCGGTCGCTGGGGGCCGGGCTGGAGAGAGTGTTTTCACCATCAGTTCGAAGGAGAGACAAGCATGAGAGGCCTTATCGCGTTGGGCGTGGCGGCATCGGTCTGCATGGCCGCCTCCGCTCAGGTTGTGTACGTCAGCGGCACCGGCGGCGAGCCGTGGGGCATGCCCGGCAACGTGAACGCGTTGAACACGGTCTTCGGCGGCGGCGGCTGGACGCGGCTCGACTTCCCGACCGCGGTCGGCAACGGCGTCTTCACGAACTACGACTGCATCATCATGGACGGCGGCAACGGCGCGGACGCCGAGTTCAACGCGTTCGTCAACGCCAACCGCGCGGCCATGGAGGCGTTCGTCGCCGGCGGCGGCAAGATGCTCATCAACGCGGCCCGCTGGGGATCGGCCCCGCTCGTCCTCGACGTCGGCTTCGGCGTGACGCTCGACGGCAACGTCGCGCACCCCACCGGCAACGCGGTGGACACGAACCACCCGATCTACCAAGGCCCGTACGGCGCGACCGGCGGCTTCTTCACCGGCGACTGGCTGTCGCACGACATCGTCTACGGCGGCGGGCTGACCAGCCTGATGGTCGGCTCGGGCGGGTCGGACGTGATCCTGGGCGAGAAGGCCTACGGCGCGGGCCACGTCATCGTCGGCGGACTGACGCTGCCGTTCTTCGGCGAGCACCCGCTGTGGAGCAACAACACCGATGAGTTCCATCGCAACCTGTACTACTACCTGTGCAACATCCCCGCGCCGAGCAGCCTGGCCGTCTTCGCGCTGGGCCTGCCCATGCTGCGTCGGCGTCGCTGACCGACGGCGGGTCCGTCCCGCATGAAACGCATCACGGCGGCGGTTCGCGTTCTGCGGGCCGCCGCTTTTTCGTCGGCGGAGCGCGGGGCGCGGAGTGAGTCCGCTCCCTCACGGTCGCGGCTCGTTGGGCCGCCGCTTTTTTCGTTGGCGGGGCGCGGAGGGGGAGTGAGTCCGCTCCCTCACGGTCGCGGCTCGTTGAATCGCGGCTCGTTGAGCGTGGCTGTGCGGTAGAGTGCCGCGAGTGGGTGGGCCGGGAGGCACGTGATGCGTATGACGAACGTGGTCGCGGGGGCGGGGGTGGGGGCGGTAGCACTGTGCGGCGTGCTCGCGGGCGTCGTCGCGGGGCAGGATCGGGCGGCTTTCGCGCCGGTGCACGACCTGCCCTGGTGGCCGGCGGGCGAGCGCGACGCCTACGCCGCCTACGAGGCCCGGCTCAACGCGATCCCCGATGCGCAGCGGCTCTGGGACTGGCACGACCTGCTCGCCTCGCGGCCGCACATCGCGGGGATGGAAGGGGACTGGGAGACGATCGAGACGCTGGCGGAGGCGTTCGGCGGGATGGGGCTGGAGGTCGAGGTCCACTCGTTCTGGGCGTACCTCTCGCGGCCGATCGCGGCGGAGGTCGAGGTGATCGGGGGGGGGTTGCTGCGGCTGGGCGAGACGCCGCTCCCCGAAGACCCGGACACGGCTGCGGACCCGATCGGCTTCGGGTGGAACGCGTACTCGGGCAGCGGCGAGGCGACGGGCGAGGTCGTCTACGCGAACTACGGGCGCAAGGAGGACTTCGAGCGGCTGGCCGCGCTCGGCGTGGACTGCACGGGCAAGATCGTCATCACGCGCTACGGCGGGAACTACCGCGGCTTCAAGGCGAAGTTCGCCGAGCAGGCGGGCGCGGCCGCGCTGCTGATCTACAGCGATCCGGCCGACGACGGGTACATGCGCGGGCTGATGTACCCGGAGGGCGGGTACCTGAACGACTCGTGCATCCAGCGCGGGTCGATCGTGACGCTGGCGTCGCCCGGCGACCCGCTCACGCCCGGCGTCGAGGCGACGCGCGATGCGCCGCGGCTGGACCCGGATGAGGTCGCGCTGCCGCGGATCGCGGTGCAGCCGATCGGGTGGGGCGCGGCGCACACGATCATGCGGCGCATGACGGGGCCGTTCGTGCCGCAGGGGTGGCAGGGCGGGCTGCCGCTGCCCTACCGCGTGACCGGCGGCGAGGGGCTGCGCGTGCGCGTGAAGGTCGAGCAGGAGCGGCGGATCGTCGAGTCGGCGAACGTGCTGGCGACGCTGCGCGGCCGCGAGGAGCCGGAGCGGTTCGTCGTGATCGGGTGCCACCACGACGCGTGGGGGTTCGGCGCGGCGGACGCGATGAGCGGGATGATCTCGCTGATGGAGACAGCGCGGGCGTTCAGCGAGCGCGCGGCGGCGGGCGAGCGGCCGCGGCGGAGCATCGTCTTCGCG
>JAHCJE010000207.1 GCA_026128865.1 Phycisphaeraceae bacterium | reverse complement strand
CGAACGCGGCGCCGGAAGGGCACCCGTCTCGAAGCCGTGAAACTCGACGGTGATGCGGTTCTCTCCTTGCCGGGCGGGAGAGAGGGCGACCCCGATGTGATATGCACCTACCTCCGTTTCGACCATCGAAGGGGCGACGAAAAGCAGCGGAGGGTCTGCGCCGACATTGCCCTCCGCGGGAGGTCGCGGGGACTGACCGACCATGGTGGCAGTGACCACAATCGCGAGGGCAGCGAGTCCTGCTTCCACTGCGACCAGCTTGCGAAATGTCGGGACACGCGATGTCGCCGCGGCGAGGTGTGGGAGAAGGCGTCGACGGTTCCACCACGCGAATGTCGTGGCAACGACAAGCAAGGCGACCTTGGCGATTAGGAGACGGCCGTAATCCGTGCTGACCAGGGCGGACGGCTCAGGCAGGATGCGAAGGGCCAGCAGCGCCCCGCTCGCAACTGCCAACGGGAACGCGATCGTGGCGAACTGGGAGAAGCGCCTCGCGATCCGCGCCATCTGGTTCTGGTCCGGCGTTCGCCCCTCGACCAGGACAACAACGAGCCCTCCCGCCCACACGCCCGTCGCAACCACGTGGACCGTGTTCAGTCCGATGCCCTGCCAGCGTGGATCGGCGGCGGCGGGGTGCCCGCTCCAGGCGAAGCCAAGGGCGATGACGCCGGCTGCGACGATCGCAAGCACCCTGCCGGCAACACGGTGACCGCGGCACACGGTAAGCGCCCCGAGGGCCGCGGCAACGCCGGTGACGATGATGCCGGCGGCAGGCAGGTGGCGACCCTCCCGGAGGACATCGGCCGTGTCGCGGGTCCAGAGGTCACCCAGGTCGCCCGTGGTCGTGACAAGTCCCTCAGCCGCGAGCATGAGCGGGGCGGCGACAGCAAGCAGCAATGCTGCCGCCAGCGCAAGGCGGCGCACACGAACCACCGCGTCGCGGAGGCTCACGACGAAGGCAAGGGCACCGATTACTGTGAGGGCGACCACGTAGGCGATCGAGCGGGCGGACGCTGCGGCTATCTCAACCCAGCGAGGAGTCCCGGGAACGGACGGCGCCGTGATGCCACCTTCCAGCGGCTCTCCGACGGAAAACGCGAAACTCCCTCGGATCGTGTGTCCGTCGGCCGAGACGACCGACCAGACCACCGCGTACGTGCCGTTACTCAGCGCACTCGGGAGTCCTGCACGGATGACCGTTCGGTCGTCACTGCTACCGACATCGTCGAGCTCGACCTGCTGTCCTGCGGCGTCGAAGACCTCGATTCCCGGACCTGCTGGACTGACATCCTCCGTGAACCAGAGCCGCACCTCGGTCGGTGAGCCCGGGAGCTGCTCGCGGGCGGCCGGCGACGTGCCGACGAGCTCCGCGTGCGCCAAAGCGGGAGATGGTGGCGTCGCGAGCAGAAGGACCACGAGAATCAGCGCCGCGACAACCGGACCGCGCGCTGTTGACCAGGCGCGACCCGTTGGTTCTGGTGGAGATAACAGTCGAGGCTGAACCAAGCGAAGCCATCCGATTTGCCGTTACTGCGAACTCACCGACGACGAAGGCCCACGGCAAGGCTTCCGACTGCGAGCACCGCAGCGATGGCGGACACACCGAGCGCCACCCACCCGATTGTGTCACCGTCGTCGTTGTCGTCTTCCGAAGCAACGTCGGCTACCACGCCCCCTGGGCCCCCATCGGCCCCCTGGCTCGCCGCGGCGACGATGTTGAGAGCCGGGGCAGGCGACTCGAGATCCTCGCCGTCCTGACCCTCTTCCGGAATCTCGATCCATGCGTTCTCACCGACCTCGCACCGTTGGACGACTGGGAAGTAGAGCGTCTCTCCTGGCGTGTCCGGGACCGTCGCACGGATGGTGAAGAGCTCGAAGACACCGATGGGGAGTGGGCCGCCGGTCCAGATCACCTCCGTGACTCCTTCAGTGATTGTCGCACCGTCGCTCTCGTAGGGAGTGATCGGTCCTTCGACCGTCTCGACCTCCCAGCCTGGCAACAACCGTGGCGAGACGCCGACGACTCCCTCGGGGATCCGAAGCGCGATTGATGTCGTGGGGGACTCGCCGCAGCCGTGACCAACCCGAAAGGCGATTGCGGTCGTCGAACCAGCCTCGACCGAGCGCGGCTCCGGGTTGATGTGCGCCAGTGCCGGTGCAGTCGCCGCCAGAAGAGACACGCCGGCCGCAGTCGTCAGCAACGACCGCCGCCAGGCTTTTGTGTACTCCATGAGTGCCTCCCCCGAAGCCAGCGTTGTTGTCGACCCTGGAGCCCTCGGCCCGCCTGGTCATCCGGCCCGCGGGAAATCGTATCGCCACCTACTCGTTGAACCATGGCCCGAGAGCGTGGTCGAACGAGTCAATAAAGGGCTATTTGGACTAAGAGCTAGCTCTTGGTCCCTACGGAACCTGCATTGGTGCTGGTCCAAGGAGCGTCCCGAGCTCACAATCTACTACTGCTCACGTAGATGAACCACTTTGCCGAGTAGGCAGGACTACGGGAGTTCGCCAGCCGCGGTCGGGCGCCGAGGCGGCCGCACGTTGAAGATGACGCCGACACCGCTCTGCCACGGTGGTGTGCTCAGG
>JAHCJE010000206.1 GCA_026128865.1 Phycisphaeraceae bacterium | reverse complement strand
GCGCCCCGCGCCACAGATGCGCAATCCACCTCTTGCCGGCGCCTGATCGGCGTCCGTGTCTGGAAGGAACCACAAGATGCTGAAGCGCCTTGCCCTTGCCGCCGCCCTGACTCTCGCGCCGCTTAGTGCGTTCGCCCAGAATGCCACCACCCCAACCGCGGCGATCGACGGGTTCCACCAGGCGCTCAAGCTCGGCGACACCGCCGCCGCCATCTCGCTCCTTGCCCGCGACCTCGTCGTTTACGAGTTCGGCGTCATCGACCCGACGCTGGAGGCATATGCCTTCCGTCATCTGCCGCTCGACATGGACATGGCAGCCGCCACGGAGTGGCAGCTTCAGGAGCGCCAGGTCGGCGGGGACGGGGATTCGCGCTGGGTCGTCAGCACCTACCGGGTCACCGGCTTCGACGCCGCGGGCGTCGCGCTGGACTACACTGTGATGGAATCGGCCTTCGTGGTGCGCACCGGCGGAGCGTTCCGCATCGCGCACCTCCACTGGTCGACCGACAATGCCGAGTTCCAGGCGCAGGCGCAGAGCGTCCGCAACGCCGCCCCCACCACGGGCAACTGAGCAGCGACGAATGGAAGGACCGGCGCCCTACGGGGCGTCGGCGGCGATCCTGGCCGAGATGATCCGGTCGGGGTCGAGAGGCCGGTAATCGGCTCCCACGCCCGGTTCAACGCTTTCGAGGCAGTTCATCCCGCCGACCACCTGGCCCCAGACCGTGTAGTGGCCGTTGAGCCACGGGGCTGGCGAGAAGGTGATGAAGAAGCGCGAATTGCCGGTCCGCGGGTCGGTTCCGTGCGCCATGGCCACGGTGCCGCGCGCGAATGGCTCTATGGTGAACTCCTCTGGGAGGTTCGGCAGGTCCGCGCCGCCGTTCCCCGTGCCCGTGGGATCGCCGGTTTCCGCCAGGGTCCGGGCAATGACGCGGTGGAAGATCACTCCGTCATAGACACCCGCGCGTGCCAGCGTTCTGACGCGCTCGACGGTGAGCGGCGCAAGGTCGGGCCGCATGAGGATCGTGACCCGTCCGCAGTCGAGTTCAAGATAGAGGAGATCCTCGAGGTCCGGCGCCTGCGCAAACGCCGCCCGTGCGGTGGCGGATAGGAGGGCAGCTAGGACGACCAGTCGCGAGAGATGCACCATTCGCAGTCCCAAATCCTCCAACTTCGAGCCGTAGAGTCCTTCTGCTCGAAACCTTGCCCCCCGAGTCAGCACAAGTGATGGCCTCTGGCCACCTTATAAATCGCCTTCCCGCACTGGACCGGCCCTACCAAGTAGTCGTCTGCGTCGGCCCCCAATCCTGCGATGACGTCGGCCACCGGCATCATCACGTCGAGGAGCGTGCGGGAGTTCTCGAAACTCATAACTTTTGCACACTCGGCTGGACGGTGTCGGATCAGTGGTTAGCGTGAGCGAAAGTTATGAGCGAAACACATCCCCTTCGACGTCTCGGTTACGCCCGCGTCAGCACTTTCGGCCAGACCCTGGAAGCGCAGCTGGAGAAGCTCCGCGACGCGGGATGCGAGAAGGTCTTCCGCGAGAAGGTGTCCGGCGCTCGCCTCGACCGCCGGGAGCTGCAGCGGCTTCTCCGCTCCGTGACCGAGGGCGATGAGGTGGTGGTCACCCGCATCGACCGCTTGGCACGCTCGACGTTCGACCTGTTCGAGATCGTGAAGCAGATCACAGAGAGAGGCGCCCACTTCCGGTCCTTGGCCGAGCCTTGGGCCGATACAGGCAGCGCCACCGGGCGATTGATGATCGCCGTGCTCTCAGGGCTGGCCGATGTCGAGCGCGACTTGATCCGCACGCGGACCGCCGAGGGGCGCGTGCGGGCACAAGCGCGGGGGCAGCACATGGGCCGCCCCTCGAAGCTCACGGCCGCCCAGCGTGTCGAAGCTCTCGCCCGCCGTGCCGCCGGCGAGACGCTCAGTGAGATCGCACGAAGCTACAACGTTGCCCACACGACGATATCGCGGCTGCGGTCGCCGTAATGGGTACGCGGTCGTCAGGGGCGTCCATGGAGATGGTGCCACTGGTCTTCCGCCAGTCGCCGAAGAAATCCGTCGACGCCAGCGAGCATGCCGTGGTCACGCGCCCATTCGAGTTGCTCGACCAGGCGCCTCATCTTGGCCGAGGCCGGAGCGTCCCAAGCCGCCAGGATGAGTGGTGCTGGTGAGCCCGGCAGCATGGTCCACAACTCGCTCCATTCCGTGGGTAGCGGGCAGACCCGATCGTTCTGGCGGCAGAGTCCGAGCAACGCGCCAAATGCGGAGGCATGCGTGTCGGCGCTCATGGGCCTGCCTGGTGTGGGCCTGACGCCGAAGAACACCTGCGATCCGATTGGCGGAAGCGGCCCGCCTGGACCCCGCTTGTTCGAGCCGACGTAGGTGAAGACGCCTACGGTCTCGCCCTCGACCAATTTGCGCGGCGGTGGCGAAGGTTTCGCGTCGTGCTCGTCATCAGACATTCCTGGCTGCTTCTGAAGTTCACGTATCGAGAGGGCCCGCACCTAGCGGCCCAAGGGGTTAAGCGCGTCTCACGGGCGTTGATGGCGAAGGACCAGACTCGTCCAGCCGGTTTGCCGAGGACGCGGCGCCTGCTTGGCCCGC
>JAHCJE010000205.1 GCA_026128865.1 Phycisphaeraceae bacterium | reverse complement strand
CCCTCCTCAACCTCCTCACCCGCCTCGGCTTCTCCCTCCGACAACTCACCGTCGCCTGCGACCTCAGCGCAACCGACCTCCTCGACTTCGTCGAAGATTCCGACATCGAAGACAAACTCGATCGCCTCGAGAAGGCCCTCGAGCGCACCCTCAAACTCCGCCTCCTCGACGCCGCCATCACCGCCGCCGACGAACTCGAGAAGATCACCCTCGCCGCCGAGCAACACCCCACCGAACGCCGCCGCGCAGCCATGACCCTCCTCCGCGCCGCAACAGCCTCCCAGAACCCCGCCCGGGCAGCCCGCCACCCCGTCGCGGCGCAGCCCTCCTGGGCACCCCGCCACTCCGTGGCGGGACAATCCTGTGTCTCCGATAGCACAAGCAGTGCCACAGCCGGTGCCACAGCCGGTGGTACTGGCGATAGCACAAGCGGTGGCACAGGCGTCCCCCCTGTGCCGACTCCACCTCCCGCCCAACCCTCAAGCCCAAAGCCACAAGCCCCGCCCCCTCAAGCCCACCCTCTTCCACTCCGCGTCTCCGCGCCTCCGCGTGAGATTTCTTCCTCCAATCCACTCCGCCCGCGCCCCCTCCGCCTCGCCGGACTCGCCACGATCCACGACACCAGTTGAGCGCCGGGCGCTGCCTCACCCGACCCCGTTCTTCACCGCCTCCTCCATCGCCTCGCAGAAGCGGTCCACCTCTTCCAGCGTGCTGTAGACGCTGGGCGAGACGCGCAGGCCCTCGAACTCGTCGTGGACGATGGCCGTCGTGAAGATGCGGTGGCGGTCCCAGAGCCACTGGTTCAACTCGTTGGACGCGATCCCCTCGACCTGCACCGTGCCGATCCCGCACGCCAGGCCCGGCCTGCGGCTGGTGTGGAACCGCACGCGCTCAAGACCCGCGAGCCGCTCCATCCACCGCTCGCGCAGGAAGATCATGCGCGCCTCCTTGCGCTTCGGCCCGAGGCCCTGGTGGAACGTCAGCGCCTCCGCGATCGCCAGAAAGTTCGCCGCCGGGTGCGTCCCGATCTCCTCGAACTTCCGGATGTCACCCTCCATCTCCGGCGGCGCAGCCATCATCGGCCACAACCCCGCGATCTTGTCCCGCCGCACGTACAGCAGCCCCGTCCCGTGCGGCGCGAAGAGCCACTTGTGCAGGCTCACGCCGTAGTAGTCGCACTCCAGGTCCGACAGCATGAAGTCGAAGTGCGCCAGCGCGTGCGCCCCGTCCACGATCACCGGGATTCCACGCCGCCGCGCCATCGCCGCGATCTCGCGGATCGGCAGGATCTGCCCGGTCAGGTTGATCATGTGGCACGCGAGGATGACGCGCGTCCGCGGCGTGATGTGCTGCTCGAACAGCCGCACGACCTCCGACGGATCCTCCGCGGGCACCGGCACCTTGAACTGCCGCAGCACGACGCCCTCACGCCGCTCGCGCTGGCGGAAGGTGGTGAGCATGCGCGGATAGTCCTGCGTGGTCGTCAGGATTTCGTCGCCGGGCCTGAGGTCGAGGCCGAGTTGGCAGATCTGGAGGGCCTCGGACGAGTTGCGCGTGATGGCGATCTCCTCGGCGTCCACCCCCCACTGCCGTGCAAGGCGTGTGCGGACGACCTGTCGCCGCGGCTCGAGAATCTGCCACATGTAGTACGCCGGCGCCTTGTTCGAGAGTTCCTGGTGCTGGCGCATTGCCTCCTGCACCCAGCGCGGCGACGGGCTGACGCCGCCGTTGTTGAAGTTGATGAGGCTGCGATCGACCGTAAACGCCTCCTGCGCGTGGCGCCAGTAGGCCTCGTCGCGTGCAATCTCGTCCGGCTCGCCGGGCGTAGCCGCGAGTTCGGCGACGATCTCAGCCGCCGACGCGCGCGGCATCGGCAACCGCCCCGACGCCGCCGCCAGCGCGGCCGCGGGAACGCTCAACGCACCAAGAAACGCTCTGCGAGAATGCATGACGCTGCTCCGGTCAAGAAGAAAACTCACCACAGAGACACAGAGGGCACAGAGGAGAGAACAGGAATGGGAAGGAGTTGAATCAAGCGAAGAGCATCAGGAGGATCGATCGATACATGACATTTCGTCACTGCGTCACTTTGCCACTCTGCCACGATGCTACTTCGCACTCTGTGCTCTCTGTGTCTCTGTGGTGAATTCGGGGTTCACTCACTCGCCGCGGAGGGCGTGACGACGGGGCTGCGGTAGCCGTCGCGGTCGTAGGCGCGGATGCCGAAGAACCAGTTGTCCTTGCTGCGGTTGATGGTCGCTTCGGCCACGTCGCCCACGTCGCGGGCGTGCTGCCACTCGTGGCTTGTGGTCTCGCGCCAAACGACCTCGTACCCGGCGACGTCCGGCTCGGGGCTTGCGTCCCAGCGGAGCGTGGTGTCGTTCGTCAGGCCCGCGATGATGAGGCGCGGGCGCGACGGCGGCGAGGGAGCGTTGGCGAGATGCACGAGGACGGCGGCGTTGAGGCGCGTCACGTCGGCGAGGTACTCGGCGTCCACGTACTCCGGCAGGTCGCCGTACTGCACGCCGTCCTCGACGCGCGGGTCCTGGTGCTGGCGGTCGTAGTTCTCGTAGACCTCGACGAAGCGGACGGCGGGCCAGCCGAGTTCGTTGAAGGGCGTGTGGTCCC
>JAHCJE010000204.1 GCA_026128865.1 Phycisphaeraceae bacterium | reverse complement strand
CGAGACCATCCCCATCGGCACCGCCCAGGCCACCTACATCATCACCCCCTACCGCGGCGACTTGGCCGGCGAGCCGTGCGAGCAGTTCGTCGTCCCCTTCGCCGCCCAGGGCGGGCAGCAGAGCGGGCAGCAGGGCCTCGCGCTGGCCGCCTGACGATCACACAATCCGGGGTTCTCCAAGCCGGGGGGCGGCCCCCGGCTTTTTCGTGCGCGGGAGAGGTCGGGGGTGGGAGGGGAGCGGCAGAGCAGCAGAACAGCAGAGCAGCGGAACAGCAGAGCGGCAGAACAGCGGGGCGGCTGAGTCGTGCGCGGGGGTGATAGATCCGGCCTCCCCGCGCCAAGTCCTTCGCAGGCGGATCGGCCGCCCATCGCAACCATCACTCGGAGGACCAACGACCATGCAGCCGCTCACCATCGCCGGACGCCCAGCCGCGCTCGCCGCCCTCGCCCTCGTCGCCGGGGCCGCGCACGGGCAGGCCACGCTGACCTACGCCGAGCACCGCGCCCAGGTGGTCATGGAGGTGAACTCGACGAACAACAACGGGCTACAGACGGACTTCTCCGGCAACGACGTGCTGCTCTACGAGGATCGATGGCTCTCGCACAACGGCTTCGATGGGAACGCGTGGGCGAAGGACGGCGCGGCCTACAGCCCGTCCAGCCCGGGCATCTTCGGCACCTTCCATCAGGTCGATCTCACGGCCTGCACGTCGGCCGCCGTGTACAACTCCAACATCGGACCGAACCACTGGGAGCAAGCCGAGGGCTACGCCGAGTCCACCATCCACTTCACGGTCTCGACGCCGATGATCTGGGAGTGGGACCTGGGCTGGGGCGGGGTGTCGGACGCCAACGGGTCGTTCAGCCAGGTCTGGGCGGAGCAGTCGCTGTTTGACGTGTCGGGCGGAACGTACCTCGTCAACGAGTTCCGGCACTCGATCATGGGCGTGGGAAACTGGAGCGAGACGATCCCGTTCAGCGGGGTCCTCAACCCGGGGTCGTACATCCTGCACTGGGAGTCGTTCTCGGAGCAGGCGGGAGGGAACACGACGTTCGGCTACTTCCCGTGGTCGCACGGCACCGGCAACGCCTGCATCGAGAGCCAGTTCCGGGTTCGACCGATCCCCGCGCCGGGTGTCATCGCGCCGTTCGCTTGGGTTGCCCTCATCGCATCACGACGCCGCCGGGCTTAGATGCCGCGGCCGCGGGCGGCCTGGGCCAGGCGCAGTTTGAGACGGGCACGGGCCTTGTCGGCGCGGAGGCGCTGCAACTGGGTCTCGCGGTCGGGGGCGTCGGCGGGGACGGTCCGCGCTTCGGCCTCGGCGAGTTCGGCCTGGGCCTCGGCCTCGGTGAGCGTCTCGGTCGGGATCGCCCGGTCGGCGAGGACCGTGAGCGTGTCGCCCGCCATCTGCACGAACCCTCCGTCGACGAGGTAGGACCGGCTTCCGCCCGCGGCGGACCCGGACTGCGGGAAGGTGAGCGAGAGTTCGCCCAGGCCGAGCCGCGCCATGAGCGGGGCGCGCCGCGGCAGGACGCCGAACAGGCCGTCCCAGGCGGGGACGGAGGCGTAGGTCACGGCCTCGTCGACGAGTTTCTGCGTCGGCGTCACGAGGCGGCAGGTGAAGGTGTTCGACACGCGATGCTCCGTGGGTCTTCCGGCGGGGTTTCGACGCCGGGTCGCCATGATAGACCGCGCCCCAGTCCGCCGGTCGATACCCTCTCCCTGCCATGCGACCACGCCAATGGGCCACGCTCGCCGCGCTCGCGCTCCTCGCGCTCGCGGCGGTCGCGTTCCGCCTCGGCGCAGGCTCGACGGGGCTGGCGTGGCCGGACTCGGCGGCCGTCTGGTCGCTCCGACTGGACCGTGCGGCGTGCGGGGTGGTGGTGGGAGCGTCGCTGGCGGTGGCGGGAGTGCTGCTCCAGTCGCTGCTGCGCAACCCGCTGGCCTCGCCGGACCTGCTGGGGCTTGCTTCGGGAGCGGGCCTCGGCGCGATGGTGGCGGTGTACCTCGGCTTCGTCGCGGGGCACGGCGTCGCACACCAGAGCCTCGCCCAGGCGCCGGCCGCGCTGGCGGGCGCGCTGCTCGCGCTCGCCGTGGTCTACGCCCTCGGCCAGCGGCGCGGCGTGATCGAGCCGGTCTCGCTCATCCTCATCGGCGTGATCGTCGGCGTGATGTGCGCGGGCGGCACGATGTTCGTCCAGTACCTCCTGCCCGACCGCGGCCAGGCGACGGGCCGGTGGCTCGTCGGCGCGATCAGCGACGACGTGAGCCGCGCGTCGGTGATCGTGACCGGCGCGATCGCGCTGGCGGCGGTCGCGCTCGGCGCGTGGGGCGGCCCGGCGATGGACGCCGCGAGCGCGAGCGATGATGAGGCCCGGACGCTCGGCGTGCCGCTGGGCGCGCTGCGGCTGGCGCTGTTTATCGCGTCGGGCGTGCTGGCGGCGGCGTCGGTCTACCTCGCCGGGCCGATCGGGTTCGTCGGGCTGGTCTGCCCGCACGTGGTGCGGCTCGCGGCCGGGCCGGGGCACCGCGTGGTGGTGATCGGCTCAGCGCTCGCGGGGGCGGCGATGATCGTCGCGGGCGACGCGGCGATCGCGCTCATCGACCTCGGCGGCGGGCGGATGCCGCTGGGCGTGCTGACGGCCATCATCGGCGGGCCGGCGCTGATCGTGCTGCTGCGCGGGCGGCGCGGCGACGGATGACA
>JAHCJE010000203.1 GCA_026128865.1 Phycisphaeraceae bacterium | reverse complement strand
GGAACGTCTGCAGGAAGTACGCCTCGCAGAAGAACCGGAAGTCGCGGGCGGCCCTTTGTTTCCGCGCGGCGTCGGCTACCTCCGGAAGCTCGCCGATGTCGCGCCCGGAGAGCGACAGCATGGCGTTGCGCTGCCGTGCCCGCTCCTTCATCGCCTCGTAGCCGATCAGGCCCTCGGGTTGCCGCGCCGCCTCGGCCAGGCCCTCGTGGCGCGTGGTCACCAGCCACGCGACATACCGGAACAGGTCCACCTTCCCGGCGTCGCCATCCGCGGCGACGCGGAACCCCGCGCGCGTGCGGTGGCGGTGGAGCTGCCGCTCGCTGACGACCTCGCCCAGCGGCGTGCTGTTCAGCAGCCGCGCGAGCTCGCCGGGCTTGAGTTTGCGCGGGTCAATCGCCACGAGCGCCCATCTCCTTCACGAGCCACGCGGCGTAGTGCACGAGGTTGAGCGTCCCGTCCCCATTCGTCGGAGCGCCGGCGTCGATGTCGGCACGGAGCATCTCTTCGTTGACCGGTTTCCCGCCCAGGCGCGTGAGCACGCGGGCGGCGTCCGCCACGGGGAGCGCGGCGGGGTTCAGCCGGGACATCCCCTGTGATGGCGGCGGGGAAGCGGGACTAGGCGCGTGTTCGGGAGTCATCGCGGATCTCCTTCTGGGGCCGGTCCGCCCTTTTGCCCACATCGCGGGCCGAGTTGCCCACATGTCGCAGAATCCGCTCGGAATCTCGCCACATCGCCTTGCTTGTTCCCGCTCCTCACGCCCTCATGTGACCCAACGCGGGGCGACCCACAACCCCCGCGACGGAGAATCACGCGATGAAAACCAGCACGAAGAACGCCATCGGGATCGCCAGCGCCCTGGGCCGCCGGGGCTTCACCGTCGCCAGCGTCGAAGTCCACACCCCCGACGGCCGGACATGGGCGATCGACACCACGAACACCGGCGGCTTCCGCCTCTTCGAGATCGACCGCGACGGCCGCGACGGGCCGAACGAGCACGACGCGGTCGAGGGCGATACCTGGACCGCGGGCGACCTGATCGACTACCTGAAGGCGGTCGGCGAGCCCAAAGCGCCGCCGACCGGCGACGGCAAGAGCCACCCGACCCCCTGAAGCCCGCGTGACGCGGGCTTCGCTGTTTACCGGAGCACCACGCCCCCCCCGCACAGGAGTACGACCATGACGAAGCGCCCCCCGAAGACGCCCGAACCAACCGCCGCCGAGGCGTACACGGCGCGGCGGAACGACATCGCCCGCCTGCTCGACGTGCTGAGCATGCACCTCGACATCAACGACAAGGAGCACGCTGCCGCCCCGGCCAACTGGGGCCTCGTCGGCAACCTCGGCAAGGTCCGGGAGGACCTCGTCAACCTCGTCGGGTTCCTCGCCAACATGGACCCCGAGCACGTTGAGGACTTCCTGAAGGGCGAATGAGCCCGCGCCGCACCACCCACGAGAAGGAGAACACCCATGACCATCAAAACGATCGTGATCGCAGGCCAGCGCGGCGACATCGAGATCACCCGCAGCGACGACGGCGCGTACGTGATGGAGGGCGAGGTCTGCATCGCCGCTATCGGGCGCAACGAGGACCGCGACGCCCGTTACGCCAAGGCCGTCGAGGTCGCCAAGGCGGTCTACGGGTCCGACCGCCGGGGCCGCGCCGCCGCCACCAACTCGATGGTCCACGACGTGCTGAGCGAGATGGAGCGAGTCGCCGGTTGCTAAGCGCGAGGCGGCGCGGGGAACCGCGCCGGCCCCGATTCCCCGCCGCAGCGTGCGGCGGTGTTCCGCACCACCGTATCGGAGATGACCATGAGTACGAAGACCAAGAAGGCCCCGAAGACCCGGACCCCCGCGAAGTCCAAGAGCGCCGCCCGCGCCGATGGGGCGGCCAAGGTCGATCGCCTCCGCAAGGCGGCGCTCGCCGAGATCCAGGACCGCCTGGATGGCAAGGCCGCCGACGCGACGCCCGCAAAGGCCAAGGGCGGCAAGGCCACGAAGACGCCCAAGGCCCCGAAGCCCGCCAAGGAGGCCAAGCCGAAGCGCGTGAGCGCCCTCGACGCCGCGGCGCAGGTGCTTGCCGCCAGCGACGTGCCGATGCGGGCCAAGGAGATGATCGCCGCGATGGAGGCCAAGGGCCTCTGGAAGAGCCCGGGCGGGAAGACGCCCGAGGCGACGCTCTACGCCGCAATCATCCGGGAGATCGCCGCCAAGGGCACCGCCGCCCGCTTCAAGAAGCACGAGCGCGGCGTCTTCGTCGCGGGGAAGGGAGTCTGAGCCATGCCCGCCACGCCCCCCGCGCCCGACCGCGAAGCCCAACTCGAGGCCGTGCTGCAGGCCGCCCTCTACCTGCTCGGCGCGCGGCAGGACCAGATGCTCACCATCGAGGAGTGGATCGACATCGCCCGGGCGGTTGCGGCCTGCCAGCAGCGCAAGACGGCCGACTACCTCACCGACCGCGACCTCGAAGACATCGCCGAGCGCTACGCCCTTGAGTGGGATGAGGCGACGGACGGGGCGCTGCCCACGCTCGACGAGGACTGACGCGGCCATCACGCGCCGCTCCCCGCCGCGACCTTCTTCTGGGTCGCGGCTTTCTCTTCGGCGGCACCCTTCGCGGGCAGCCGCTCGGCCTTTCGCCCCGTGAACTTCTCCCAGCGCTGCACGATGACATCGCAGTAGAGCGGGTCGAGCTCCATCAGGAA
>JAHCJE010000202.1 GCA_026128865.1 Phycisphaeraceae bacterium | reverse complement strand
CCCGCGTCGGCACCTGGGGCCGTCGGAGGTCGAGGTCGCGGAGATGCTGGGCGCGCTGGGGTACGGCTCGCTGGACGAACTGTCGGACGCGACGGTGCCGGGGGCGATCCGTGTGCGCGCGCCGCTGCGTCTGGCCGGCACGGGCGGGATGGGCGAGCGCGAGGCGATCGAGCGTCTGCGAGCGATGGCGACAGAGAACGCGGTGCACCGCTCGTGCATCGGCACGGGGTACCACGACTGCATCGTGCCGCCGGTGATCCTGCGGAACGTGCTGGAGAACCCGGGGTGGTACACGCAGTACACGCCGTACCAGGCGGAGATTTCGCAGGGCCGGCTCGAGGCGCTGCTGAACTTCCAGACGATGATCGCGGACCTGACGGGGCTGCCGGTGGCCGGTGCGTCGCTGCTCGACGAGGCGACTGCGGCGGCCGAGGCGATGGCGATGTGCTTCGCGGCGCACGACCGGCAGCGGACGCGGTTCCTCGTGGCGGCCGACTGCCACCCGCAGACGGTCGAGGTCGTGCGGACGCGGGCGGCGTCGATGGGCGTGACGGTGGTGGTGGGCGCACCGGAGTCGTTCGAGGTCGGCGCGGACGACTGCGGCGTGCTGGTGCAGGTGCCGACGACGGACGGGCGGGTCGAGTGCTACGAGTCGCTGGCGGAGCGGGCGCACGGGGCGGGGGCGCTGGTGGTGGCGTCGGCGGACCCGCTGTCGCTGACGCTGATCCGCCCGCCGGGCGAGTGGGGGGCTGACATCGCGGTCGGCAGTGCGCAGCGGTTCGGCGTGCCGATGGGGTTCGGCGGGCCGCACGCGGCGTACATGGCGACGCGCGAGGAGCACGTGCGGCGCATGCCGGGGCGGATCATCGGCGTGTCGCGCGATGCGCTGGGGAATGCGGCGTACAGGATGGCGATCCAGACGCGCGAGCAGCACATCAAGCGCGAGCGGGCCACGAGCAACATCTGCACGGCCCAGGCGTTGCTGGCGATCATGTCGGCGTTCTACGGCGTGTACCACGGGCCGGATGGGCTGCGGCGGATCGCGGAGCGCGTGCACGGGCTGACGCAGACGCTGCGGGCCGCGTTGATCGGGCTGGGGCACGAGATCGGGGAGGACCTGGTCTTCGACACGCTGCGGGTGAGGCCGCGGGGGCGGTCGGCGGCGGACGTGCTGCGGGCGGCGTGCGAGCGGCGCATCAACCTGCGCGACTTCGGCGACGGGACCGTCGGCGTGACGCTGGATGAGACCGCGGATCGAACGCTGCTGGGCGGGCTGGTCGAGGCGTTCGGCGGAGACGCGGGCGCGCTGGACGCGGCGGCCGCTTCGGCGCGGACGGCGGTGCCGGCGGCGTTCCGGCGGACGACGCCGTACATGACGCATTCGGTGTTCAACTCGTACCACAGCGAGACGGAGATGCTGCGGTACATCTGCCGGTTGCAGGGGCGCGACCTGAGCCTGGCGCACTCGATGATCCCGCTCGGCTCGTGCACGATGAAACTGAACGCGACGGCGGAGATGATCCCCGTGACGTGGGCTGAGTTCGGCGGGCTGCACCCGTTCGCGCCGCTGGAGCAGGCGAGGGGGTACATCCGGCTGTTCGCCGACCTGGAGCGGTGGCTCGCGGAGATCACGGGGTTCGCGGCGGTGAGCCTGCAGCCGAACGCGGGTTCGCAGGGCGAGTACGCGGGGCTGCTGGTGATTCGGGCGTGGCATGAGTCGCGCGGCGAAGGGAAGCGGGATGTGTGCCTCATCCCGGCGTCGGCGCACGGGACGAACCCGGCGAGCGCGGTGATCGCGGGGATGCGCGTGGTGGTGGTGAAGTGCGACGCGAACGGGAACGTGGACCTCGCGGACCTGCGTGCGAAGGCGGAGCAGCACCGCGAGACGCTGGCCGCGCTCATGGTGACGTACCCGAGCACGCACGGGGTGTTCGAGGAGGGCATCACGGAGTTGTGCGCGATCGTGCACGAGTTCGGCGGGCAGGTGTACTTGGACGGCGCGAACATGAACGCGCAGGTCGGGCTGTGCCGACCGGGCGACTACGGCGCGGACGTCTGCCACCTGAACCTGCACAAGACGTTCTGCATCCCGCACGGGGGTGGCGGGCCGGGGATGGGGCCGATCTGCGTGGCCGGGCACCTGGCGCCGTTCCTGCCGGGGCACAGCGTCGTGCGGCCGGCATCGGCGGGGGCACAGGCGATCGGCGCGGTGAGCGCGGCTCCGTGGGGCAGCCCGAGCATCCTGACGATCCCGTGGGTGTACATCGCGCTGATGGGGGCGGAGGGGCTGCGCCGGGCGACGCAGGTGGCGATCCTGAACGCGAACTACATGGCGAAGCGCCTGGAGCAGCACTACGCGATCGTCTATCGCGGGCGCAACGGGCGCGTGGCGCACGAGTTCATCCTGGACCTGCGGCCGTTCGAGAAGTCGGCGGGCGTGAAGGCGGAAGACGTCGCCAAGCGGCTCATGGACTACGGGTTCCACGCGCCGACGATGAGTTTCCCCGTGCCGGGGACGCTGATGATCGAGCCGACGGAGAGCGAGAGCAGGGCGGAACTGGACCGGTTCTGCGACGCGATGATCCTGATCCGCGAGGAGATCCGGGCGGTCGAGGAGGGGCGGGCGAGCCGCGAGGACAACCCGCTCCGCCACGCGCCGCACACGATGGCGATGGTCGCGGCCGACGAATGGACGCACGCCTACACCCGCGAGCAGGCGGCCTTTCCCGCGTCGTGGCTGCGCGAGCGAAAGTTCTGGCCGGCGGCGGCGCGGATCGACAACCCCTACGGGGACAGGAACCTGGTCTGCACGTGCCCGCCTGTGGACGAGGGGTAAAGGAAAAGCGAAAAGCGAAAAACGAAAAGCGAACATCGGAGACGCCGGTTTCCGGCTTCATGTTCGCTTTTCGT
>JAHCJE010000201.1 GCA_026128865.1 Phycisphaeraceae bacterium | reverse complement strand
AGAGACCGTTCGTCGCGCATACTGGCGCGGTGGAGGCGCCGCTCGGAAACTAGACCAGTCCGCCGCTCTGAAAGTGATCCACCGGAAGGACGTTCATTCTACGCTCTTTGCTCTCTCCGGGCTCTTTCCTGTCCGTGGCCGGGGGGGGGATCGGCCGTTCTTCAGGCCGAGCACAGCCCCTGGCCACGGACGCGCGCGGCTAGCCCGGGCCGCGCCGCTTCCGCATGCGATAGCTCTTCCCCTTGGTCGTGATCACGGTGGCGTAATGCGCGAGGCGATCAAGCAAGGCGGTCGTGAGCTTCTCATCGCCGGCGAAGACCGTGACCCATTCGGCAAACGTGAGGTTGGTGGTCACCACCGTAGCCCGGCGCTCGTAGCGGTCCGTGATCAGATTGAAGAGCAGCTCGCCGCCGACCCGGTCGAACGGGACGAAGCCGAGCTCGTCGATGATCAGGACCTCGACACGTCGCAGCCGGTGCTGCAGGCGGGTGAGCTCGCGCGCATCGCGGGCTTCGAGGAGCTGCCGCACCAGGTCGGCCGCCCGCGTGAAGAGGACCCGGCGCTTCTGCTTCGTCGCTTCGACACCGAGCGCGATCGCCAGATGGGTCTTCCCGGTCCCGATCGGCCCCGCGAGAATCAGATTCTCCGGGGCGGTCACCCACTCGCCGCGGGCCAGCGTATGGATCTGCGTGGCACTGACCCCGTCGGCGGCCGGGAAATCAAACGTGTCGAGGGTCTTCACCTCGGGGAAGCGCGCCTCGCGCACGCGCTGACGGATGACGGACTCGTGGCGCGCCGCCAGCTCCGCGCTGAGCACCTCCTGCAAATAGTCTTCGTGGGGCCAGTGCGCGTCCCGGGCCTGGCGGGCGAGGCCCTCAAACGTCCGGGCCATCCCCGGCAGCTTGAGGGCGCGGGTGTGTGTGAGGACGAGATCGCGCGTGAGAGTGGCGACGCTCATGCCGGCACCTGTGTCAGCCACCCGTCGTAGTCGGCGGCGCAGCCACTGGGGACATCGAGGTCGCGCAGCGCTGGAGGCACCACCACCGCCGCGGCCGCGGCGGCCGGTGTCGGCCGCAGGGCGAGGAGCACCGGCGTGCCGTCGGCCAGCGCGCGCGTGACGGACGCGGCGACGTGGGCCAGTCCGTGGGCTTCGATCTGGCCCAGCACCTTGGCAAAAAGACGGGCCGCCTCCCGAGCCGGATGCGCGGCGTGGAAATGCGCCCACACGGCCGGAAACGGATCGCCGAGATCGCGGAGGAGCTCGGGCAGGACCTGGCGCACCGCTTGCGGCTTCTTCGCCAGCTCTGGGAGGTAGTGGCGGTAGTCGATCGACCGCTGCCCGAAGCGTTGCCGCGGGTGCTGAACGGGCGTGCCGTCCCGGCCGACGATCGTGATCGTGGCGGCGCCGATGCGCGCGATCAGATCGACGCCGGCCCAGCGACACGGCACCGAGTACACCGCGCCCTCGAGACGGACCAACGCCCGCGGCGAGACCGTGACGACGGTGGTGGCTTCGGCCACAAAGGGCCTGGGGACCGGCCGGAACGCGGGCGCTTCGACCGCAAACCGCGTCCCGATGGTCTCGCCGGCGCGATCGCGGCCCGTCGCCAGCCGCGCGTCCATCCGCGCGAGCAACGCCTGATTGATCGCGTCGAGCGTCGGCGCACTCGGGATGGGCGTCAGCGCTTGCCGCCGCACCGCTTTGCCGCGGCTTTCAACGCCGCCCTTGTCATGCCCTTCGCCCGGGCGGCAGAAACACGGCTCGAAGAGATAGTGTGAGGCGAGCGCCGCGAAGCGCGCCGTCAGCGTCCGCTCGCCGCCCACGAGGATCCGGACGACCGCCGCTTTCAGATTGTCGTACGCAAGCCGAGCCGGCACCCCCGCGAAGTGCGCGAAGGCCCGCACGTGGCCGTCCAGGAAGCTGACTTGGTCCTGGCGCTCGTAGATCCAGGCGAAGTCGCGGCCGGAGTACATCAGCCGCATCAGGAAGAGCCACGCCTTCCGACGCGTGCCGTCGATCTCGACGAGCACCTCGAAGAAGTCGACTTCCGCCAGATCGCCCGGCCGATACGTCAGCGGCACGAAGACCTCGCGGCGCTGCCGCTTCCACTCCGCCACGGCGGCTTTCACGAGCGAGGCCCCGACCTGGTGGCCTTCGCCGACCAGCAACTCGTGCAGGCGCGTCGCCGTCAACTGCTGCTTGCCGCCCGTCCACGCCTTTGACGCGGCGAGCAGCGCCTCGATGCGTGGGCCGACCTTCGCCCACACCGGCCGCGCCCGGGGCGTCGCCTCCTGCCGCACCGGCGCCGCGCCCTCGACGTACTTGCGGACCGTGACCCGCGAGATCCCAAACTCCTTGGCGACCTGCCGCTGCGAGCAGCCGTCCACCAACACCTTATGGCGAATGACATGTACCTGGTCCACGCTGAGCATCCTCTCCAGCGGACTCCGGAGCTCCACAGCCCCGCAAGCCCGCCATCAGGCCCTCAGGTGGATCACTTTCCGAGCGGCGAGTGGATCACTTTCCGAGCGGCGCGCCCACGCGGACTGCTCCGAGCGCAACGCTTCGGCGTCCGAGGAAGGAGGTTTGACCCACAAGACGTCCTCGACTGGATCCGTCGAGGAGCCCCAACGAAAGTCGTGTAACCGAAAGGAGGACCCGTATGGCTGTTCGAAAGCCCTGTCGCAGCAAAGGCTGCAAGACGAGCCCGCGCTGCGAGCATCCGTGGTGGCTGGATGTCATGCACAACCATCGACGCTACCGAATGCCCGTCGATGACTTCGCGCTGGCGCGAGGCGCGACGGCACCGGTCACGTCCAAGCAGGAAGCCGAGAAGGTCTGGGAACCGAAGTTCATCGCCGAGATCGTCTCGGGGAAGGATCCCCGCGTGCCGATCGAACGCGAGACGAATTTCGAACGACCGACGACGGTCGCCGACCTGCTGAAGCTGTATCGGACTCGCTACGTCGAAGTCGAGCCGCTCAAGAGCCGCGCGGGCATGCTGAGTCAACTGAACGTCCTCAGTGCTCAACTCGGCACCCTGCCGGCGACGGCGCTCGAGCG
>JAHCJE010000200.1 GCA_026128865.1 Phycisphaeraceae bacterium | reverse complement strand
ATCGTGGACCCACAAGCCGCCCTGGTTCCAGTAGCACGAGGCGTGGACGACGCGGCCGAGCGCGCCGCCGTTGATCCGTGCCATCGCCTCGATGTAGCAGGCCTCGTGGCGGCGCTGCGTGCCGGCGACGATGCTCAGGCCCTTGCGCTCCGCCAGCATCGCGGAGGCCAGCACGGACCGCACGCCCGCGGGGTCGACGGCGACGGGCTTCTCCATGAAGACGTGCTTGCCCGCGACGACGGCCGCGGCGAGGTGCGCCGGGCGGAAGTGGGGGGGCGTGGCGAGGATCACGCAGTCAACTCCGCCGTCGCGGATGAGCCGCTCGTAGGCGTCGAAGCCGGTGAAGCAGCGGTCGTCCGAGACCTGCACCCGGTCGCCGAGTTTCGTCAGTTCGCCGCGGCACGACTCGACGCGGTCGGGCATCACGTCGGCGAGCGCAACGATGGTGGTGTTCGGCGCGGCCTCGATGGCGTTGAACGCCGCGCCCGTGCCCCGACCGCCGCACCCGATGACGCCGACGCGGATGGTGTCCGATCCGCCGGCAAAGAACCCGCGTCCCGCGGCGAGCGGGGCCATCGCCGCCGCTGCCGTCACCGCCGCCGATGTCTTGACGAACTCCCGCCTCGTGTACGCGTTCATCGTTCGCTCCCTGCTCGTGGGGCGGGGCGGTTCACGCCCCGTGCTCACCCACCAGTAAACACGCGATCCATCCTCGACGCAACATCCCGCAGGCGATCCGCATCGCCCCCGCCGACCTCCGCGGCCGCCCAGCCTTCGTAGCCGATGTCGCCCAGCGCCGCCATGACAGCGGGCCAGTCGCAGTCACCATCGCCGATCTCGACAGCGAACCCCTTCCATAGCCCCTCCTCGTCGCGCTTGCGGCGGCTGAACTCCTTGATGTCCAGCCTTGTGATCCGCCTTCCCAGCGTGCGGATCCAATGCTCCGGCCAGCCGTAGTTCACGATATTGCCCACGTCGAAGTGCCATCCGACGTTCGGCGACTCGAACTCGTCCACGTACCGCGCCGCCTCGATCGGACTGAGCAGGAAGTGGTTCCAGACGTTCTCGAACGAGATCGTGACGCCGAGGTCGGAGGCCAGCGGCAGCACTCGCCGAATCTCCGCCTGCGAGCGCTGGTAGGCGTCCGCGTAGGCGATGCGCTTATTGACGACGGCCGGCACGAGCAGCACCGACGTGCCGCCGTAGGCCTTGCAGTCGCGGATCGCCTGCTCCAGCGCGGTCCGACCCTGAGCACGCACCTCCGGGTCCGGGTCGCCGAGCGTCTGCCGCCAGTGCACCGAATCGACGACGCCGGGCACTTCCAGCCCGGTCTCTTCGCTGGCGCGGCGGACCTCGTCGGCGGGCGGCCCTCCGGGAGAGTCCATCTCGACGCCCTCGAACCCGCACTCGCGTGCGATGCGGAACTTCTCGAGGACGCTCGATCCCTCGGCGATCATGCCGTACTTGAGCGACTTTCGCAGCCGCGATCGTGGGCGACCGGTCGGGGACCGCGCGAGGGCGGGCGAAGCGGTGAGCGCGGCCGCCGCCACCGCCGACACCTTGACGAACTCTCGCCGGGTTACGCCGTTGTTCTCGTTCACGCGGCACGCTCCTCACGCTCAGATGAGTTTGGTCTGTCCCGGCACGGCGACTGGAGGCGTCGGCAGGTCGCCCCATTCAAGCGTCTCCGGCATGAGCCGTTCCTTCGAGTCGAGGGCTTGCTCCCACGTCACGGTCTGTCCTGTGTACGCCGCCATCCTCGCCATGATGGCCATCAGCGTGCTGTTCGCGCCGCGCGAGCAGTCGTTGATCGGCTTCCCAGCGCGGATTGAGGCGAACAGTTCGTCGTGCTCGACCTGGTACATGTCCTTGATCGGATCGCGGTAACGCCATCGTTCCTCGCCGTCGAGGCCCTTGATGACGTAGGTCGGCGCCCAGCCGTTCACGGTCGCCGACCCTTCCGTGCCATAGACATAGTCTGTGTTGTCACCCGGGCATCGGTCGATCTGACGGCAGGTATGGAACGCACGCCTTCCGTCCCGGTATTCGTAGACAGCGGCGAAGTGGTCGAAGACGTTGCCGTGCTCAGGTCCGGACCTTGCAGCTCGGCCTCCGAGGCACGTCACGCGTTCCGGCGGCAGGTCACCCATTGCCCACGCGGTCCGATCGACCGAGTGGACCGCCTGCTCAACGATGTGATCGCCGGAAATCCACGTGAAGTGCCACCAGTTTCGCATCTGGAACTCGAGATCGCTCCAGCCTTCCTGTCTCGGGCGGCGTGGCAGCGTGTTGGTGTGGTAGGTCGTGTGGACAGTGGTGACCCGGCCGAGCGCGCCGCCGTTGACCTGATCGAAGCACGCTCTCATGCCGGCGTTGTAGCGCCAGCAGAACCCCACGAGCAGCCCGAGGTTGCGTCGCTTCGCCTCGTCCGCGGAGGCGAGCACCGAGCGCAGGCCAGGCCCGTCCACGGCCAAAGGCTTCTCGACGAAGGCATGCTTGCCGCGTTCGACGGCGTAGGCGATCTCACGCGGGCGGAAACACGGGTAGGACGTGAGAAGCACGACGTCGACACCGCTGTCGATCACCTGCTTGTAGGCGTCAAAGCCGACGAAACGACGATCCTCCGGGGCGTTGACTCGGTCATGCCAGAGCGTGCTGCCCTCGCCCTCCTCCTGGGAAAGACTGGCGATGATGCCGCGCACGTTCTGGTAGGCAGTGTCGAGCCGGTCTTTGAAGACATCGCCCATGGACCAGAGCACGACACCGGGATCGGCACGAAGAGCCTGAACGGCCGCGCCGGTGCCCCTTCCCCCGCAACCGATCAGTCCGATCTTGATTCGATCCGACCCGCCTGCGTGGGCGAGCGTACGCGTCGTGAGCGCCCCGACAGCGACAGCCGCCGCGGAGGTCTTGACGAACTCGCGGCGGGTCAGATCTACAGAGTTCACACGCTTCACTTTTCGCTCCTCTCGACCGGCGCGGGCGCCGGCATGGGCTTCGGTTTAGGATCACAAATGACGCGGACGCCGACCCACGGGCAATCCGCCAGCCACCAGAGGCTCTTGGGGATCTGCGGATCGCTGGCGTTCC
>JAHCJE010000020.1 GCA_026128865.1 Phycisphaeraceae bacterium | reverse complement strand
GCGAACGCCCGGGGCGAGTGATCGTCCAGACCTGGGAGCCGCACGCCCCCCCCATCCGCCACGCCGCCGCCCACGACTACCCCGCGTTCGCGCAGGATGAACTGCACCAGCGTCGCATCGCCGGCCTGCCCCCAGCCACGCGCATGGTCCGCATCGTCTGCCGCGACGAGGACTCGGCCAAGGCGGGCGAAGCGGCCAGGGCGCTGGCGGACGCGCTTCGTGCAGCAGGCGGCCGCGGCGTGCGCGTCGAAGGCCCCATGCCCTGCCCGATCTCCCGCATCGCCGGCCAGTACCGCTTCGCCGTCGAGGCCTACGGCCCCACCGCCGCCTCGATCCAGTCCATGCTCGCCGCCGCGCGGGCCGCGGGGCTGCTCCTGAGCGACGCGAAAACGGCCGTGGACGTCGACCCGGTGGCGTTGATGTGAAGAGGGGGATCGAGGCACGCGGCATCAAGGCAATCAGTGCGCGGCCGATCCCGTGCCTCTATGCTCCCGCATGATCGTCCACCTGAACGGGGAACTCCTGCCGCGCGAGCGCGCCGCCGTGAGCGCGTTCGATCGCGGATTCCTCTTCGGCGACGGCGTCTACGAAGGCCTGCGCTCGTTCGACGGGTGGGTGATCGCCATGGACCTCCACGCCGCGCGCATGCGCGCGGGGCTGGCCGAGGCACGGATCGACTGGGACGCCTCGCAACTCGATCGACTGACCAGCGAACTGCTGGCCGCGAACGATCTCAGGAACGCGTTCATCTACTGGCAGGTCACGCGCGGCACGCCCGGCCCGGACGACCCCGTGCGCACCCGACTCCCGGCGCGACCGATGCGGCCCACCGTCTTCGGCTACTGCGTCCCGACGCCCGGCCTGGCACAATGCATCGAGCCTGCCAGCGTGCGGGCCGCGACCGTCGACGACCGCCGCTGGCTCCGCGGCACGCTCAAGTCCATTTCGCTGCTCGGCAACGTGCTCGCGGCCGCCGAGGCAAGCGAACGCGGCGCGGACGACGCGATCATGGTCCGCGACGGGTTCGTCGCCGAGAGTTGCACCTGCAACGTCGTCGTCGTCGATGCGCACGGGCGCATGGCGACCCCTTCGCTCGACAGCGCGCCCATCCTCGCGGGAGTGACGCGGGCGCTGTTGCCGGAGATCGCGCCCGGCGTCGAATCGCGCCCGGTCCGCGCCGCCGAACTCCGCGAGGCACGGGAGATCGTCCTGCTCGGAACGCTCACCACCGTTGCGAGCGTGGTCCAACTCGACGGAAGACCCGTCGGCGCCGGGGCGCCTGGACCATTCGCTACCAGCCTGCTGAGCAACTACATGGGATGGATCGCTACGCAAGCCGAACAAAACCGAAGCCGGCTCAGCCCGAGACACGATCAAGTGCGACAATCGCGAGCAGGCTCTCGATAATCTCACGCGAGTTGGCGCAGCGCGGGCACTTGTGCTGACCTCCCAACTTTCCTCGCGATTCGAGCCAGCGGTGGAACGCCCCCGGTGGCAGCGGTGTGACCACGGGCGGCGCCATGCCGAGGTCGCCCGTCCGCTTCGTCGTGTAGTCCACGTTCTGCGACTTGAGCGCGCGGTCGAACGCCTCGGCAAACGCCGCCGGCGCCTCGCCCGCGATCTCCACCGCCAGTTCCAGCCCCGGCCGCCGCCCCTCACCCGGATACACCGGCGCGGCCGTGAACTCCCCCACCGTCACGCCCGTCTCGCGGGCCGCCGACGCGACCGCGTTCTCGACGTGCTCGACGATGATGTTCTCCCCGAACGCGTTGATGAAGTGACGGTGGCGACCGACGATGCGCAATCGGCATGGACCGTTGGGCGCGTCGCCGGCGCGGGCTTGGCTTGCCCTCGGTACGGAATCAAACTCCACCACGTCCCCCAGCACGTACCGCCACAGCCCCGCGCACGTCGTCAGCACAACCACGTACCTCACCCCCGGCTCCACCTCGTCGCACGCGAACGCGCGCGGCGAGGCCGAGTCGATCTCCTCCAAAGGCACGAACTCGAAGAAGTTCCCGTGGTCCGCGCACAGCCGCAGCGAGGGCTGCGCCACGCTCTCCCTGTTCGGCTCGTCCTGGATCGCCACGAACGCCTCGCTCGCCGGGTACAACTCGACCCGGTGCGGGATGTCCACGCCCTCATCCCCCGACCAGAAACGGCGCACGCGCGGATCGAAAGGCGCGTACTTCACCCCCCCGTGCACGAACACCCGCAGGTTCGGCCACAGGTCGCGGATGCACGACGCAGCCCGACCCCGCTCGCGCGCGATCTCGAGCATCCGGCCGAACAGCACCATCGCCCACGAAGGCATCCCGCTGATGAACCGCACGTCGTGATCGACGCACAGCCGCGCCATCGCGTCGATCTTCGCCGGCCAGTCGCTCATCAGCGCGACCTCACGCCCCGGCAGGTAGACCTCGCTCAGCGGCCAGCGGATCAGCCCCGTCACCAGGCCCGACAGGTCGCCCGTCCGCACCCCGTGCTCGTTCGTCTCGACGCTCGTGGACCCGCCGATGAACAGGCACCACCCCCCCATCACGCCCGGCAGCGAGATCCCGAACCGCACCGCGTGCGCGAAGATGTCCAGGCTCGCCCGGTAGTTCGACCGCATCATCTCCCGCGAGACGGGGATGAACTTGTCCCCCGCCGTCGTGCCGCTGGTCTGCGCGAAATCCCGCACCGGCCCCGGCCAGAGCACGTCCGGCTGTCCTCCCTCACGCATCCGCGCGATCGGCTCACGGAAGGCGTACCAGTCCGCGACCGGCACGGCGGCCCGGTACCCCGCCAGCATCTCCTCATCCGACAGCGATGCCAGCCGCGCGAAGCCGTGCGCCCGCCCGAACTCGCACCCCGCCGCACGCCGCAGCAGCCCGCGCAACTGCGCCCGCTGCACCCGTGCCGTGTGCTCGGCCCACCACCGCGTGTCCGAGAGCCTCGCCGCCCGGCGAGCGACGCGGGCGCGCAGCGCGTGCCCCACGATCGAGGTCCATCGCCCCATCGCGGGCGTCCCTGCCGCGCTGGTCCTGTCAGTGATTGCCACGGCCGTTCGCGCCCGAGGAGCGTTCGTCCAGTTCGTCCGCGAACCGGATCATCGCCGCAGCGAACTCGTCCGGCTTCTCCACCATCGGCACATGCCCGCAGCGGTCGAACCAGACCAGCCGTGCATCGGGCAGCAGCCGCATGAACTCCTCCGCGGCCTCCGGCGGCGTCACGATGTCGTTGCGCCCCCAGATCAGCAGCGTCGGTGCGGTGATGCGGCCGATCTGCTCTCCAAGATGGTTCTTGCGGGCCGTCCGCGACAGCCGCACCATCGCCCGCGCCTTCTCGCGGTGCGTCAACTCCCGGTACGCCCGGTCGAGGTCCGCCTCGCGCACGTGCATCGGGTCGTAGAACAGTTCGCCGATCTTCCGGGCGAGCCACTCCCGGCTGGGCCGGATCTGCACCTCTCGCACCATCGACCGCTCAATCAGCCCGCTCGACCCCGCCAGCACCAGCCCCCGGACCAGTTCCGGCCGTCGCAGCGCGACCCGAAGCGCGACGTGCCCCCCGAACGAGTTGCCCACCAGCACGGCCGGCCCGTCCATGTGCGTGCCGAGAAACCGGGAGGTCAACTCCTCCACGCCGTCAACCGAGCAGTCCTCGTCCGTCAGGTCGAGGAGCGGAAGTTCGAGCATCACGCAGCGGACGCGCGGGTGGACGCGGTTGACCACGTCCTCCCAGTGGTCGTTCAGCCCCACCAGCCCGTGCAGGAAGACCACCGGCGGCCCCTCGCCGACCTCCGTCACCTTTGCGCAGACGGGCTGCCCGCTCGCCCCGACGAGGGTAAGCGAGGTAGACGGAAGGGCCGGTCCTGGGGTGACTTCGCTGGTCGGCATGGCTTCACGTGGGGCCGATCCGGGGATAGTAACCGCTTTACCCCGCCGTGGCACGCCCGCCCTCTTCATATCGACCCCGCCACCACCCGGCCGTCCTCAAGATGGACGATCCGATCCGCCCGGGCCGCGACCTCGGGGTCGTGGGTCACCATCACGATCGTCCGGGCAGGACCGCCCCGGACGCCCGCGATGGCGTCCAGGATCCGCCGACCCGTCTCCCTGTCGAGGTTGCCCGTCGGCTCGTCCGCCAGCAGAAGCCGAGGCTCGTTGATCAGCGCTCGCGCGATCGCCACCCGCTGACGCTCGCCCCCCGAAATCTCCGCCGGCCTGTGCGAGAGCCGGTGCGAGAGGCCGAATGAGGCCAGCAGGTCTGTCGCCCGTGCACGCAAGGCCCCGCGCCGCCGCGAATAGCCGAACCGCCCGTGCAGCACCATCGCCCCCAGCAGCACGTTCTCCAGGACGTTCAACTCCGGCAGCAGGTGGTAAAACTGGAACACGAATCCCACCGACTCCGCCCGGTATCGGTCCAGTTCGCCGGCGGACATCCCCGAGAGCGGCCGGCCGTCAAACCGGATCGGGTGCCGCTCCTCCGCCACGCTGTCCGGGCGATCCAGCCCGCCCATGAGGTGCAGCAGCGTGCTCTTGCCCGAGCCGGATGCCCCGAGCACGGCCACCCACTCGCCCTCGCGCACCTCGATCGTCGCTCCGCGCAGCACCGGCACCTCGACGCGCCCGAGGCGGTAGGTCTTGTGGAGGTCTCGCACACTCAGCAGCGCGACGCCCGCCGCGGGCCGGGACTCTGGAACGGTCGGGATGGCGGCGTGCCGGGTCACGGTGCTCACTCGAATCGCAGTGCGCGTATGGGATTCATGAAGGCCGCCCGCAGAGCAGGAATCAGCGCGCCCAGCAGGCACGACAGAACACCCCCGGCGAGCACGAACGCCGCCTTGTCCGCCTCGATCCTGCGCGGAATCTCCTTGAACACGTAGATCGCCGGGTCCCACACGTACAGCCCGAGGCTCGTCCCCATCCAGTCGTGGATGTCGTTGATGTTCGTCACGATCACCCACGCCAGCAGCCCGCCCGCGACCGACCCCACCAGCCCGATCGCCGCGCCGTACCGGAGCCACACCCACGCGATCCCCCACGACCCGGCCCCGAGCGCGCGCAGCACGCCGATGTCGCGCGTCTTCTCGCTGATCATCGCCCAGAAGATCGCCAGCACCAGGAACACCGCCGTCATCGAGATGAACGAGAAGATGAACAGAACCAGCGCGGTCTCCTTCTTGACCGCCGCGATCATCGTCCGGTTCGCGTCCTCCCACGTCTGGATGACGATGGCCGACGGCGAAGGCACCTCCCCCGCGTGCGCCGCCGCGAACTCCGAGTAGATGCGTTCAACCCTCGCCTTGAATCCTGCCAGGTCACGGTCGGCCGTTCGCCCCCGCACCAGCACCGCCGTCGTGCGCGCCGGATCAACCTCGTACCGATCCTCCCGTTCCCCCGGCGCGAACGGATCGTCCGGGCCGTCTTCCGCCAGCCGCAGCCCCTCGTTCATCTGGAGCATCGACTGGAGCGCGTCGAAGCGCACCAGCACCGTCTGCCGATCGATGTCGTACAGCCCGCTCTCGAACTCGTTCGCCACCGGCAGCACGCGCGTCTGCACGTCGCGCGGGCGGCCCCTGCTGTCCAGCGGCACCACCCGAAGCGTCAGTTCACCCTGCAACGGCATGAACACGTCGGCGTGCGTCAACCCACCCCCCGCCGTCTGCTGGGGGATCACCATCGGGATGTAGAACCCGCTCCGCGTGCGCCGGTTGAAGTCCGTCACCTCGATGCCGAGCACCATCGCCGCCTTCGGCTCGCCGGTCTCCGGGTCGGGGCGCGTCAGCGCCAGCCCGTTCTCGTACAGCCGACGCCACATGTCCCGCCCGTCCAGACGCGGATCCTCGCCGCCTCGATCCTTGCGCAGCGGCTCGGCCATCGGCTTCCACCACAGCGTCTCCGCGAACGACGTCACCCGCGCGAACCCAGGCCCCTCAACGCCACGCACCGCAACCCCCTCCGTCCGCCCGTCCGGGAGCGTGATGATCCCGAACGTCTCGATCAGCGGCGTCGCGGCCTCGACCTCCGGGTCCGCTTCCAGCCGGGCGATCAGGTCGTCATAGTACGGGAAGCCCGTGTTCGGCCACACGATCCGCACATCCCCGATCAGCGAACGCCCCGACTCCGTCAGCATCCGCAGGAACCCGCCCATCACCGACCACGTGATCAGCACCATCGCCGTGCACAACGCCACGCCGAGCGACGCCAGCAACGGCATCACCTTCGTCGTCAGGTACTTCCGGGTCAGCAACGCCTGATACACGCGGCCAGTCTAGGGGGAAGCGACGAAGTGGGGAGCGACGAAACGACCCACGCTTCCGCAACGCGCCTTGCCACCCGACGCCTGATGCGTCACGCCTCCCCCTACAGTCCTGCGTGCTCGCCACCCCGCTCCAGATCGGCCCGGTCAGGCTGCGGACCAACCTCCTGCTGGCGCCGATCGCCGGCTGGTGCGACCTCGCCTGGCGCATGACCTGCCGCGAACTCGGCGGCGTCGGCCTCGCCTGCACCGACCTCCTCAGCCCGCGCGGCCTGCTCTGCGGCTCCGAGGCCTCCCTCGACCTCGCCCGCACCAACGAGTTCGACCGCCCCGTCGGCATGCAGTTGTACGGCTCGGACCCCGCCCTCCTCGCCGACGGCGCGCGGTGGTGCGCCGACCACGGCGCGACCGTCGTGGACCTCAACATGGGATGCCCCGTGGACAAGGTCTGCAAAAAGGACGGCGGGTCGAAACTCATGTGCGACCCGGAACGCGCCGTCCGCATCGCCGAGGCCGTCCGAGCCGCGCTGCCCGACACCATCCCCCTCACCGCCAAGATGCGCCTCGGCTGGACCGAAGTCGACTACGAGCGTGGCGTCGCGTGCTCGCTCGCCGTACGCCTCGCCCGTGTCGGCGTCGCCATGATCACCGTCCACGGCCGGACCACCGAGCAGATGTTCAAGGGCGAGTGCCGGCGCGAGGGCATCCGCCGCGTTGTCGAGGCCGTCGCCGAGGCGACCGGACGCTACACAGGCGTGCCGGGCGGGGGCATCCCCGTCGTCGGCAACGGCGACGTGCGCACCCCCGACGATGCCGTGTCCATGCTGCGCGAAACCGGGTGCGCGGGCGTGATGATCGGTCGCGGGGCGTTCGCCATGCCCTGGGTCTTCCGGCTCGCGTGGCAAGAGCAGTGCAGGGTCGCACGCGCGCAGGCGCGTCTGACGCTCGACCCGCTCGAAGAGCAAGAGTCGGGCGAGCCTGCGGAGGCGGACAAGGTGGACATCGTGCGCCGCTATTTCGAGCGCATGCGCGAGTTCCGCGGCGACCACTACGCCATGCACAAGATCCGCCAGAAGATCGCCTGGCTCGGCAAGACCATCAACGGCTCCCACTGCCGCGAGTTGAAGGACGGCGTGCGCCTCGCCGCCACCCCGGACGACGTCCACCGCGCCCTCGACCACTGGCTCGCCGTCGGCACGACGCGCGAGCGGGCGGTTTCCCCGGTTCCAGGCTGACCGCGGCCATTCTCGGGCTTTCCGGGCCGCTCTTTCCGACTGACAACCGTTGTGCGCAGCACGGGTTTGCCTGTAGTCTGGCGGTCGCGGGGGGTGGCCGCCGTCGCGGGCGGCAAGGAGCGCACGATGGTGTACCGAGGACAGGCGTGGTCGGCTCTCTTCACGGCAGCATTCCTGCTCTTCGCTTGGCTTCCTGCCTGCGACTCGCGGGGGCAGGTTCTCGCCGGCAGCGCGACGGTGGCGATGTACACCTTCGAGGACGCCGCGCTCGACGCTCGCGCGGCCGGCCCGATCATCGTCCGGGATTTTCCGCTCGGAGCGAGCGGTCGCCGGGCCGACCTGCACCTCACACGCATCGCCGTGACAACCCCGTGGACTCGTTTCGCCGTCGGGCGCGCCGGCGAGCGTGACGCCCCGCTGAACTTCGACCCGGCTTCCGTCACGCTCCTGCGAGGGACCGTCATCGGCCTGCCCGGCTCGCGCGTCTTCATCGCGCTGGGCGCAAACGCCTCGAACGGGTATATCGAAGTCGCCGGCGAGCGCTTCGGCATCTCGTCGCGCCTGCCCGGCGGAGGCGTGACCCGCGCTGGCGAGGTCGCCGTCTTTGCCGTGCGCCCTGGCGGGTCGATCCTCCCGCCGGGTGTCGAGTACTGCCGCGTCGTACGCCACGACGAAGAGCCATCACAGAACCCTCGCAACGTCCAGGATCAGCCCACCAACCTCTACCGTGTCGTTGAACTCGCGATCGAAACCGACTACGAGTACTTCCTGCTCTTCGGCGATCTCGACGCCGCGGCCGAGTACATCGTTTCGCTCTACGGCGCGATCTCGGACGTGTACCTGCGCGAGATGAACCTGCGCTTCGAACTAACCTATGTGCGCCTGTGGGACAACCGAAACGATCTTTACCAGGGGCTTGAGAACCCTCTCAGCGCGTTCAGAAGCCACTGGAACAGCAACATGCAGCACGTGAAGCGCGACACCGCCCAATACCTCAGTGCAAGGCGGTATCTCAACGCCGGCGGTGTCGCGTACCTCAACGCGCTCTGCACCAACAATGGCTACTCTTGGGCCGGCTACACGCTCGGGTTCTTCGTCGACCCCGACCGCCCTCACGTCTTCAACCGCGACGTCGTCGTCCCTGCCCACGAACTCGGACACAACTGCGGCACGCTTCACACCCACGACTACGGCGTGGACAACTGCCACGTCCCGACCCCCATCCCAACCCGCGGCGACATGATGAGCTACTGCGCCCAGACCGTCAGCGGCGGCGAGGCCAACATTGACATGCGGTTCCACCGACTCACCCGCCGCGCCATGCACGAGCACATCGCCACCAGAAACTGCCTCACCTTCGACTGCAACCTCAACGGCATCCCCGACGACGAGGAGATCGCCCTCGGACTCGCCCAGGACGCCAACGCCGACGGCATCCCCGACGACTGCCAGGACTGCAACGCCAACGGCATCCTCGACCCCGAGGAGATCGCCCTCGGACTCGCCCAGGACATCAACGGCAACCTCATCCCCGACGACTGCGAGCCCGACTGCAACACCAACGGTTTGCCCGACGCATGGGACACCTACACCGGACTCGAAGCCGACAGCGACGGCGACACGATCCCCGACATTTGCCAGTCAGACTGCGACGGCGACGGCGTGTACGACTACGCCGCCATCCAGGCCAACATGCCCCTCGACATCGACCGCGATGGCATCCTCGACGCCTGCCAGGACTGCAACGGTGACGGCGTGATCGACCTTCACGCCCTTGACGCCGCTCACTTCTGCTTCGTCGCCAGCCTCGCCCAGGCCCAGATCCACGCCTGCCACTCCGTCAGCGGCGTCGTTGCCTTCGTCTCGCCGCCCGCTGTGAACCTCGCGCACGATCTCATCATTACCCCGGACCGCCGCGTCCTCGTCTCCAGCGGCGCAGACCACAGGGTCGTCGAGTTCGATCGTTCCGGCGCGCTCGTCGGCGACTTCGTGCCCTCAGGATCGGGTGGGCTGTCCACCCCGACAGGGATGGTGGTCACACCCAGGGGCACGCTCCTTGTTGCATCCCTCGACACGGCCAGCGTCCACGAGTACGACCTGATGACAGGTCAGCACCTCGGCGTACTCGTCGCACCCGGCGCAGGAGGGTTGGTCTCGCCGTGGGGCATGACGCTCTCTCCGGAGGGGACACTCGTCGTCGCCGCAGGGAACAACCGCGTGCGTGAATACGACGCGAACACCGGGGCGTTCATCCGAACGATCGTGACTTCCAACAATGGCGGCCTGAACCAGCCGCGCGGGCTTGTCTACAACCCCCGCACTGGTGACCTCCTTGTCGCCAGTTACGGCAACGACCGCATCATCGCCTACAACGCAGCAACAGGCGGCCCAGGGCAAATGGAACCAGGGCGGGACGGCAACCGTCCTGACGCTCGAAGAGCCTTGGGGCCTGCGCATCGGGCCGGACGGCGACGTCTACGCCTCGACGAGCCACGTCCACCGCGACACGGGCGGCCTCCACGTCACCAGCGCACGCGTCTACCACTTCGACGCTCGCAACGGCTACTTCATGCGGGCCTTCATCGTCGGAAACGACACCAACATCTGGAAGCCGAGCGGATTCGACTTCATGCCTGACGCGGGAACCGACTGCAACTTCAACGGCGTACCCGACGACTGCGAAATCGCTGACGGACGCGCACAGGACTGTAACGGGAACGGCGTCCCGGACTCCTGCGACATCGCCTCCGGCAGCAGCCAGGACGTGAACCGGGACGGAATCCCCGACGAATGCCAGTGCCTCCCCGACTTCGACGGCGACGGCTTCGTGACCACGATCGATATCGTCCGATTCCTCAACGCCTGGGTCGTCGGCGACGAACGGGCCGACATGAACGGCGACGGCGAGATCAACACCCTCGACCTCATCACCTTCCTGAATCTCTGGTCGGCGGGGTGCTGAGATCGTCGTACACGCTCTCCAGACCGCACAGGTGATCCCTGGCGGCCACAGATGCAGGGAATTCCCCTTTGGCCAACGGTCAGATGTGTCGTAGACTTGGCTTGGAGTGACCGCCCACCCTCGCGTCGGCGCCGGTGCAACGGCGGCTCATCTGGCGGGTATCATGTCCGTGCTTTGTCTGGTACGCGGCCGCTCGCTGCGCCGCCGGACTCGAGATTGCGGAGGCGACCATGAACATCATTCGACGTTCCCTGCTGGCAGCGACCATCGCGGCGATTTCAACCATGGCGAACGGCCAGCTCCTCGACACCGCGGATGCACCCAACCGACTCCCGCCGCAAGACGAGCGGAATGCCCCGCGCATCGTCTTCGAACGCACGCAGCACGACTTCGGGTCGATCCTCGACGAGGAGAAGTTCGAGATCGAGTTCTCGTTCGTCAACGAAGGCCCGGGCGTACTCCGGATCGACAGCGCCAAGGGCAGTTGCGGGTGTACGGTGCCCTCACTCGCCAAGTCACAGTTCAGGGCTGGAGAGCGAGGCTCGATCAAGGTCGTCTACGACCCCAAGAACCGCTCGGGAGATCAGCACCAGACCGTGACCGTTGTGACCAACGACCCGCAGAACAAGACCATGCAACTCGTCGTGCGTGCGAACGTCCTTCCATCTGTCATCATCGAACCGAAGATCGCGCACTTCGGCCAGGTCCGCAAGGATCAGCCTGCCGAGATCCTCGTCCACGTAGCGGGCCGAACCAAGGACTTCCGCGTGATCGAAGCCACCACCGACAACCCCGAGCTCTTCCGCGTCGAGATCGGCAAAACCGAGCCGTTCAAGTTCGAGAACGAGCCGGAGCCGCTGATGCGCACCGAGTTGAAGGTTCGGATGCTCCCCGGTGCACCAATGGGCTTCATCCGCAACAACCATGTCCGCCTCCGCACGAACGACCCGAAGCACGAGCACGTCATGCTGGAACTCATCGCCCAGCACCTCGGAGACGTCGAAGTGCTGCCCGAGCGAGTGTCTTTCGGCGCGGTCCGCATCGGCGACACCTTCGAACAGGAGGTCATCGTTCGCTCACGCACCGGCACGCCCTTCTCCATCCTCGACGTCGAGGACCGCAACCCGGACCCGAACGCCGTCAAGGTTGCTGTCGCCCCGCACACCACCAACAACGGCAACAAGGCTTCGGCCTACGTCATCCGGATCAGCGGGCAGATCCCCGAGAATGGACGCGGAGTTCGGGGCCTCCTCGTCATCCACACCGACGTTGAGCGTGAGAAGACGCTGAATCTCCCGTACTTCGCAACCGTACGCCGCAACTGAAGCCTCGCGACCCGTTATGAGCGACCCTGATACGAGACGTGAGCGCGGCTCCCGCTGCGCCGGCTGTGGCAGCATATCGGCTGTCCTGACTCGCTCGCTCGCGCTCTTCGGTCTCTCAGTCGTGATCGCGGGAGGACACTGGTGGACGAAACCCGCTATTCGCGTCCGCGCCGGTGAAGGACGCACCGCTACCCCCCTTCTCGCCCCCCCGGAACGGCCCACCACAGGCCAGACCGATGCGCCCGAGGACGTGAAGCCTGACTACGCCGCATCGCTTGGGGCATGGCTCGACTCGCTCCCCACCGACATCGGCACCGACACCGCCTTCCGCCTCTGGGACGAGAACCTCGCCCTCTTCATCGACGCCCGCCCCGCCGACGAGTACGAGGCCGGCCACATCCCCGGCGCGTTCAACGTGCCCCCCTCGAAGATCTCCGGCATCTCAGCCCTGCTCGACTTCATGGGCCCGGGCGACCGCATCGTCGTCTACTGCGAGGGCGGATCCTGCGACGCCTCGCACCTCGTCGCCATCCGGCTCGAAGACCTCGGCATCACCACCGTCCACATCGACGTCGACGGCTACCCCGGCTGGACAGCCGCCGGGCACGAGACCGCCGACGGCCCCGACGAACTCCTGAGGTGGGGCGAATGACCGGCCCTCCCCCCATCGTCAAGGCCGTGCTCCTCCTCGTCCGGCTCGGGCTGGCGGGCGTCTTCGCCTTCGCCGCCGCCCTCAAGATCGCCGACCCGCAGGCCTTCGCCTTCAGCATCCACGGCTTCAAGATCGTCCCCGAGCAACTCGTCCCCGCCGCCGCCTTCGTCGTCCCCTGGGCCGAGATGGTCTGTGCCGCCGCGCTGGTCGTCGGCCTCTGGAGCCGCTCGGCCGCCCTCATCCTCTCGGCCATGCTCCTCGCCTTCATCGGGGCCATCGCCTCCGCCCTCCTCCGTGGCGACGTGGACCCCAAGTGCGGCTGCTTCGGCGACTTCGGCCTCCTCTGCCCCCCAGACAAGATCGGCTGGTGCAACGTCGCCCAGAACATCCTGCTCCTGGTCGGCAGCGCGGCCGTCACCATCTGGGGCGCGGGCTATCTCAGCCTCGACGCCCTCGCCCGCCGCCCCGCCGCGGGCAGCGCGTAGACCTCCATCCCCGGCAAACCTACCGTTGGCATTCAGGACCGTCGCCCGGGCCGTACCCCGGGCCGCACAGACCAAGACGGAGCATTCGATGAGCAGGTTCTCCCGTTTCCAGACCCCGACCAAGACCAACGTCGTGAAGACCTCCGGCAAGGGCGTCGAGTACGTCGACTGGAAGGACTACGACACCCTCCGCCGGATGATGAGCCCGAACGGCAAGATCTATGGCCGCAAGCGCCTCGGCACCACCGCACGCGAACAGAAGCTCGTCGCCCAGGCCATCAAGCGCGCCAGGTACATGGGCCTGTTGCCCTATACCTCTGCCACGCTCTGAACCCACCGTGCCCGACACCTCCGCCACTGCGCCCACGCGCCAACGCGACTACTCGCGGGTGTGTCCCCTCATCGCGCCTGCCTCGCCGCGCGATGTGCGCATGCAGGCCGTCGCCGACGCCCTCTGGGATGCTTTCTCGAACGAGGGCTACTCGTGGGTCGGCTTCTACGTCAAGCCCGCCGACCGCGACGAACTGGTCCTCGGCCCACGGCGCGACAAGCCCGCCTGCTCGCCCATCGGCCTCCACGGCGCGTGCGGCCGCGCGTGGCGGGAGCGATGCCCGCTCGTCGTCCGCGACGTCGCCTCGCTCGGCAAGAACTACGTCGCCTGCGACCCGCGCGATCGCTCCGAAGTCGTCGTCCCCATGCTCGACCCGAGCGGCGAGTGCTGGGGCGTCCTCGACGCTGACAGCCACGAACCAGGCGCGTTCACCACCCACGATGCCGAGGCTCTCGCGGAACTGCTCATCCGTGCCGGCTTGTCGTCGGCTGCCGTCGCATCGCCCACGCCGATCGTCATCTGACGGACCTCACACAGAGTCGCGATGAACGCGGCGAGAGAGAGTGCCGGTGCCGGGAGGACGACCGCACGGAGTTTCCCGTCCCTATCCCTGACGTCCGCTCAGCGTGCCCTGCGCCCCCGCATCGCTCAGAACTGCGGCTCGCTGCTGAACACCAGCCACTCCCCTGTCCCCGGCCGCCAGAAGGCGAGCGTCGCCGCGTGGAGCATCATGCGCTCCGCCGACGCGCCGGTCCCGTACAACGGATCGCCCACGATCGGAGCGCCGATGCCGCCTTGCTCGCGCGGCGTCGCGGCATGAACGCGGAGTTGGTGCGTACGGCCGGTGAGCGGGCGAAACTCGACGCGCGTTCGCCCCGCCTCTCGCACGATCACGCGCCAGAGCGTCGTCGCGGGCTTACCGCGATCGAAGTCCACCATCTGTCTGGGACGGTTGGGCCAGTCCGCGATGATCGGCAGATCGATCTGCCCCTCGTCGCCATCGACCTCTCCCTCCAGCAAGGCGACGTAACGCTTGCCCGTCTTGCGATGCTCGAACTGAAGTGAGAGCGTGCGGTGGGTCGGCGCGTCGAGGGCGACCACCATCAGGCCGCTGGTCTCATAGTCGAGACGGTGGACGGCCATGGGGCCTGTGGCCTCGGGGATGAGCGCGGCGACGCGGGCGACGACACAATCGGCCTTGCTCGGCCCGCGCCCGGGGACCGAGAGCAGACAGGAGGGCTTCTCGACGATGACGAAGCCCTCGTCGCGGTGGAGGATCGGGATGCGGGGAGGGGGCGGCACGGGGGACGGTACGCGGCTACCCTTGGCGACCGACGAGGCCATCACACCGAAATCCCTGCTGGAACCCGACCATGCCGCGATGCGCCGCTGCCGCTTTTTTCGTCCCGCTCTTGCTCTCGACCTCTGTCGCGAACGCGCAGCCGGGCGGCGCGCCGAGCGGCGACCCTATCGAGTGGCGGGCGCTCGAACCTCCCGTGCTGCGTCGGCACGTGCAGTTGACCTCGCGTGAGCGGTTCCTTCGCGCGGGCGAGCAGTACTTCAACGCCGACGCGACGTGGGTCATCTTCCAGGCGATCCCCGTGCCGCCCGCGGGCGTCCGTCCGGATGCGCACTACTCGATGTACGTCGCCAGGGTGGTGTACGACGACGCGGGGGACCTCGTCGGGTTTGAGGAGCCGATCCTGGTGAGTCCGCCCGGCTCTGCGAACACCTGCGGCTGGTTCCATCCGCTCAGGCCTTGGGAGGTCATGTTCGGCTCGACGCTCGTGCCGCCCGCCGAGCACAGCGGCCCGGGCTACCAGCGAGGCGAGGGGCGGTATGTGTGGCAGTTCCCTTCGGAGATGGAGGTCGTGACGCGCGTCGTGCCCGAGGTGTGGCGCGCTATGCATCCCGGCCAGCGCGAGCCGGCGTGGGAGCCGAACCAACTCGCCCCGACGCCGCTCTTCGAACGCCCCGGCTACGACGCCGAGTGCTCGTGGTCGGCGGACGGGCGGTTCGTGCTGTACGCGAACGTGGACGACGAGAAGAGCGCCCGCCTCGGCAAGCCTGACGCCGACATCTACATCTACGACACCCGCACGGGGCGTCACACGCCCATCGTCGTCGCGGACGGGTACGACGGCGGGCCGTTCTTCTCGCCCGACGGGAAGTGGATCTGCTACCGCTCCGACCGCCGCGGCGACAACGAACTGCAACTCTTCGTCGGCGAACTGGACTTCGACGCGGACGGCGCGCCCGCCGGTCTGAAGCGCGAGATCGCCCTGAGCGACAACGCCTACGTCAACTGGGCGCCCTTCTGGCACCCCTCGATGGAGTTCATCGTGTACGCGACCAGCGAGGTCGGGCACCACAACTACGAGGTCTTCGCCGTGCAGTTCGATCCGGACGTGCCGCTGAAGGATCTGTGGCGCGTCCGCATCACGCACGCCGACGGCTTCGACGGGCTGCCGGCGTTCAGCGCGGACGGCCGGCACATGCTCTGGGTCGCGCAGCGCGGGCCGCTCGCCGACGCCGAGCAGCGGCCGAGCAGCCAGATCTGGGGCGCGGTGTTCGACGCCGGGGCGTTGTTGGGGCTGGGCGCGGAGCGCCCTCCGGCCGACGATCGCCCGCGTACCCTTCCGGGCGAATGAACGAGCCGGACGATTTCGGGCTGAGCGTCGTGCGGACACTCGCGCACGTCGCGGACACCGCGCCGTCGCCGCCGCACTCGGTCTTCTGGAAGCGGTGGCGTGAGGCGGCGTTTGCGTCCGAGCCTGCGCTGGAGCCGTGGACGCACGGCGAGCGCGACCCCGGCGACCCGACGGCCGGCCTGTGGTTTGAGAGCGTGCGCAGCGTGCGCATCGGGTGCACGCTCGTCGAGCCGCCGGAGGGTGTGCCGGTGCGTGCCGGGCTGGTCACGCTGCATGGTTACGACCGCCCGCCGCGGCTCGCCGAGGACGCGGAACGCTGGCAGGCCGTGGCGGCGCGCGGGGTGGCGGTGCTCATCGTCCGGGTGCGCGGCTACCCCGGTTCGCAGGTGGACGCGGGCGATCTCTGCTCGCCGTCGGCCGCGCCGTTCGGCTGGATCGGCCTCGGGCTTGACGCGGAGGTGCGAGCGCCCGAGGACGCGATGCACTGGGTGCTGCCGCAGGCCGTCGCGGACGCGGCGAACGCCTGCCGATCGCTGGCGAGGTTCCTGCGCGAGCAAACCGGCTCGGAGACGCCGATCTACCTGCACGGCACGTCGTTCGGCGCGGGGCTGGCGATCGTCGCTGCCTCCGCGCTGGCGCCGGCACTGCGGATCGACCGCATCGCCGTGGCGCTGCCGAGCCTCGGCGACTGGACCTGGCGGCTGGAGGAGCGGGCGAGGTGCGCCCGTGGAATCGGGGCTGAGGTTTGGGCGGTGCTGGCCGCGAACCACCTCCGTCGCGAGCGCATCGTCGAGACGCTTCGGCTCTGCGACGCGGCTGTCCACGCCACGCGCGTCCGCTGCCACGCCCTCGGCATGCTCGCCGAGCGCGACGACACGGTCCCCGCGCCGGCGGCCGCGGGAGTCTTCAACGCCCTCGGCGCGGACCCGGGGCGGCGATGGCGGTTCGTCGTCCCCTACGGGCACTTCGACGGCGGGATCGCCAACGCGCGACGGCACGCGCTGTTCGACAAGTGCCTCACCGACTTTCTCGACCCCGCGAAGCGACCGGGCGAGTCCATGGGGCCGTGGCTGGCGTCGCTCGCGTCGGGACAGCGCGGGCCGGGCGAGAGCGCTCGCCACGGCGCGACTGAGCAACCCGCGCTCTTCGAGGCCGGGCAGGAAGCAAGCGACGCCGCGCTCGTCGCCGCGTACGAGCGTGAAGGACGAACACTCGACGACCTGCCCTACACACTCGAGTTTGCCTCGCTCTTCGCCGCCGTGAAGGACGCGACCGGTCTCGACGAGCGCGGCGTCTTCCACCGGCTGCACAACCTTCGCAAGGCGGGTCGCCTGCCGCGGCTCGGGCGAGCGGCGACCGCGCCGCCGCGGATCGACGAGCGCGAGGAGGCGCTGCTGTCGTCGCTTGTGGTCGAGGCGGCGGGGACGCTGGGCCAGCGCGACCGGCTGCCGTACACGCCCGAGTTCGAGTCGCTGGTGGCGCGCTTCAACGCCGAGACCGGCCGGCACCTCGAACCGCACACGGTCTGGCGGCTCATCGCCAAACTCGCGAAGTGACCTCAGGCCCTATCCTGCCCCATGCCGACCGAATCACTCCGCGCGCTCGTCGCCGGCCTGTTCGACTACGCCGGGCTGTTCCCGCCGACCGGGCACGGGATGCAACGCGCGGTTGAGTCGTACGCGCGCTACCGCATGGGCGAGCACGCGTGGATGCTCGGGCGGTTCGTGTGCGCGGCATCGCGGCTGGGCGAGTTGAGCGAGCACGGCGCCGCGCTCATGCCGGGAACCTACGCGACCAGCGGCTACCGGGAGCACGCGGACGTGCTGGAACCGTGGGGCGTGACGGTCGTCGCCGACATGCCGCTCGACGACGCTCTCCTCCGCATCGCCGAGTTCAACGAGCGGCACTCGCGCGAGGACCGCGGCCTCGCCCGGGCGGACGCGGTGGAGTTGAAGGCGGACAGCGCGGCCTTCATCGACGAGACGCTGGACGCCGTGCCGGACGACCTGCTGCCGTTCTACGAGGTGCCGATCGACCGCGACTGCCGCGGGATGGTGGCCGCGCTGGCCGGGAGCGGGGCGTGCGCGAAGGTCCGGTGCGGGGGCGCAACGCCCGGCGCCGTCCCCGCCTCGGAGCGGGTGGCGGCGTTCCTGCACGCGTGCGCGGCCGGCGACGTGCCCTTCAAGGCGACGGCGGGCCTGCACCACCCCGTGCGAGCCGAGCAGCCGCTGACCTACGAGCCTGCCCCCCCCCGCGCGGTGATGCACGGGTTCGTGAACGTGTTCCTGGCGGCGGTGGCGGCACGGACGGGAGACGCGGGGCCGGAGGAACTGGCGTCGATGCTGGAGGAGCGCGAGCCGGGCGCGTTCGCGTTTACGGATGCGGCGGCCTCGTGGCGCGGCCGCGAGTGGAGCGCCGAGGAACTCGCCCGGACCCGTGATGCCTTCGCCATCTCGATCGGCTCGTGCTCGTTCGAGGAGCCTGTCGGCGACCTGCAGCGGCTGGGATGGCTGCGATGATGAAACGCGACGATCGAACCGAGCCTTCTTCCGCCTCCCTCCCCCGCGCCCCGCGGGGGAGGGCCGGGGAGGGGGCTACCACGCCTACCGCTCCACCCCACAACCGCTCTCTCACTCCTTCCGATCACGCCGCCGTTCGAGCCATCGAACTCCGACGCTCCATGTCCATGCCCGAACGTGTGCTCTGGTCGCGACTCCGCGGCGGCCGTTGCTACGGCATCAAGTTCCGTCGGCAGCATCCGATGGGCGAGTTCGTAGCGGACTTCTACTGCCGCGACGCCGCGCTCATCGTCGAAGTTGACGGCATGACCCACGTCGAACGGACGAATCACGACCGGCGGCGCGACGCATGGATGCGCGAACGCGGCGTAGAAACGCTCCGAATCCCGGTCTCCGCGATCAGCAAGAACGCGGATCGTGTCGTCGAGCACATCCTGCGGGTTGTGGCGCGGCGCATGGAGCGGTTGAAGCCGGGCCAGTTCGCGCACAGGAAAGAGGCGTTCCTTCGTGCGAGGGCGGTGGAGTATGAGAAGATGCGCGAGGCTGCGCGGAATCGTCCTGCGAGGGACGTGACGTAGAGTGGGAAGATGTGGTAGCCCCCACCCCAGCCCTCCCCCGCGGGGCGCGGGGGAGGGAGCCGAAAGGAAGCGACACAGTGGCAATGCCCTACGACATCAACGAGACCCACGACCCCCACCTCCAGAGTTGGGTCGAGTCCGCGAACGATCCTGGGACGGACTTTCCGATCCAGAACCTGCCCTTTGTGTACATCGCCGATCCGAACGACATGGGCATGCCGGAGCATCTCGGTGTTCGCATCGGCGACAAAGTCCTCAACCTCTTCGAACTCAGCCATGTCGTAGCGTTCCTGGGCGACACACCCATTGGTGAAGAGCTCTTCCACATCGAATCGTGCGAGGGGATGTACGAGAGTGCCGCAACACCGCTTGCCCGCCGGATTCGCCGTCGGCTACAAGAGATGCTCGACGCGAACGCACCGTCCGGCCTGCAGGAACAGGTCTCCGAGCACCTGTTCGACGCGGACGAGTGCTATCTCGAGAATCCGCCCGCCAGAGACTACACCGACTTCTACGCCTCGATCCACCACGCCACCAACGTCGGCTCGATGTTCCGGCCCGACAACCCGCTGCTTCCGAACTACAAGCACATTCCGATCGGATACCACGGGCGGGCGTCGAGCATCGTGCCCAGCGGCACGCCGATCCGTCGGCCCGTCGGGCAGCTGCCGCCGGCGGAGGAGGGCGGGGCGCCGGGCTTCGGGGCGTGCCGGATGCTCGACTACGAGATGGAACTGGGGGTCGTCATCGGGCGCGGCAACGAACTCGGCGAGGCGATCCCGGTCGGGCGTGCCGCGGAGCACGTCTTCGGCATGTGCATCGTGAACGACTGGTCGGCCCGCGACGTGCAGCGGTGGGAGTACCAGCCGCTCGGCCCGTTCCTCTCCAAGAGTTTCGGCACGACCGTCAGCCCGTACATCGTGACGATGGAGGCCCTCGCCCCGTTCCGCGTGCCCGCGTTCGAGCGACCCCCCGGCGACCCTCGCCCCCTCCCCTACCTCGACGACGAGGCCGACCGCGCCCGCGGCGGCATCGACATCACTTGCGAGGTCTTCCTCGCCTCCGCCGACATGCGCAAGCGCGGCCTCTCCCCCGTGCGCCTCAGCCGCGGCTCCTTCCGCCACATGTACTGGACCATCGCCCAGATGGTCGCCCACCACACCGTCAACGGGTGCAATCTCCGGTCGGGCGACCTGCTCGCCAGCGGCACGGTCAGCGGCCCGGCCCGCGAGAACCGCGGCTGCCTGCTGGAACTGACCTGGGACGGCGACCCGTGGGCGAACCCACCCCGCGTCGTCCCCGGCTCGCAGCGGACGCCGATCGAACTACCAACGGGCGAGAAGCGGACCTTCCTCCAGGACGGCGATGAGGTCGTCATGCGGGCGTTCTGCGAACGCGACGGCTTCCGACGGATCGGCTTCGGCGAGTGCCGGGGGATCGCCGAACCGGCGCGGGTGTAGACCGGCCAGTGGGTTCATCGCGCCGACGGGGGCGGCTCACGCCTCGACGCTCGCCGCACCTCCGGACGAGGGACTCCAGGCGGCTGCCGGAGGCGTGCCGACCCGTGACCGACGCGCGCCGGCACCTGCCCGACACCCATCGGCGCGTGCCGCGGCCGTTCGGACCCGTGCCCGAGACGTTCGGGCACGGGCCGCGATCGCGCTGGCACGGGCCGCCGGAGCCTCGGCACGGGGTCCGGAGCGCGGAACCTGCGCTTACGCCGTGCGCGTCGCGGCGGGGGCGTCGCGGAACAGGGCGACGCACGCCGAGAACCCGTGCAGGAACGATTCGTCGCCGACCGGCCCGATCTCCCCGGCCCCGAACATCCCCGCCAGCGGCACGGACCCCCTGGCCGGCTCGATCGGCGCGCCCCCCTTGGCCTTCTCCTCGCCCGCCCGCTCCGGCGCGAACGCCCTGGCCACAGCCTGCGCATCGTGCCCGGGCCTCCCGAACAGCCCCGACCCGCGGCCGTTGCACGTCACCAGCAGCGCGCCCGCCGGACGCTCGTGCAGTTTCTGGGCGTCGAGCAGCAGGGCGAGGTCCTCGTCGGCCGTCGCCGCGTCGCGCACGTGCAGCCGCACCGTCTGCCCGGTGCGCACCGCGTCGCCGAGCGCGATCGCGCCGGTCGCCTCGTCCCCCCCCGCGACGTTGCGGATGAGGAAGTCGCCGCGACCGAAGCGTTCCTTGTACTCGTTGACGACGCGCCCGACAAAGAGGCCACGCTGCACCTGCTCGCGCCCGCGCTCGTCGAGCGACTCGACGACTTCACGCACCACCTCCACCGCGGGCCGGCCGCCCAGCTCAAAGATGACGTTGCGCTTCGAGCGCGTCACCAGCAGGTTCGGCCCGACGGGTCGGCACCCCTGGCTCACCACCGTGTCCACCCGCACCGGCCCCGCGATGCTCACGCCCACCGCCCCCGACCGCTTCACCACGCCGTCGATCAGCAGCGCGTTCTGGCCAGGGCCTCGCCCGCCCGAGACCACCCCGCCGAAGATCGACCCGACCGGCCTCCCGTCGGGCCCGCGCCGCCTCGCCGCGCACAGCCCGGGAAGCGTGTTCAGCACGGGCACGCTGAAGGCGTCGGCGAAGATCAGCGTGCAGCGCAGGTCGTCGCTCGCGCCGATCGCCTCCCCCACCGCCGCGACCTGCTCGGCGTTCGCAGGGTCCGCCGGGCCGAGCAGAGCCTCGTCGAACCCGTGCAGCCGCACACCCGGCAGCGACGCCGCCAGCAGCGACACCCCCGGCTGCCGCTCCAACTCGACCCGCCCGCCGATCACCGACTCCGTGGTCACGCCCACGAGCCGCCGGGGCAAGAGGGTCTTCGCGACAATCTCCCCCAGCCCCCCCAGCACCCGCGCGTGATGGGCCGACGCGAAGAGAAGGCACAGATCTACGCCCGGCGAGCCGTCCAGGTCGGCCGCGGCCTGCTCCGCCACCTGCCTCGCCGCCGTGAACGGGTCCAGGTGGCCCGACAGCCCCGAACCCATCCGCACGCCTTGCACAACCCCCGCCTCCGGCATGGCAGGACTGTAGACAGTCGGCCATCAATCCATGCGCATCATGGATTCCGGCGCGTCTGCCCCGACGCCGTCCTCCGGCCGGAGCACGTCGATCCGGTGCGGCACGACGATCCGAAGCCCGAGCGCCTCGTCCATGCGCGACTCCCCGACGACGCCGACCACGCGCCCGACCTTCGCGCCCAGGTCGAAGCGGTCGTCCGGCAGCACGTACCCGATCGTGCGCGGACTCACGCCGCCCACCGACACGATCCGGTACATCAGCGGCAGGCGCCGCCCATCGTAGAGCGAACTCGGCACCACGCGCCCCACGAACTCGTACCCGCGCGTGCGTTCCAACGCGGCGATCCGCTCCGCCACGCGCGACGAGTGCGTCTCTGTCTCCGCACGCTTCTCGGCCAGCCTCGCCCGAGTCTCGCGAAGCCTGATCCACAACTCAACGATCGCAAGCCGCTGCTCAAGGCCGCGCCGAACCCCCTGCGAGAGCGGCGAGTCGTCCAACGCCTCCATCCCGCGCCGGATCTCGGCCGCCAGTTCACTCAACTCCGCCGCGTCCGGGTCCTGCTGCCGGAGCGACTCGAAGGCCGCCTCCAGCGCGTCGAACGTGCCGACGGCGCGCTCGGTCTCGGGCAGCGGCGCGGGCTGCTCGACAGGCACGGGAGCAACGACCGGGGGCGTCGATGGGGATGCCTCGTCCGCCGGCGCGGGCGTCGGAACGACGGCAGGCGTCTCCGCCGCTGGGGGGGTCGGCTGCACGCGCACTGTCGGCGCCTGCGGAGGCGGCGTCTGCACCGCCGGCACGCCCGGCGAAGCCTGGTGCGCCCGCACCTCCTCCGCCGTCGCCGTGCGCAGGTTGTTCGACGCGATGTAGCCCCGCGCCCCCGCGGGCGGCTCGATCTCGTAGCCGACGGTCGCGTTCTCGCGGTTGCGCACGGGCTGAACGATCTTCAGCGTCGATCCCGGTTCAAGTTCCGAGCCTTCGGGCATTAGGCGCTGCCAGCTCGCCCCCCATCCCGCGACCATGCTGCGGGCCTTCAGCGCGCTGCGCCGCGTGAGGCGGGCCGTCTCGCCCTCGACCTGGACCTCTCGCGCATCCACGAACGCCGTCACGCCGGGGGGGTACGACACCCGCGCCCAGCCGTTGCCCTCGGCGTCCACGCGGACAACCTGCCCGCGCTTGAGCTCCGCGACCTTGTAGTAGTCCGCCATGTCGCCGCTCCGCATCGGCGCGCCGTCCACCGTGACGACGGCGTGGTACGGCTCCACCGGCCGGACCTGCGCGTGCGCGGGAACGACCGCATACAGCGAGGCAACAACGAACGACACCAGGCTCGGAACGATCGGGAAACGGCGGAACATGGCGTGCGCCCTCCGTGATCCGCGCCGGCCGTCCTTGGCTGCCCGTGACAGGCCGCAAAGCCGCCATCGGGGCATCCGGCGCTTGTGGTCGAGAGTCTACCCCGCCCGGCCCGCGTGTGCGGGCCTTTGACCGGGGGGCGTGCGGGGGCTAGGTTGTCCCCACGAATGGACACCACCCTGCCACGGGCCTTGCCGCGGATGCTGCTGTTCTGCGGGCTGGCCGCGGCGGTGGGCGGGTGCGCCTCGCCCATCGCTCCCCGAACCGAAGCGGACCTTCGCCGATCCGTCGTCGAGGCGGTTCGCCGCGAGATGACCGAGGCCGAGCGCGATCCCACGCGCCGCGCGACCACCCGCAGCGCGGACGCGCAGGCGTTGCCGATCCCGCCGCACCTGATGGCCGAACTCGAGCAGATGTCAGGCCCAGGCTCGCGCAACGTTGCCGCCACCCCGCTCACAGCCGACCTGATGGGCCTCCCGCAGCGCACCGTCGCCGTGAGCCTCGAACGCGCGGTCCGCTCGGCCGTCGAGAACAACCTCGAAGTCCAGTTCGCGCGCCTCGCCCCCGCGATCGCCCAGAGCCAGATCGTCGCCGCCGAGGCCGCCTTCGACTGGACCTTCTTCTCAAACCTCCAGTGGACCAACCAGGACCAGATGCGCCCCTCCCAGGCCTCGTCCGGTTTCCCGATCGGCACCGGCCTCGACCAGCGACAGATCGTCGAGTCCTCAACGGGCCTGCGACGGCAACTGACCAGCGGCGGCCGCCTCACCGTGCAGCAGGACCTCATCTACACCGACTTCGCCACGCCCGGCCAGAGTTTCACACCCGACCCCGCCACCACGCTCACCGTCAGCGCGCAGATCGACCAACCCCTCCTGCGCAACTTCGGCTCCGATGTCGCCCTCGCGCAGGTCCGCCTCAGCCGCAACGCTGAACGGAACTCCGTCGCCCAACTCCGCCGCGATCTGATCCGCCTGACGAACGACACCGAGCGTGCCTACTGGGAACTCGTCCGCGCCCACCACGATCTCGCCATCCTCCTTCGCCTCCTCGAACGCGGCGAGCAGGTCCGCGACATGCTCCGCATCCGCCAGGAAGAAGGGCTCGACGCCCGCCCGGCCAACGTCGCCGAGGCCATCGCCCGCGTCGAACGGCGCAAGTCCGACGTCATCGCCGCCCAGGTCACCCTCCGCCAGGCCAGCAACCGCCTCAAGGTGCTGATGAACGACCCCGACCTCACCGTCGGCTCCGAGGTCCTCGTCCTCCCCGTCGATCAGCCCATCGACGCCCCCATGGAGTTCAGCCTCCTCCAGGCGCTCTCCACCGCCCTCTCTCAACGCCCCGAGATCGAGCAGGCCGTCATCTCCATCGACGACACCTCCATCCGCCAGGTCGTCGCCGCAAACCAGCGCCTGCCGCAACTCGACATGCGCGGCCAGATCCGCTTCCACGGCATGGACGACGACCTGAGCGTCTACGACAGCGTCTTCGACGGCAAGTTCGTCGACTACATCGTCGGCCTCTTCTTCGAGCAGCCCATCGGCAACCGCGCCGCCGAGGCCGGCTTCCGACAGCGAAGGCTCGAACGCATGCAGGCCGTCATCTCCTACCGAAACACCGTCCAGGGCATCGTCCGCGAAGTGAAGGACGCCCTCGACTCGGTCACGCTCTACTACCAACTCATCGCCCAGACGCGCCTCTCCCGCATCGCCTCCGCCGAATCGCTCCGCGCTCTCCAGGTCGAGAACGAACTCCTCACAGGCCTCACAGCCGAGCGCCTCGCCCTCGAACTCAACCAGCAGGAGTCGCTCGCCGCCGCCGAGCGCGCCGAGATGGAAGCCCTCGCGAATTTCAACGCCTCCATCAGCCAGTACCACGCCGCCGTCGGCACAAACCTCGAACGCAACCGCATCGAGTTCGTCGTCCCCGACGCCGACGAATCTCTCGCGGATCGCCCCCGCAACCGCGCCCGCGCCGAGCCGGAGTAGAGGGTATCCCGTTACCTCGGAGAACCGATCTCACCACAGAGGCACAGAGAGCACCGAGGCAGAAATCCTTGGTTCGTTTCTCTGTGCCCTCTGTGCCTCTGTGGTGAATCATGGGTTTGGGGAAAGGTTCTAGAGTCCTCCATGGACGCCGGGCCGGAGCAGATCGCCGAGGCGGTGCGCCGGCTGAGCGCGGGCGGCGTCGTCGCCTTCCCCACCGAAACCGTCTACGGCCTCGGCGCGGACGCACTTAACCCCGACGCCGTCGCCCACGTCTTCCGCCTCAAGGGCCGCCCCGCGAACAACCCCCTCATCGTCCACGTCTCCGGCCCGGCGATGGCCCGCGAGGTCGTCGCGCAATGGACGCCCGACGCCGATCGCCTCGCCGACGCCTTCTGGCCCGGCCCGCTCACCATCGTCCTGCCCAAGGCCGATCGCGTCCCCGACATCGTGACCGCCGGCGGCCCGACCGTCGCCGTCCGATGCCCAGACCACCCGCTCACGCTCGCCCTGCTCGAAGTCTTCAACGGCCCGCTCGTCGGCCCCAGCGCGAACCCGTCCGGCTTCGTCTCCCCCACCACCGCCGACCACGTCCGCGCCGTCTTCTCTCAGAGCCGAGCCTTTCAAGGCTCGGATCGGTCCCCCTCCTCCTCCGAAGACCAAGCCTCCCGCGACCCCAAGCCCGGCGTCTACATCCTCGACGGCGGCCCCTGCCGCGTCGGCATCGAATCCACCGTCCTCTCCCTCGCCGACAACCCCGCACGCGTGCTGCGCCCCGGCATGGTCAGCGCGGAGGAGATCGCCCGCGTGCTCGGCCGCCCCGTTGTCGAGGCCCCCCCCTCGCCCGCGAGCGATGCCGCCCCGCGTGCTTCGCCCGGCCTGATGCGCTCGCACTACGCCCCGCGCAAGCGCGTCGTCCTCGCGCCCCCCGAACTCACCGGCATCGACCTCCAGCGTCCGATGACCGTCATCGCCACACGCCCCATGCACGCCGCGCCAACCTACCGCCTGATCGCCATGCCCGACGATCCCGCCGACTACGCGCGCGGCCTCTACGCCGCCCTGCGCGACGCCGACGAGCACGGCCCCGGCGACCTCATTGTCGTCGAGACCCCGTGGGAGGGCGACGAACCGCCCGCGCGATGGCGGGCCGTCGCCGATCGTCTCCACCGCGCCGCCGGTCCGCGCGACTGAACACCGCCGACGAACAAGCCGATCCCGTGGCAGGGTGCGCTATCCTTGCCCCCCGAACCCCCCGTCACGCCGGAGGAAGCCCGCATGTCAGCCCCCGTCCGCGTCGCCCTCGCCCCGGGCGACGGCATCGGCCCCGAGATCACCGAAGCCGTCCTCGCCGTCTTCGAGGCCGCGGGCGTGAACGACCACCTCGAGTTCGTCCCCGTCCGGATGGGCCGAGCCGTCTTCGAGCAGGGCGACTCCCGCGGCGTCACCGACGAAGCCCTCGCCACCGTCGAGGACTGCGGCCTGGTCTTCAAGGGACCGATGGAGACGCCCAAGGGCGGCGGCGGCAAGTCCATCAACGTCACGCTCCGCAAGATGTACTGCGCCTACGCCAACATCCGGCACTTCCGCGCCCTGCCCGGCGTCGAGACCGTCTACTCCCGCGCCGGAGTCCCCGTGAACTTCTACGTCGTCCGCGAGAACGTCGAGGACACCTACGGCGGCATCGAGCACCGCCTCACCAACGACGTCGTCGAGTGCAAGCGCCTCATCTCCGCCCCCGGCTGCGACCAGGTCCACCGCGCCGCCTTCGATCTCGCACGCCGCCTCGGCCTCTCGCGCGTCACCTGCGGACACAAGGCCAACATCATGAAGATGACCGACGGCCTCTTCCTCGAACGCTTCCACGCCACCGCCGCCGACTACCCCGGCATCCAGCACGAGGATGTCATCATCGACGCTCTCTGCATGAACCTCGTCCTTCGCCCGCACAAGTACGAACTCGTCGTCCTCCCCAACCTCCAGGGCGACATCGTCTCCGACCTCGCCGCCGGCCTCGTCGGCGGCCTCGGCTTCGCCCCCAGCGCGAACATCGGCCAGCACGTCTCCATCTTCGAGGCCGTCCACGGCTCGGCCCCCGACATCGCCGGTAAGGGCATCGCCAACCCCACCTCGCTCCTGCTCTCGGGCCTGATGATGCTCCGCCACGTCGGCCTCGTCCGAGCCGCCGCCACGATCGAGAACGCCCTCCTCGCCACGCTCGAGGACGGCGTCCGCACCGGCGACTTCGGCGATCCGGCGCGCGAGCCCGTCGGGACCATGGCCTTCGCCCGCGCGATCGTCGATCGCCTCGGCCGCACGCCGCGCACCGCGCCCACCGTCCCGGTTCCCGAGCGCGACGCCCCCTCCTTCACCCGCCCCGAGCGGCCGCGCATGAACACGCTCATCCAGACCTTCACGCAGGTCGTCAGCCACCACGCCGGCTGCGACGTCTACGTCGAGACGACCATCAGCCCCCCCGAACTCGCCGCCCACCTCCAACGCCTCTGCGAGCACACCCCCTTCACGCTCACCATGATGTCCAACCGCGGCACGCAGGTCTGGCCCGCCGGCTCCGTCTTCACCGAGGTCGTGGATTACTACCGCGTCCGCTTCGAACTGCGCAACCCCGCCGAACTCGGCCGCTACGGCCAGGCCGCCACCATCGCCCTCCTCAACCGCATCGCCGAGAAGTTCGCGGTCACCGATTTCCAGCCTCTCAAGATGTACGACGGTAGGCCCGGCTTCAGCCTCGCGCAGGGGCAGTAGCCCCACGCCGGATCACCCTCGGCGCGAAGCGCGGCGTCGTCCGCGTGTACCGCTCGTAGTCCTCGCCGTACAACTCCTTCAGGTCACGCTCCTCGAACCGCACCGCCACCAGGATGTACGCCGACAGAAGCACGGCGAACAGCAGGTGCGAGACCGTCATCGTCGGCGTCGACCAGAACGCAAGGAACCACCCCGTGTACAGCGGGTGACGCATCGTCTTGTACAGCGCGCGCGTCTTGAACGGCAGCGGCCGGTACGGCTCGCCCTTGAAGTGCAGCCACGCCTGCCGCAGCCCGAACAGGTCGAAGTGGTCCGTCATGAACGACGACAGCGGCACCAGCAGCCACCCCGCCGCGAACAGCGACCACAGCACGATCCGCCCCGCCTCGTGCTCCACATGCCACACCACCCCGCCCAGCGGCCTCCACTGCCAGAACAGCACGATCATCAGCAGGTTCGAGATCAGCACGTACGTGCTCCGCTCCGCCGCCGGATGCACGAACCGCGTCCACCACCGCTTGAACCACTGCCTCGCCATCACGCTGTGCTGCACGCCGAACACCGCGATCATCCCCACGTTCACCGCCAGCGCGAGCCACAGCGGGTCCGTCCGCGCGCCGTCGAGCGTCGTCGGCACGAGGAACCCGCCCACGAACGCGCACGCGTACGCGAACACGCCAAGGAACATCACCCAGCACGCCAGGGCATAGCCCACGATCAGATACCGCTTCATGATCCGACTCCTTGTGAGACTCCCCCGGACCGAGCGCTCACGCTCAGCCGGACCGGACGAACGTCGTAGAACACGTCCCGCTTCATCCCCGCGAACGTCACCGACCCCGGGCACGCCCGCACCATCTTGCGCCTGCCCGGCGAGACCAGGTCGAAGAACTCGGCGCACGACGAGCACACGCCCGCGTTCCCCGTCACGCTGTGCGCCACGTCCTCGCCGTCGATCCGGGCCGTGAACCGGCCCGACAAAAAGTTCGCGTGGTTCGCCCGGTGGCCCAGCCAGTGCCGGCGCAGCGTCTCCCTCCGCCCCCAGATCCGCGTGACACGGAACAGCCACCGCATCAGCACCGCGTCGAGCCGATGGACGCGCTCCCAGTCGCCCGGCTTCGCTCCGCGGTACTCGTCGGACTCGATCAGCGCTGCCAGTTCGTCGTCGCCCGGCATCCGCTCCGGCTCGAAGTCCGACGCTCCCAACTCGACCGCGAGGAACTCGCCCAAGCCCTCGGGCAGCCGATGGTCCGACACGACCATGTACAGCCCCGCCCGCATCGACTCACGGTACCACGAACCCTGTCGGTTGCAGAACCCGTTCCACCGGCCGGGTGGCGTGTAGACCAGCCGCTTCCCCCGGCTGCGCAAGGCCTGGCACGGCGTGAGAGTCGCTGCGCGCAGCCGGTAGCCCAGCACCCGCAGTTGAGGCTTCACACGCTCGAACGCCGCCGGGTCGATCCAGTAAACAAAACGATGGGCGGGTTCCGCGGAGCGGTCGGGCTTGGGTGCGAGGCAGATCACGGTCGTCTCCTTCCGGCTCAGCCGGGATGTCGCCTGCCGCCAGCGGCACAGCGACCACCTAGCATTCGGAAAGAGAAGCCCGAAGGGGACTTGACTCGTGGTCCAACCCGCCTTGACCACAGGTCAAGCGGGTCGCCCGGTCACCCTTCGCGCCGCAGCCGGTCGATCGACCCGTCCGTCCGCTCGACGAAGACCTCGTCGGCCTCGGTCAAAAACAGCCCGTGGTCCACCACGCCGGGGATCGAGTTCAGCGCGGCGTCCAGTTCCTCCACGTCGTGCTCCCCCAGCGCAACGTCCACGATCAGGTTCCCGTTGTCCGTGATGAACAACTCCCCCTTGATCGTCCGCCGCACCACCCCGTTCAGCCCCAGCGACCGCAACTCCGACCGCACCGCCGACAGCCCGAACGCCAGCACCGCCACCGCCAGCGTCGTGCGCGTCCCGAGCCGATCCACCATCTTGCTCTCGTCCACCATGTAGATGCGCCGCTTCGAGGCCCACGCCACGATGCGCTCGCGCGTCATCGCCCCACCCGCCCCCTTCAGCATCCGCAGGCTCGGGTCCACCTCGTCCGCCCCGTCAAACAGCAGGTCCACGCTCTCCACCATCGCGAAGTCCATCACCGGCAGCCCGTGGTAGCGCGCCAGCGTCTCCGTCGCGTGGCTCGTCGGCACGCAGCGCACCTCCAGCCCCTGCTCCTTCACGCGCTCAGCCAGCGCCACCACCCCGCGCGACGCCGTCCGCCCCGTCCCAAGCCCCACGATCATCCCCGGCTGAATCTCCGCGATGACGGCCTCCGCCAACGCGTCCGCTACCCGTTGTTCGCTCACTGCTCTTCTCCGAACTGGATGCCCTGCGCGAGCCGGAAGGCCCCGCCGAAGTTGACCGTGCACGTCTGCCGCCGAGCGTACGCCTTCCACGAGTCCGACCCGGACTCCCGCCCCCCGCCCGTATCTTTCTCACCCCCGAACGCCCCGCCGATCTCCGCACCGCTTGTCCCCAGATTCACATACGCCAGCCCGCAGTCGCTCCCCGAACCCGCCGGGCTGAGGAACCGGTCCGCCGACCCGATCCGCGACGTGAAGATCGCCGAACTCAGCCCCTGCGGCACCGCGTTCTGCATCCCGATCGCCCGCTCCAAGTCGCGGTACGTGAAGACATACAGGATCGGCGCGAACGTCTCCTCCATCGCGATCGGCAGCACGCCGGACGCCGGCGCTCGCACGATCGTCGGCTCGACAAAGTGCCCTCTCAAACCGGGCACGCTCGCCCGCTTCCCGCCGACAAGCACTTCTCCGCCCTGCTCGCGGGCCGCCCGGATCGCGCTCTCGAACCCCTCCACCGCTCGCTCGCTGATGAGCGGGCCGACCAGCGTCGCTTGGTCCAGCGGGTCGCCGATCCGGATCGTCCGGTACGCCCCGACCAGCGAGTCCACGAACGAATCCGCGATGCGCTCGTGCACGATCAGCCGCCGCGTCGTCGTGCACCGCTGCCCGGCCGTCCCCACCGCGCCGAACAGCACCGCCCTCATCGCCAGGTCCA
>JAHCJE010000002.1 GCA_026128865.1 Phycisphaeraceae bacterium | reverse complement strand
CCTTTCGAAGTCGGCGGTTTGGACCTGTTGACGGCATCGACGAGCGCCTTCAAGTTCTGCTCCAGCGCTTCGACCGTGAAAGAGGCCCGGCCGATCGTGCACTGCACGATGCCGGCCTTGTCGGCCCGGTACTGCACCTGGCCGGCCTTGGCGTTCTTGACCGCCTCGGTCACGTTCGGCGTGACGGTGCCGACCTTCGGGTTGGGCATGAGGCCGCGCGGGCCCAGGACCTGGCCCAGGGGGCCGACGACCTTCATCGCGTCCGGCGTGGCGATCACCACGTCGAAGTCCATGAAGCCGCCCTTGATCTTCTCGGCGAGGTCGTCGAAGCCGACCACGTCGGCGCCGGCGCCCTTCGCGGCCTCGGCATTCGCGCCCTGCGCGAACACGGCCACGCGGACCTTCTTGCCCGTACCGCGGGGGAGCACGACGCTGCCGCGCACCACCTGGTCGGACTTCTTGGAATCGATGCCGAGGTTGACCGCGACGTCGATGGACTCGTCGAACTTGGCGGTGGCCGTCTTCTTGGCCAGGTCGAGGGCCTCGGCGACGGCGTAGGCCTTGGCGCGGTCGACGAGCGCCGTGATGGTCTTGACTCGCTTGGACATGGTCAGACTCCCTCCACTTCCACGCCCATGCTGCGGGCACTGCCTGCGATCGTGCGGACCGCCGCGTCCAGGTCGGCCGCGGTGAGGTCGGGCATCTTGGTCTTGGCGATCTCCTCGGCCTGGGCGCGCGTGAGCTTGCCGACCTTGTCGGAGTGCGGCTTGCTGGAGCCCTTCTCGAGCTTGAGCGCCTTCTTGATCAGCACCGGCGCCGGCGGCGTCTTGATGATGAACGTGAAGCTCTTGTCCGCGTAGGCCGTGATGACGACCGGGAGCATGAGGCCCGGCTCGACCTTCTGGGTCTGCGCGTTGAAGGCCTTGCAGAACTCCATGATGTTGAGGCCGCGCTGGCCGAGCGCGGGGCCGATGGGCGGCGAGGGATTCGCCTTGCCCGCAGGCACTTGCAGCTTGATGAAGCCGACGACTTTCTTTGCCACGATGTCACTCCTCGGGTTCAAGCGGACGCGTGCTTCGCGCCCTCCCCGTCAAGTTCGGCCGGGAAACACGCCCGGCCACCGCGCGCCGCCCGGAGGCGGCGGTAAATTCCTCAGGCCTTCTCGACCTGCCCGAAATCCAGTTCCACCGGCGTGGCGCGCCCGAAGATGAGCACCGACACCCGGATCTTGCTCTTCTCGTAGTTCACTTCCTCGACGTTGCCGTTGAAGTCCGTGAACGGGCCTTCCGTCACCCGCACCGACTCGCCGACCTCGAAGAGGACCTTGGGCTTGGGCTTCTCCACGCCCTCCTGCACCTGGTGCAGGATGTTCTCGACCTCCTTCTCCGAGATGGGCGTCGGCTTCATCGCCGTGCCCCCGATGAAGCCGGTCACCTTCGGCGTGCTCTTCACGAGGTGCCACGTGTCGTCCGTCATCTCCATCTGGACGAGGATGTAGCCCGGGAAGAAGCGGCGCTCGCTCAGCGCCTTCGCCCCGCCCTTCATCTCCACCACTTCCTCGGTGGGCACGAGGACCTCGCCGAACTTGTCGGCCATCCCGGAACGCTTGATGCGGTCGATCAGCGCGGCCTGGATGCTCTTCTCCTGGCCGGAGTAGGCGTGCACGACGTACCAGCGCATCGTCATGTCAGCCCCCCTGCCCGAGCAGGCGCTGCGTGACCCACAGCAGCCCCGCGTCGATGATCCAGAGCATCATGGCCATCACGAACACGAACGCGAAGACGATGCCGGTGGTCTGCAGCGTCTCCTTGCGGGAGGGCCAGACCACGCGCTTGGCCTCGTCCCAGGACTCGCGCGAGAAGACCGCGAAGTCGCGGCCCGCCTGCGTGAACCACATCAGGGCCGCGGCCAGCGCGAACGCCCCGACGAGAACGCCCAGGCGCACGATGGTGGGCTTGTCCGCGATGGCGTAGAAGCCCCACAGACCCGCCGCCGCAATCACCGCCGCTACCGCAATCTTTATCTTCTCTGCCATGTCCTCTGCCACTTAGGTGGCAGGCCAGGAGGGTCTCGAACCCCCAACCTGCGGTTTTGGAGACCGCCGCTCTGCCAATTGAGCTACTGGCCTAACCTTTCGAACGCTCTGCCTGCTACTCCAGGATCTTGGAGACGACGCCGGCGCCGACGGTGCGGCCACCCTCGCGGATGGCGAAGCGAAGCCCGTCCTCCATCGCGATCGGCGCGATCAGCGTCACCACCATCTTGATGTTGTCGCCGGGCATCACCATCTCGACGCCCGAGGGCAGCTCCAGCGACCCGGTCACGTCCGTGGTGCGGAAGTAGAACTGCGGACGGTAGCCGTTGAAGAACGGCGTGTGGCGCCCGCCCTCCTCCTTGGAGAGCACGTACACCTCGCACTCGAACTTCGTGTGCGGCGTGATCGAGCCGGGCTTCGCCAGCACCTGGCCGCGCTCGACCTCCTCGCGCTTGGTGCCGCGCAGCAGCACCCCGATGTTGTCGCCCGCCTGGCCCTGGTCCAGCAGCTTCCTGAACATCTCCACCCCCGTGCACACGGTCTTCACCGTCGCACGCAGGCCCACGATCTCCAGCTCCTCGCCCACGCGCACGATCCCGCGCTCCACCCGGCCCGTGACCACCGTGCCCCGGCCCGAAATGGAGAACACGTCCTCCACCGGCATCAGGAAGGCGCCGTCGATCGCCCGCTCCGGCGTCGGAATGTAGCTGTCGAGCGCCTCGGCCAGCTTGAAGATCGACTGCGTCCCCAGCTCCGAATCCTCGCCCTCCAGCGCCTTCAGCGCCGAGCCGATCACGATCGGCGTCTTGTCCCCGGGAAACTTGTACTTCGACAGAAGCTCGCGGACCTCCATCTCGACGAGCTCCAGGAGCTCCTTGTCGTCGACCATGTCCGCCTTGTTCATGTACACGATGATGTAGGGCACCCCCACCTGGCGCGCCAGCAGGATGTGCTCGCGCGTCTGCGGCATCGGGCCGTCGGCGGCCGACACCACCAGGATCGCCCCGTCCATCTGCGCCGCCCCCGTGATCATGTTCTTCACGTAGTCGGCGTGGCCCGGGCAGTCCACGTGCGCGTAGTGACGATTCGACGTCTCGTACTCCGTGTGCGACGAATGGATCGTCACCGTCTTGTTCGCGTCGCGGACCGTCCCGCCCTTGGTGATCTCAGCGTACGACTTCACCTGCCCGCCGAACTTGACGGCAGAGCGGGCCGACATCGCCGCCGTCAGCGTCGACTTCCCGTGGTCGATGTGACCGATCGTGCCGACGTTCACGTGCGGTTTGGTGCGCTCGAAGGTGCCCTTGGCCATGTCCGACTACCTCCACAGGTTCCGGTTGTCTCCCGGCGACGATCCCGCCCGCCGGCTGGGCATTCGCCCAGGGGTTGTACGCTCGATCCTCCGCGGGATTACAGGCCCGCCCGTCCCGGCCGCCCCACCTCGCGGCCCCTACCACACTACGCCCGGTTCAGCAGAACAAGCCGCTGATGGGATTTGAACCCATGACCTCACCCTTACCAAGGGTGCGCTCTACCACTGAGCTACAGCGGCACGATCGCCGCCCAGCAGGCCACCGAGCGAGCACGGATGATACCCGGACCCCCCAGACGGTCAACCGACCCCGCCCCGCCCCGAAACCGCCCGCCTCACTCCCCGTCCGCCAGTTCGGGCCGAGGCAGCGACTCGTACCGATCGCTCGCCCCACGCCCAAAGACCACGAACCGGATCGAACCGTCGAACGCCGCCATGTTCCCCCCGGACGGCTCCGAGTGCCACGACGCGTCCAGCACGCCCTGCTTCGGTCCCCCGGCCCCAGACGCGATGTACCAGATCGGGTCCCCCACAAGCAGCAGCCGGCTCGGCTGGGCCGTCACTTCCGCCACCTTCAGCGGCCTCGCCAGATCGTCGATCCCCGCCCGAGTCGAGTCCAGCAGGAACGGGTTCGCCCGGTACGACGTCCCGAACGCCTCGAAGCACGTCCGCCCGTTCAGCACCGACTGCTTCGGCGCGTTGCGAGGCCCCTTCAGATAAATCCCCATGTCCGCCGGACACGCGAACGCCCGCGCCACACGACCGCTCTCCGCCTGAGCCTCCCCCGCCATGTACGGGTTGATCGGGCGATCCGCGTCCAGCACCACCAACTCCCCACCACCAAGGAACTTCACCCCGCCGTACTGCCAGTCCGGCTCGTCCGTGTGCCTCGGGAACTGCTCGTGCTCCTGGAAGTACGCGTGCCACCCCAGCCCGATCTGCCGCAGGTTGTTCGCGCACACCGCCTCGTGCGCGATGCTCCGCGTGTGCCCGAGCAACGGCAGCAGCAGGCCGACCAGGATCGCCACGATCGCAAGGCTCATGATCAACTCGACCACCGAGAACCCGCCCCGCAAGCGATCGCCAACGTGCTCCACGCGCGAACCTCCTCTGCCCTCCATCCTAGCGAGCCTCCCGTCCACGCAACAGCCCCGTAACCCAGGGGAACCTCCGCGATCCCACGCCAGCCCATCAGGTTCTGATCGTCGATAGCGACGCAACCGCCACCAACCCCAGCACCGCCGTCGGCACAAACACGCCCAACGCCGCGGGCAAACCCGGCACCGGCGCAGACGCCCCGAGGATTCCACCGAGCAACGACACGATCGCAACGGGTGCGCACCGAAGCGTCCGAACCAGCATGTTACCGGGCGTGCGCGACAGGAAAAACGGCAACGCGATGAGCAACGCGAGCACGTTCGATGCCATGATCGACACCCGACCCCAACGCTCCCGTTGAATCTGCTCCCGCTTCGCTCGCACCTCTGGCGCATTGCGGTCAAGCCGGTCGAGCACTCGAAGCATCTGGCCAAGCTGGCCCCAACTCAGCGCATGCCGGTACGCGTCGTGCCGGCGCACGCGCAACTCCGTCGGGTCGAGATTTGTCTCGATACGGTCCACGCGCACCGCAGGCTCCGCCCTGTTCGTCCGCGACTCCGCGATCCCCCCGTCCAGATCCCACCCCCCGCCGCGCCACCGCGCACGATCCGCGTGGATTCGACAGACCGCCATGCCCTGCGCGTCGCGCTCCCATACGTACACGTCCTCCAGCGTCCCGGTGTCCGCGTCGAACGCACGCGCGTACCACACACGCCCGAGCGTGTCAGCAACCAGGGGCACGCGCGATGCCCCCATCGTGTGCTGCCCCGCCTGACCCGTGTCCCGGGCCAGCAAGGGCGCGATCCGTGGCAGCGCAAACTCCTGGTTCAACGCCTGCACGCCTGTCATCACGAACGCCACCACAAGGATCGGCGCCGCCACGCGCCGCAGGCTGAGCCCGCTCGCAAGCATCGCCACCAACTCACGGTGACGAACCAGTTGCGTGAGCGTGAAACCCATCGCGGCGACCATCACAAGCCCGAGCATGAAGTTGAACAACTGCAACAGACGCGGCCACCACAGGTCCGCTACAAGAAACGCCGTCACCACCGCGACCCGAGCGCCAGAAGGCTCACTCTCGCTCCCGCCACGCGCAAGCTTCGTCGCGTTGTGGATGAACCGATGCACGTTCAGCGACACGTCGATCGCCACCACGAAACTGAACAGCAGCACAAACAGAACCAGCACGTTCACAAAGAACTGCCTCGCAATGTAACGGTCAAGCAGCCTCATCCCACCCGCTCCCAGCGCGGCAACACCGCGCCCCCCCACCCCCAACGCTCCGAAAGCCCACGCCACCACCACCGCCACGACATCCACCCAAGCGCCGCTCCGCCATAGACGTCCGAAGCGAAGTGCGCACCGGACAACACCCGCGTCAGCCCGCACCCGCACGCCAGGACGAACGCAAGCCAACGAAGGGGGGGGTACGCCGCTGCGAGTGCGAACGCGCCACCGAACGCCGTCGCCGCGTGAGAGCTCGGAAACCCGAGGTTCGACGGGTCCGCCAACGCCCCGAACGGCGCACGGAAAACGTACCCCTGCCACGCCCCCTCCACACCCGAAACCTCGGGACGCTCCCGACCAACAAGCAACTTCAGCGCTTCCGCCGCAAGACCCGCTGACAACGCGCTCAGCACCACCACCGCGGCACGACGCGACGCCGCACGATCGCTCCCCTCCGATCGACCAAGCAGCAGGATCCCCACCCCTACCCCGAGCCACGCCGGAAGGTATCCCACCGTGCGCAGCATCTGGTACCAGTCCTCCAACTCCCCGGCAGCACGCCGCTCTGGCGGCCACGTCAACGCGTCATACACCACGCGGTCCAACAGAGACACCGCGAGCAACGCCATCAACGCCAGTGCATACGCCCTCATCGAACGTGCACGCCGCATCCGTCGCTCGTACGCCATCCGGTGGATCACCGCCCCTCCTCGTCCCCAGAGATGAACCCCCGGTACCCGATCCCCACGAACACGAGTCGCCCGACCTTGCTCTCGCCTCGCAACTGGGGACCAGGTTCAACCCGCTCGAACGCAAGCCTCCACTGCTCGATCGTCGCGCCGGTCAGCAGCGCCGGCCGACCGAGAAGCGCTCGCTCCACCTCGGGGTTGCGAAGGTCGGTCTCAGGCCAGTGGTCGTACTGCGTCGCACGCCCCGCCGTCAGGCTGCTCGCGCAGTAGACCGTCGGCCTCCCGGGCAGATAGAACGCCATCAGGCTCGCCCGCCCATACTGCTGCGCGATCACGAACGGCTCAAGCCCCGTCCGTTCACGCAGCGCCTCCAGACGGGCCGCCGCGTCGGCCGCTTGCTCGTCCGCGCCCATCATCCGACCCATCGGGAACATCCACCCCACCAGCGGCGCCCTCGACAACACGTCAATCCGCAACGTCCCAACCCCGATCACCAGACCGAGCACGACCGAAACGTCCCACACGATCTGCCGGTGCATCTCCGGCTTGCGACGCACGATCCCCGCCCAAGGCCGCTCCCCACGGGGCAATGCGCTCCACGCCGCACGCCTGCGAAGCACCTCGTCCATCGCATCCACAACCCCCCAACCGCACAACGCGGCCATCGTCACGTACCCCGCCATCGGCCAGTTGCCCTCTGGCTCCGTCACGAACGACACCGCGACGTAGATCGCGAGCACAGGCACGCCGCACACGATCAGGAACGCACGCCCAGGCCAGCCCGCCTCACCACGCCGACGAATCGCCACGAACGCGCTGCAGATACCCAGCCACAACGGCGCACCCGCCAGCGCGATCTGCCCGCCCAGAAACTCGAGCGTCCACTTCGGGTCATACCGCCACCCACCCCCCGTCGTCTGGGTCGGCACAACGTCCCCACCCGGAAGCCCGAGGTGCCCCAGCAGATGATGCACCGTCGGCCACCCATGAAGCGCGTTCCACGCCGCGACAGGCACGACACCAAGCAGGCCGACGCCGATGCCAGCCGCCACCCATCCCCAGCCGGCACGCCCACGCCCCGACCTCCGACGCAGCAACGCATACCACACCAGCCCCGGGACCAGCAACGCCACCACGTACTTGAACAGGAATCCAACCCCCAGCGCGACACCCAGCACAACCCACGCCGGTCCAGATCCACGCTCCATCGCCCGCCAACCCGCCCAGCACGCCGCAGCCCAGCACGCCACCATCGGCCCATCGATCGTCATCAGCAGCCCGACAACCTGGAAGACCGGCATGAGCAGAAAGACGCTCGCCCCGAAGAACCCCGCACGCCCGTCATCGCACGCGTCTCGCGCCAGCCCGGCAACACACAACGCCGCAACCCCGGACGCGAGCGCCGCCGGCAGACGGACCGCCCACTCCGACTCCCCGAACAGCCACGTTGAGGCCGCGATCAGCCACGCCACGCCCGGCCCCTTGGAGTAGTACGACAGCGCAAGACGTCGGCTCCACTCCCAGTAGTGCGCCTCGTCCTCGATCAGCGTGTACGGGCACAGCCACACCAGGTACACGATCCGCAGCGCGGTCACGCCGAGTACGAGCAGGAGCGTCGCACGCCACCCGTTGGCCCACGGCGCGAACGCGCGAACCCCCGTTGTCCCAACCGCTTCCGACACTAGTGCTTCCTCAGTTCTCGGTACGCACCGAGCGTGTACAACGACAGACCCCCGACCCCCCCCCACAGCATCAGCAGGCCCGGCGCGCCCGTGTTATGCACCAGCGACTGCCCGCCGCTGATCGTCAGCACCGCGCCGAGCGCGGGGAAAAAACTCCACAGGTACACCGTCAGCGGCAGGCTCGAACGCAGCCGCAACGCGGTCACAGCGCCGGTGATCACCATCACGAAACAACTCGTCGCCATCGCCCAACGCTCGTGCTGCTTGCTCGTGATCTCACGATCAAGATGCTCCAGCCGCCGCTTCAACTCCTGCGTCGGTGGGATCAGGAACGGGTCCGGACGCTCCCCAGCCACCCGCGGCCCGGCAATCGCCAGCAACCGCGGCGCGTCCAGCGCGAGGAGCGAAGGCAGCGGGTTCTGCGCAGGCCGAATGTTGTCCAGCACGCGCTCGGCCAACTGCCCCCCGGGCGCCTCCCCCACCGTGCCGGGCTCCGCTCCCGCGCCGCGTGCCGCGAAGCCGCGCAGTGTCATCCGCAGCGTCAAATCGCGGTCCTCCAGCCGAGGGCCGCCCATGTGTGTCGCCAGCCACGCATCGTCCGCAGTGATCTCGGTCACCCCCCCCCCACCAGGCTCACCGCCCGGCCCCAGCCGCCACACCTCGACAGCAACCATCGCCCCCTCACGCGCCGGAATCAGCCGCCACGCACGCTCCGGATGGTCCCACACGATCCCCGCCGCTCGCACCACGATCGGCTCGCCGTTCGCCCGTTCAAGCCGCACCCGCCCCTGCGACGCCAGAGAGTCGTTGATCGCGTCCGTCGTCGCGCGCTCGGCAAGGTGATACGCGAGGTCGCGCGTCCGCGCGCGGATAAAACTCATCCGGTCAGGCTCGCTCCGGAGCCGCCGAAGCTCACCGAACGTCAGGAACTTCGGATCGTCCTCGAACGCGCTCGGCACGACGAAGCTGAACGGACGCAACTGCTCGAACAGGATCAGCGTCTCGTCGCGCCGAACGCCGGAACCCTGCTCCGGCCGCACCCACGCCAGGCTCTGCCGGCGACCGTGCTCGTCCTCGTCCGGAACAACCACGATCGGCGCACGCCGCACCACCGCCTCGTCTCGCACCTCGCCGAACTTGTCGATGTCCAGAAACACCACCCCGCCGAGCACCAGGTACTGCGTCGCACCCATCTCCGACAGACGCGGGTCCGTCTTCGGATCGATCTGCACCACAGAGTCCGCGTGGATCATCAACGATCCGATCTCCACCGACTGCCCCCGCTCGAACGAACGCACCATCAGTTTCGTCACGTCCTGCCGCACCACCTGCTCCATCGATCGCAGGAAGTGCGGGATGACCCACTCGTTCAGCAGCAGCAGCACGCCCGCAAGCGCAAGCCCGGATGCCGCCGCCGGCGCAAGCACACGACCGTGGCTCACACCTCCCGCGTGCGCCGCCAGCGCCTCGTTGTCCTGCGCCATACGGTGAAACGCAAGCGTCGCCGCGAACCCAGACGCGAACGGAAGCGCATACGCCAGCATCGGCGGCATCGCCAGCAGCACGAACCGGATCGCCTCCGCGGGACCCAGTTTCCCGTCCGCGAGCGGCTTCACCGCCGCCGCGAACGAGATCACCGTCACGAGCACCGCCGTTGTCAGAAGCAGCAGCCGCCACAACTCCCCCGTCGTGTGCCGCCAGAGCGTCCAGGGAGCGGTTCGGATCATGGTCAGATGCATCACGCGAGCAAGCGAAAAACGCTCGCTCAGCCCTTCTTCTGGTAGTACTCCAGGTTCACCTGGATGTACCGGCTCCACTCCGCAGGCAGATCCTCCTGCGGATAGATCGCCTTCACCGGGCACTCGTCCACGCACAGACCGCAGTCGATGCACGTATCCGGGTCGATGTACAACTGGTCCGCCGTCTCGTAGTCGGGGTCGTCCTTCGTCGGGTGAATGCAGTCCACCGGGCACACGTCCACGCAAGACGTGTCCTTTGTGCCGATGCAAGGCTCGCCGATGATGTGCGGCATGGGGCGGTCTCTCGATCCGGCCGGCCCTCGGGCCGATCGGGCCGGATCATACGCACACCCCGATCCTCCAGGCTCCGCAGACCAAACGCCTCGCACCGCTAACGCACGCGATGCGCCAGCCCCTCCCCCACGCGCGACGCCACGAACGCACGCGCCTCGCCGTCCGCCTCCATCACGTCCGCCAGCGACCGCACCGGACGAGGCGCGATCGCCTCCATCGCTTCACCCACGATCTCCACGATCCGACCGAACCGGATCGACCTCGCCCGCAGAAAGGCGTCAACCGCCGCCTCGTTCGCGGCATTGAAGACCGCCCCCGACGTGCCCCCCGCCTCGACCACGCGCCGCGCCAGCCCGATCGCCGGGAACCGATCCTCGCACGGCGTCTCGAACTCGAACGTCCGCAGGCTGTCGATGTCCAGCGCCCGCCCGCACCCCGGCAGCCGCAGCGGCGCGCTCAGCGCGTGCTGGATCGGCACACGCATGTCAGGCGCGCCCAACTGCGCGATCGCCGACCCGTCCGAAAGTTCCGCGATCGCGTGCACGATCGACCCCGGGTGGATCAGCACGCCGATGCGGTCCGCGCCCAGCCCGAACAGCCAGTGCGCCTCCACCACCTCCAACCCCTTGTTGACCAGCGTCGCCGAATCGATCGTCACCTTCGAACCCATCGACCACGTCGGGTGCGCCAACGCCTCCTCCGGCGTCGCGTCGTACGCCCGCGCCGCGCTCCACGTCCGGAACGGCCCGCCCGACGCCGTCAGCACCAGCCGCCGAACGCACGACGGCGCCTCCATCGGCGGCCACTCCTCGCTCCCAGGCAGACCGGCGAGACACTGCCACGCAGCAGAGTGCTCGCTGTCCACCGGCAGCAGCCTCGCCCCAGAGCGCAGCGCCGCGGGCACGACCAGAGCGCCCGCCGCAACAAGCGTCTCCTTGTTCGCCAGCGCGACGTCCCGCCCCAGTTCCACCGCCGCCAGCGTCGCCGGCAGCCCCGCCACGCCCACGATCGCCGCGAGCACCACGTCCGCCTCGACCTCACGCACCAGCGCCTCGGCGGCCCCAGGCCCCACGCGGCACCGAACGCCATCGATCACCCCCCCCCCCGCAAGCCCGCACTCGCGCACTCCGAACTCACGCGCCTGCTCCGCCAGCAGCCCCGCGTTCCGCCCCGCGCACAGCCCGACAACCTCATACCGCACCGGCGACGCACCGGCCCCGTGCAGCCCGTTCAGATGACGCACAACTTCCAGCGCCTGCGTCCCGATCGAACCCGTCGAACCGAGCACGATCAGCCGGCGCACGCCGCGCATCTCACGTTCCGATGTCGCGCCCTGCCCGGTCATCCCCGCGTCACTCCTCCTTCGGCTTCAGACGCGCCTTCTCGCTCGGCAGCAGCCGACGACGCGACGCAGCATACAGCGTCCGCGGCTGCGGCTTGGGCGCGGGCTGACCGTTCGGCGAGGCCGACTGTGTGCTCGCCGGCGCGCTCAACCCGGGTGTGCGTTCCGCCCCGTCGCCGCGGACGCCATCGCTCGCGCCACCCCCTTCCGATCCACCGCCTCCGCCGCGCCTGCGACGACGGCGACGACGCTTCTTCTTCAGCCCCGACTCGCCCTGCGCCGCGCCGTCATCCGGCGGCACGTCCCCAGAAGCCTCTTCCTCTTCCACGGCGTGCGAACCCTCCCCGGGCTCGCGCGCCGGCGCGCCCTCGGCCGCCACTTCCGCACCGCTCAACTCACTTCCGCTCTCGCCCGTGCCCTTGCGGCGGCGGCGCCGGCGACGACGCTTCTTCTTCCCACCACCCTCGCCGCTGTCGGCCGGCGCGCTCTCGCCCGCGCTCGCAGGGGCGTCATCGCTCACATCGCCCTCGACCGGCGCGGCTGTCGCGGCCGCCTCAGCGCCTTCCGCAGGCACGCTCGCTGTCCCCTCCCCCGCTCCCTTACGACGACGACGACGGCGGCGACGCTTCTTCTTCCCGCCACCCTCGCCCGTGCTCTCCCCGCCCTCCTCCGGCTCCTCCATCTCGATCGGGTGCGGCATCGGCTCCGGCTCGGCCGCGTGCTCCTCCTCCGCCGCCTCCACCTCGGGGGGGGGCGTCTCGCCCGGGTCGAGCGCCCACGCCTCGTCCCCCGGCGCGTCCTCCCACGGCCTCAACTCGGACTCGGGGGCCTTGGGCGCGGGCAGACGCGACACGTCGATGTCCGCTCCCGACGCGTCGTAGGCGTACAGCGAGAAACGGTCCACCGGCAGCGTCTCGCTCACACGCACGTCCGCGTGCTTCCCGCTCCGACGCTCCACCCGCGACAGGCTCCGACGCTTGTTCGAGAGCAACTCCCCCGCCACACGCGGACTCACCACCAACTCCACCCGCGACACCTGCTCATACTCCAGCAGCGCGGCCAACTCCCGCAGCGCGTCCGACGCCACCGACGCGGGACGCTGCACCAGCCCCCGACCGTGGCACGTCGGGCACTCGTGGAAGTGCACGCTCTCGTGACTCCCGCGCATGCGCTGGCGCGTCATCTCCAGGATGCCGAACCCCGAGATCGGCAGGATCGTGCTCTTCGCCCGGTCGCGCTTGAGCCGCTCACGGTACCTCTGCTCGATCGCCTTGCGGTGCTTCGACGCACGCATGTCGATCAGGTCGTTGATGACGATCCCGCCCAGGTCGCGCAGGCGGATCTGACGGCAGATCTCGTCCGCCGCCTCCAGGTTCGTCCGGTACGCGTTCGTCTCCGCGTCGCGCGCCGAGCGGCTCTTGCCGCTGTTCACGTCGATCGCGACCACCGCCTCCGTCTCGTCGATCACCAGCCGGCCGCCCGAGGGCAGCGGCACCTCGCGCGCGTGCATGTTCGAGATCTGCTGCTCCACCCCGAACGCGTGGAACAGCGGCCGCCGGCCCGTGTACTGCAGCAGTTTGACGCTCGAACGCGGCGCGACGATCTTCATGAACCGGCTCGCCCGCTTCAGCGCCCCCTCGTCGTCGATCACGATCTCGCTCACGTCGTTCGTCACGAAGTCGCGCAGCGCACGCACCAGCAGGTCGCTCTCCGAATAGAGCAGCCGAGGCTTCTTCCCCTGCTTCAGCCGCTGCTCCATGTCCTTCCACAGCCGCAGCAGGTACGCCAGGTCGCGCTTCAGTTCCGCCTTCGTCCGCTCGAACCCCGCCGTCCGCAGGATGAACCCGAACCCGTCCGGCAGTTCCAACTGGTCGAGGATCTCGCGCATCTTCGCTCGCTGCTCCTCGTCCTCCACCTTCCGCGACACCCCCACCTTGTCCATCAGCGGCATCATCACCAGGTACCGCCCGGGGATCGACAGGTAACTCGTGAGCGTCGGTCCCTTCGTCCCCACGCCCTCCTTCAGCACCTGCACGATCACCTCCTGCCCGCGCTTCAGGCACTCCTGAAGGGGGGGGCGTTCGCGCCGCGGCGTCTTCTTCCCGACCTGCTCCGTCGCGTCCTCCTCGCCCGGGAAGTACCGCGGGTGCAGGTCCGAGACGTGCAGGAACCCGTTCTCCTCCACGCCGAAGTCCACGAACGCCGCCTGGATCCCGGCCTCGACGTTCGTCACCTTCCCGACGTAGATGTTGTTGACTCGGCTGACGGCGTCCACGCGCTCCGCGTGGAACTCCTCGAGTTTCCCGTCCTCCACGATCGCCACCCGGCACTCCTCGCCGGGGACGTAGTTGATCAGCATCCTTGTTGATGGCATCTTCTGGCTCGCCGGCCTGAACGCCGCGCGACGCCGTCCCCGAGGAGGACGAACGCCCGCCCGAAACAACACGGGCGGCCGGTGGAACCCGCGCGCCGCGCCCGCACGGAGCGCACGCATCGAGTCCCGTTGTCCCGGCCGGTGGCGTGCGGGCTTCCGCCCTCGCGCCGGCCGGGGCGCCGACCCGACGCGGCCGGCGGCGTCACGCCGCGAGCCTGCCGGGGGCTTCGTCTGTCGGGCACGACGCCGGGTGGCGTCACGCCTCTTCGTCTTCACCCTTCGGCTTCGGGGGCGCTCGCCTCGTCGGGCTTCGCCTACCCCCCCCCGGCGGAACGACCGCCGGAGGCCTCCGGGACAATCTTGCGGACGTGCTCCCGCACATACGCGGAAACCTCAACGTCCGAATCGAACGTCAGCGCCTTTCGCGCCACACGCTCGCACTCCTGGATCGTGACCGATCGCACGAGCCGCTTCACCTGCGGGATCGCGCCGCTCGTCACCGAAAGGGTACGCAGCCCCAGGCCCAGCAGCAACATCGCGTATTCCTGCTCGCCCGCCGCCTCCCCGCAGCACGACACCGGGATGCCCGCCTTCCGGGCCGCCCGGGCCACCTGACGGATCAGCATCACCACCGCCGGGTGCCAGGGCTGGTACAGCCCCGCCACCCGCTCATTGGTTCGATCGACCGCCAGCGTGTACTGCACGAGGTCATTCGTCCCGATTGAGAAAAAATCCACCTCCCGCGCAAACGCCGCCGCCTGCAACGCCGCCGACGGCAACTCCACCATCATCCCCACCGGCACCGAACCGTCGAACGCCACGCCCTCCTCCGCCAGGTCCTCCATCACGTCGCGCAAAATCAGCCGCGCGTGCCGCAACTCCCCGATCGACGTGATCAGCGGGAACATGATCTTCACCGGACCCAGCGCGCTCGCCCGCAGGATCGCACGCAACTGACGCTTGAACATCGCCCGGTCCGCAAGGCAGTACCGGATCGACCGAAGACCCAGCGCGGGGTTCCGCTCCGGAATCTCCGCTCGCGCCTGCGTGTACTTGTCCGCCCCGAGGTCCACCGTCCGGATCGTCAGCGGCCGGCCACCCAGCAGACCGATCGCCGTCCGGTACGCCTCGAAGTGGTCCTCCTCGCTCGGCTCGCGGTTCGCCGCCAGGAACAGGAACTCCGTCCGGTACAGCCCAACCCCCGTCCCGCCGTGCGACAGCACCGCCGGCACTTCCTCCGGGAACTCGATGTTCCCGAGCAACTCCACCGGAGTCCCGTCGCGCGTCACCGAAGGCTGGTCTGCCAACTCCGCCAGCGACAACTCCGCCAGCCGGTGCTGCTCCGCGTACCCCTCGTACTTGCCCAACTGCTCCTCGTCCGGGTCCAGAATCACCACGCCCCGGTCCCCGTCCAGCACCACACGCTCCCCGTCCGACGCCAGCGACGTCACGTTGTGGCACCCCACCACCGCCGGCAGCCCAAGCCCGTTCGCCACGATCGCCGTGTGGCTCGTCCGACCCCCCGAATCCGTCGCGAACCCCACCACCGTCCGCCGGTTGAACGACGCCGCCTGCGATGGCGTCAGGTCGCGCGCGATCACCACCGTCGGCTCCGTGATCTCGTCAAGCCGCGAACGCCGCTGCCCCACCAGGCACGTGAGCAGGCGGTTCGCAAGGTCACGGATGTCGTCCGCCTTCGTCGTGAACGCCGAATCGGTCTTCTTCCGGAACTGCGCCGCAAGATCGTCGAACACCGCCGTCACCGCGTGCTCCGCGTTCACTCGCTCCGACGCGATCTTCGCCCGGATCGGGTCGATCAGGCTCCGATCACGCAGCATCCCCTTGTGGAACAGGAAAACCTTGGCTGCCTCCGCTCCCATCTCCCGCTCCGCCTCCGCGTGCACCCGGTCCAGGTCCGCGATCGCGTCCGCCAACGCACGGTCGAACCGCGACCGCTCCGCCTCCACCGCCTCCGGCGCGATCGAGCGCCGCGGCACCCACACACGGTCGTCGCCGAGCACGAACGCTCTCGCGACCACTACGCCTGGAGAGACCGGGATGCCCTGGATCACGTGCATGCAGTGAGGCCGCGAGGCAAGGACCACGATCGGCGACGGCGGTCCCGATGTACGCCCCACGCACCCGCGGAACCGTCTCACCCGCATCCTATGCGATCCGCTCTCAACACTCTCCTCAAGGCACATCCTTCTCCCACCCGATCCTCACCACGCGGCCTCCTCTGCCTTCGCTTGACTTCATCCCCCCGCAGGGCTCTCATTCGTCGCTGGTGCGGGCGGCGCCGATCGGAGGGAAAGCCGCTCGCGGCCTGGGTCGGGGGCGATCACCCCGCGGCCCGCGCCGGGATGAAGACAACCGGGTCTGGATGAAGACGCTGACCGGCATCCTTGAGTGGCCGCAGCGCTCGGAAGGTCGTGTACGGCAGATGGCCGGCGCGACAATCGTCGAGAGCGCGGACGATCCTTTCGTTCCCGTCAACTTCGGGGACCAGTTGCCCCTGCGCTCGGGGCTCGAAGTCACCGTCGAGGTCGTGCACCGCAAGCCGCGTCGCCGCCGCCGAGGGCGCCCGGGCGCGCCCCGCCAGTCCCGCCCCGTCGTCGAACGCTTCCTCGCCATCGAGGGACTCGACCCCGAGCGCTACCGCGAGTGCAAGCCCTTCGACGAACTCACCTCCATCGATCCACAGCCCCGCCTCACCCTCGAATACCCCGGGTGCCCCGCCGCCTGCCGACTCATCGACCTCTTCTGCCCCATCGGGCGTGGCCAGCGCGGCCTCATCGTCTCGCCCCCCAAGGCCGGCAAGACCACTCTCCTCAAGAACATCGCCGAGTCCATCCTCCGCAACCACCCCGAGGTCTACGTCTTCCTCCTCCTCGTCGATGAACGCCCGGAGGAAGTCACCGACTTCCGCCGCACCTTCCTCGGCCCCACCGCGCCCGCGAGATCGAACGGCAAGCCCAACCCGAACGGCGAGCCGCACCCCAGCGAGCCTGACCCGCGCCCCTGGGGCGACCGCGTCCGCCTGATCGCCTCCAGCAACGACCACGACGTCGAACGCCACGTCGAGGTCTGCATCACCTGCGTCGAACGCTGCAAGCGCATGGTCGAGGCCGGCAAGCACGTCGTCGTCATGCTCGACTCGCTCACCCGCGTCGGCCGCGCCTTCAACCGCTCGCGCAAGCACGCGAGCAGCGGCCGCACCATGACCGGCGGCATCGACAGCCGCGCCCTCGAAGTCCCCAAGCAGATCTTCGGCTCCGCACGCAACACCGAAGAGGCCGGCAGCCTCACCATGCTCGCCACCTGCCTCGTGGACACCGGCAGCCAGGGCGACCAGGTCATCTTCGAGGAGTTCAAGGGCACCGGCAACATGGAACTCATCCTCGACCGCAAGATCGCCGAGAAGCGCCTCTTCCCAGCCATCAACCTCGCCGCCAGCGGCACACGCAAGGAGCACCTGCTCATGGACGAGCAGGAACTCGCCACCATCACCGCCCTGCGCCGCCGCCTGATGAGCATGCCCCCCCCGCAGCAGGTCGAGCAACTCCTCGCGGCACTGGAGCGGTTCTCCTCCAACGCGCAACTCGTTGGCTCGGCGCGCTGAACCCGAATCAGCCCGCCCATTCTCTCGACCGCCCGTTCGCGGTCTGTTAGCAAGTTGCGCGCGGCCCGATTGCCGAACTGCTCCACTTATCCGCAATCTGTTCACGCCTCGCTTGCGTCGCGTCTACCTAGCAGATAACCTGCAGGCTTCCAGACTTGGTCTCGTTCCCCGATTCGAGGTGCCACACATGCTGATTCAAACCATGTTGAATCGCTTGGCTGTCGGAACGAGCCTCATGCTGATCGCCGCGGGATTCGCTCTCGGCCAGGGCAGTCCGGAGCCGTACACGCGTTTGTGGCACTGTGGGGGGGATGCGGCACGCTCACCCTGAGTTGCACCAACCCCTCCGTTGCCTGCTGTTGCTTCAACAGTGCAACGGGAACCTACACGTGCGCCTGTATGAACGCGGACTGCAACGGGCTGTCCAACTGCCAGATAGGTTATTGAACCTGGCCAGCCAAAGCACGGACGCGTTTCGACCGAAAGCGCTTGATGATGCTGATGACACGAAATTTCTTGCTCGTGGCTGTTTCGCTGCTGGCTGCGGGAGGAAGTGCTTGGTTGACCTTCGTGCGTGGGCACCAGGCCGTTCGCGTCGAGGACGACCTGCAAGCCGAGTACACGGCCTCGATTCGTTCTGACGCGGCCTCCGTCCAGATAACCGCCCCGATCGCCGGAAACGAAGTGCATGGACACCTCGCCGCATCGTCGGTGCACGGCGAGGACGCTGTCACTCGAGCCCAGCGCAGGCTGCTCGCTGCCGAGGCGGCCGAGTTTCTCCGTGTTCGTTTCGACGCGTCGGACGCCGATGAGTACGCGTCGTGGATGCGATCTCGCGGCTTCGTGCCCGCCGGTCTCGCCGAACTGCGTTCCTTCTGGCACATTGACGACATCTACCGTGCTGACGTCGGCCTCCCGATGCCAGACGACGTGACCTTCGAAGACGCGTGGCGCGATATCTGGCGAGCCGCTTCTCGATCCAAGCGTCCACGCGTCGATCTCACCCATGCCGCGAACGCCCCAGAGGGCTATTCGATCGCCGCACGACGCATCACGCTTGCGGATCCCAGCTGGCCGCAGGCGCCACACCCGCCCTTCCAGGCCCTCGTCCACTCCGGAGCAGTTCATACGTCGCACTCTTGGTGGCGCCACCCGCGGGCGTGGCAGGAACAGCTCAAGGCGAACGGTAGCGCGCTTGTCGCTCACGTTGTCTTTATGGCCCGCAACGCTGACGGCAGCCGGGGGGCGGTATGCCTTGCCTTTGTCTGGGACGACGCCACCGGCAACTGGCTCCTTCAGTCGGTATCCACCGATATTCCTGCGCGGCTCGAGTACTGAGAACGGTGCCGATGCATCAGTCCCAGCGACCTCACGCTACCGACTCCACAAAGACCGTGCTGGCCATGGTTGTTGCGATGGTGTTCGTCCTCGCCTGTCTCGCCAAGATCGTGGACTCCGCCCCGATCCGCGAGACCCTCGCCTTTGTCGGCCTCGTGCCCGGCGCAGGCTCTCCCGCAGCACTCGTCGCGGCAAGCACGATCGCGGGGCTGGAACTCTTCGTCGCCGCGATGCTTCTCACCACAAAAACCCGGCGTTCCGGCTCTATCGCAGCGGCGGCTCTCCTGCTTCCGTTCAGCGTGGTTCTCGTTATCCTCGCCGTGAAGCCAGACTCCCCATCTTGCGGCTGCATGCCAACGTGGATCGTCGATGGAGCAGGAACCCGGCAGGCTGTTGCAGGTCTCGTCCGAAACGCCGGCCTCCTCGGGGTGTGCTTCCTGCTCCTCATGCCGAACCGGCCCGTCCGAGTCCGTGGGGCGATCCCGCCCGTCGCGAACTCGCTCTCCCGGCCCGGTTTCACGATCGTCGAACTGCTTGTCGTCATCGCGATCCTGACCGTTGCGCTTGCGATCTCCCTGCCCGCGCTCGCTGCCGCGCGTGAACGAGGTCGCGAAGCGGTCTCGCTCGCCATGATGCAGCAGACATTTATCTCGCTCTCGTCCTATAGCAATGACAACCGTGGCGTTGCCCCCTTCCTCGCTACACCAGAGCAACCGTGGGTGCCCATTCGGGTCAACGGCCACACCCCGAAGGACGCCGAGTACTTCGCTCAACGCCACTATTTCGTCAACCTCCTCTACCCTGACTACGCCCCGGACTGGCGAGTTTTCGCCAACGACGCCCACTCTCTCCCGCCCGAGTTCATCTTCTCACGCATCTGGCTCGCCCAAGGGGCGTTCGCGCTTCCGGATTATTGGGTCGGCGAGTTCCCACCCGACAACCTCCGGCTCTACAGGCCTACGCCACTCGACCGGATCACGTATCCCTCCGCCAAGGGACTCCTCCTCGACACCAGCGCGGGCAGGTACGCTCACACCCAACGGCACGCCGCTCCACTGCACGTCATGCTCGTCGGACTTGCTGATGGCTCCTCCTCGGCCAGGCGCTTCGAGCCGGAAATGCTCACCAATACCGTCTCTCGCCCATACGGTTCGGCCCCGTGGCCCATCCTCGCCACCGTCAGAGGGTTCGAAGGACGGGATTTCGACTGAACAGGCGCTCGGAGTCCCCAGCCTGCCCTTGCTTCCTCCCGCATTGAATCCGTATACTGTGGTGCGATTTGTCCCTGCGACCGAGTCTCAGTCGCTGGGGTATCATCAACCGACCGCCACTTCGGCGGCCAGCGGGAGGCCCCTGCCGTGCAGCCTGAATCGACAGCCAGCGTGACCCTCGCCAGCCTCCTGCCGGGCCAGAGCGGACTCGTCCGCGAAACCGACGCCCTCTCCCCCGGCGACGCAGCCTACCTGCGTGCTCTCGGCATCCGCCCCCGCAGCCGCGTCCGCCTATGCCGCCAGGGCGGGCCGTGCATCGTCGAGGTCGGGTGCGGGTGCGGCGGGCCGTGCTGCCGGGTCGCCCTGTCGCGCCACCTCGCCATCCACATCATCGTCGAACCGATGCCCGCCTGAGCCGGCGACTGGGGAGCCTCGCCGTGTCCGACGCCCCCGAACCGGTCGCCCCCCACTCCGAGGCTGCCCGAGCGGCACGCCCCGTCCGAGTCGCCATTCTCGGCAACCCCAACACCGGCAAGACCACGCTCTTCAACCGGCTCTGCGGCGTACGCCACAAGACGAGCAACTTCCCCGGCACCACCCAGGAAGCACGAATCGGCTTCCCACGCGGCCTGCCCGAGGGCAGCGAACTCATCGACCTCCCCGGCATCTACTCTCTTGAACTCGACCAGTCCGAGGCCGCCATCTGCCGCGACGTCCTCGCCGGCCAACTCGCGCCCCGCGGGGAGTCGGTCGAAGCACCGGAAGTCGTCCTCGTCGTCACCGACGCGACCAACATGCCCCGCAACCTGATGCTCGTGGGCGAGGCGATCCGCCGCTGCCTGCCGACGGTCATCGCGATCAACATGGTGGACGCCTCGCGCCGAAAGGGCATACACGCCGACGAGGGCGTGCTGATGAACCGTCTCGGCGTCGAGGCCGTCCCGTGCAGCGCACGCACCGGCGAGGGGCTGGACGCACTCCTCACCGCACTCACCCGCGCCCGCATCCCAACCGAATCCCCCCCCCCGAACGAGGACGGCCTCGCCCTCTGGGCAGACGACCTCTACGCACGAATGGCCGCCGGCTACGGACAGCCCAAGCCCGACACCCTCACCGATCGCCTCGACCGCGCCTTCACCCACCCACTGCTCGGCCTGGGCGCGTTTGTCGCCGTCATGGCGGGACTCTTCTTCGCCATCTTCTCCCTCGCTGCATACCCGATGGGCTGGATCGAGAGCATCTTCGAGCAACTCGGCTCACTCGTCGGCGCCCTCATTCCCCCCGGCGCGATACACGATCTCCTCGCCGATGGCGTCGTCGCCGGTATCGGCGCGACCGTCGTCTTTCTCCCCCAGATCTGCCTCCTCTTCTTCCTGATCTCGCTGCTGGAGGACACCGGCTACCTCGCCCGCGCAGCGTTCGTTATGGACCGCGTGCTCCGCCCGTTCGGCCTCAACGGCCACGCCTTCGTGCCCCTCCTCTCCAGCCACGCCTGCGCACTGCCCGGGATCATCGCCGCCCGCGCCGTCCCCGACCGCCGCGACCGCCTCGCCGCCATCCTCGTCGCACCCTTCATGAGCTGCAGCGCGCGCATCCCTGTCTACGTCCTCCTCACCGTCCTGCTCTTCCGCGACAGCCCGATCTTGCAGGCGCTCGCCTTCACGGGCTGCTACGCGTTTGGAATCGCGGCTGGCCTGCTCAGCGCACTCGTCGCGCGACGCACCATCCTCCGCGGCCACAGCCGACCGATGGCGCTCGAACTCCCCTCGTACCGCCTCCCGAGCCTGCGCACCGCCCTCCTCACCGCATGGGACCGAGCGCTCGTTTTTCTCAAGAAGGCAGGCACCATCATCCTCGCCATCTCCATTGTGCTCTGGTGGCTCGGCGCCTACCCCGGCACGGAGCCGCCCGCGCAGGCCCTCGAACTGCGGGAGCGCGCCGAGACCGCCGGCGCGGACGCCGAGACCCTGCTCCGAGAGGCCGGCGCGGTCGAGGCCCGCCACGCCACACGCCGCTCCTTCCTCGGACGCATGGGAGAGGCCGCCGAGCCGGTGTTCCGACACCTCGGCTACGACCGCCAACTCACCATCGGCGTGCTGGCCAGCTTCGCCGCCCGCGAGGTCTTCGTCGCAACGATGGCCATCCAGATCGCGGGACGCGACGACGTCGAGGAGTCCGGCGTCTTCGAGGCCATCGCCACCGCCACGCGTGACGACGGCCGCACCCCCATCTTCACGCGCGCCACGTCCTGGTCGCTACTCGTCTACTACGTGCTCGCCATGCAGTGCCTGCCGACCCTCGCCGTCACCGCCAAGGAGTCCGGCCACTGGAAATGGGCGCTGGTCCAACTCGGCTGGATGTGGGGCCTCGCATACGCCTGCGCGCTCATCGTCTACCAGTCCCTCCGCGCAGCCGGCTTCGCCTGAGCGATTCCATGAACATCGCATCACGCACAATCGGACCGGGGTTGCCGCCATACCTCATCGCGGAAATCGGCGTGAACCACGACGGCAGCATCGACAGGGCGCTCATGCTCACCGAGGCCGCCGCCTGCGCCGGCGCGGATGCCATCAAACTCCAGCTCTTCCGCACCGACCTGCTCATGGGCCGAGCAGCGAAACTCGCCGCATACCAGCACGCAGCCGGCGATTCCGACCCGCTGTCGATGTTGCGCCGCCTTGAACTCGACATGGACGGCATGGCGGCAGTCGTCGATCGCGCCCACGCTCTGGGCATGCACGCGATCGTCACGGTCTTCAGCGCCGAACTCGTCGCCGAGGCCGAACGGCTCCCCTGGGATGCCTACAAGAGCGCAAGCCCCGACGCCGTGAACCGCCCGCTGCTGCAGGCCATGGCCGACACCGGCAGGCCGCTCATCGTAAGCACGGGCGCCTGCGACAGCCTCGAAGTGGAGCGTGCCGTCGAGTGGCTCAGGGGTGCGCGCGATCGCCTCGCGCTGCTCCAATGCGTCAGTTGCTACCCGACAGCCGACGCCGACGCCGCGATCGACGCGATGCACGCCCTGCGCCGCCTGTTCGACGGACCCGTCGGCTACAGCGACCACACGACAGGCGAAGACACCGGCGCACTGGCTGCGTCGCTCGGAGCCTGCCTGCTCGAGAAGCACCTCACCTACGACCGTGCCGCGCGCGGCCCGGACCACGCGGCGTCGCTGGACCCCGGCGGGTTCGCGCGATACGCCGAGGCAGCCCGGTCGCACGGGACAGCGGCGTTCGCACCCGACGACCCGCGCATCAACACCGCCGAGAAGCGCGTCCTGGCGTGCGAGGCCGACGTGCGCAGGGTCTCACGCCAGTCCATCACCGCACGTCGCGCACTGCCGGCCGGCCATACGCTCACCCCCGACGACCTGACCATCAAGCGGCCCGGGACCGGGCTGGAGCCGTGGCGGCTGGACCAGGTGATCGGTCGGCGCCTCGCGCGGTGCGTGGACGCTGACATGCCGCTCCTCGCGCACGACCTCGCCCCGGAGTAGAGTGCACGCATGATCGGCGACGGATGGGATGGTGAGCCTTCGTTGCGGCCGGGCGAGTACGAGGACTCGCCGCCGGGGTCACGCCGTCGCGTCATGGTCGTCACCGGAACGCGGGCGGAGTTTGGGCTACTGCGCCCGGTGATGGACGCCGTGCACAGACACCCGGAGTTGGAACTCCTCGTCATCGCCTCGGGAGCCCACCTGATCCCGCCCGCCGATACCTTCCACGAGGTGAAAGCCGCATTCCCGGTCGCCGACTCCGTCCCGATGCAGAAGGCAAGCGACTCCACACGCCTCGACGATGCAGAGGCTCTTGGACGAGGCATCGCTCGCTTCGCACGCTCACTCGCGGGCCTGCGCCCGGACTGGGTTGTCGTCCTCGGCGACCGCATCGAGGCCTTCGCCGCAGCGAGCGCGGCCTCCGTCGGCGGAGTCGCCGTCGCCCACATCCACGGAGGGGACCGCGCAGAGGGCGTCGCCGACGAGGCCATCCGCCACGCCATAACCAAACTCGCCCACCTGCACCTCGCCGCGACGGCGCAGTCGGCGGAGCGCATACGCCGCATGGGCGAGCGGCCCGAGTTCGTCCACGTCGTCGGCTCGCCCGCGATCGACGGGCTGGACGACATCGCACCACTGAGCGATGCAGAGATCGAGTCGCTCTGCGGCGGCGTGCCGGAGGCGGTCTTCCTGATGCACCCGATCGGCCGGCACGCGGAGGAGGAAGAAGCCGCCGCGTCCGGCGTGCTGGCGGGACTGGACGGGATGCGCATCGTCGCATTCGACCCCAACCATGATCCGGGCAGGCGCGGCATCACGCACGCGATCGAAGGCGCGGCCGCACGCGGCGCACTCCGCAGAGTCACGCACCTGCCGCGCCCACGCTTCATCGGGTTGCTCAAGCGCCTCGCCGAGTCCGGCGGCGTCCTCGTCGGCAACAGCTCCGCGGGACTGATCGAAGCGGCGGCCCTGCGCCTGCCAGCCGTCGACATCGGCGCTCGACAGGCAGGCCGCGAACGCCCGCCGAACGTCATCTCCTGCGACGCCGAGGCTGCGCACGCCGTCCGCAGGGCGGTCGAGAAGGCACGAGGGATCGACCGAACAACGCTGAGCCACCCCTACGGCGACGGGCACGCCGGCGAACACGCCGCGGCCCTGCTCGCCTCGACGGACCCGGGAACGGCCACCCTCCTGCGCAAACGCTGCACCTACTGAGGTCCCTCTGGCGCGGACGTTCGGTCTGCGCCGGCGGTTCCGCCGGTGTTATCACCCAAGCCGTGCACCCGCGCGAAGTTCAACTCACCATCCGCCGATGAACCGCCCAGTCGTGCCGGGGCGAGCAGACGAAGGAGGCGGTTGAATGAGCGTTGCTACCCAGAGCCGGGAAGAAGCCGTGGCGTCGGCGATCCGTGAAGTCAGCCACATCGCCACACTCCCGGAAGTCACCCTCAAAATCGTGCAACTCGTCGAGAACCAGAACTCGACCGCGCAGGATCTCAACCGCGTCATCTCGACGGACCCAGCCCTCTGCAGCCGCATCCTCAAGGTCGTGAACTCATCGTTCTACGGCCTCCCGGGGCAGATCGCCTCCATCAACCGCGCGATCGTGCTGCTCGGCCTCAACGCCGTGAAGAACATCGCCATCGCCGCGAGCCTCGCCAAACTCTTCAGGGGCGGCGAACTCACGAACAACTTCTCCGCTCGCGCCCTCTGGGATCACTCGAACGCAACCGCCGTCGCCAGCAAACTGCTCGCTGACGCCCTCAAGCTCGGACTCGCCGACGAGGCATTCCTCGCAGGCCTGATGCACGACATCGGCATCATCGTCGAGATGCAGGCCGACCGCGCTCGCCTCATCGAGGTCGTCGAGAGTGTCCCGCGAGGACAGAACGGCACGCCGCAGGCCGACATGCTCGACATCGAAGAGCGTGTCTTCGGCGCGAACCACCAGAACTTCGGGGCCGCGCTCTGCGAGAAGTGGAAGTTCCCCGCGTCGTTCGCGAGGGTGGCGGGGCATCACCACAACCCCTTCGACCTGCCCTTCGAACAGCGCACTCTCCCACTCATCGTCTATGTCGCCGATCGTCTCGCGGGCGAACTCGACGGCGGCTTCCGGCTGGACCTCACCTCGCTCGAAACCGACCCCCGGGCGATGGCCGACCTGAAACTCACGAACGAAGTACTCGACTCGATCCGGGCCGCGCTACCGGAAGCGTGCGCGTCGCCCATCCTCTCGCTCGAAGCCTGACGAGACGGCGCTCTCGAAACGCCGCAACGAACTCTCTTTCTCCCTCCGGGCGGCTGTATGGGAACATGCAGCCGCCTTTTCCACCTTCACTCGGACAAAGCCCCGACCTGCATACGCCTCGCAACCGCCTCCGCGATCCGGGCTTCAAGCCCCTCATCACGCGTCATCGGCACCAGGTACCGAGAACCCTGCGACCGCCCGAGTTCCGGATCCAACGCACGACGGCTCCGACCAACAGCCTCGCTCTCCAGACGCCACCCCTGCCGGTGAAGCCGGTAAACCGTGACCTCGACCCGCCCCACCAGCGGCGAGGCAAGCAGACGGAGATCGTCCGCCGCACGGCCATCGGCGGGCGAGAACGTCACGCGGACTCGCCGCTGCTGGCGATTCATCGTGTCGTCCCACTCCTGATCGATCGAAGACTGCTCCGCATCCCACGGCGTCGCTAGCCCGCTCGACCACTTCCCCGCCGTCGTCACGACACCTGCCGCCGCGTCGACTCGCTCGAGGTTGAAGCGGTAGTCCCGCAGCGCGTCGCGCGTCGCGTCGATCGCCTCGCCGTACGCCCCCGCAGGAACCGCGAACACGCCCCCGCTCTTCGGCGTCGTACACCCGGACGCGACCAGGAGGCCCGCCACGGCAGCACACAACCAACAAAAACGCCGGAGCATGGCGCGGCACGAGCGCTGAAGCCGTGAATGTGATGCGGGATGATGCATGGCGTCCATGGTCGGCGATCACCGAGTGCGCAGACCTCAGGGTAGCGTGATCCCGTCCGCCGTGGATTGGATCAGCCGCCAGGCCTCGCGGACGTGGCGTTCCTCGGTAACCGTCGCCCCGATCGCCATCCGGGCAAGCAGCCGAGGCGGTTCGCCTGGAGCGGCGAAGGTCGTGTGCGTCAGGAACGCCCGGCCCGTCGCGTTCACCCGGTCGAGCAGGTCGCGCGTCGCCCGGTCGTCGCCCCGCAGGCGGAAGCACACCAGCCCGAACGAGCGAGGCACCGGCATCTCGAACCGCGCGTCGCGCCCCACCCATCGCTCGAACAACCCAGCGATCCGGCAGTGCTCCCGGATGTGCGCGCGCAGGCCCTCGGCCCCGTAGTGCCGGATCACGAACCACAGTTTCAGGGACCGGAAGCGCCGGCCCAGCGGAACCTGCCAGTCGCGGTAGTCGATCACGCCGCCGGACTCCGACGCCGAGTTCCGCAGGTATTCGGGCGTCACGCTCATGGCGTCGATCAGGTCGCGCCGGTCGCGGGTCCAGAAGAGGTTGCAGTCGAAGTTCGTGAGCAGCCATTTGTGCGGGTTGATGGTGATCGAGTCGGCTCGCTCGACGCCGCCGATCATCCCGCGATGCTCGGGGCAGACGAGCGCGCTCCCCGCCCACGCCGCGTCCACGTGCAGCCAGGCGTCGAAGGGGCGACCGAGCGCGGCCTGCCAGGCGTCGTCCAGCGTGCGCACAAGGTCGGCGATCGGATCAACCGCGCCCACGCCCGTTGTGCCGACAGTGGCGACGACGGCGAGCGGCGCTGGCGCTCCGGGAAGACCGAGCCGCTCGTCGAGGACGGCACGCAGTGCGCCCAGGTCCATCGCCCCGCGAGCATCGGTCGGCACACTCCACAGTCGGTCGTCGTCCTCCGGGCCGTCGGCGAGGCCCGCGACCATCGCGGCCTTGGCGATCGACGAGTGCGCCGCCTCGGACGCGATGACCGCGAAGGGCCTCTCGATGGCCAACTCGGCCAGGCCGATCTCGGCGTCAGCGCCGGCGGGCGTTCGCTCGGCGCGCAGACGCCGCCACTTCTGGCGCGCCGCGACGAGGGCGACGAGCGCGGCCTCGCTCGCCGTGCCCTGGATGACGCCACCGCCGCCCAGCCCGTCGTTGTCGGCCGTCGAGCGGAAGCAGTCCGGCAGGCCGAAGAGTTCGGCGCACCAGTCCATCATGCGGGTTTCGAGTTCGGTGCATGCGGGGCTTGTCTGCCAGAGCATGCCCTGCACGCCGAGTCCCGCGCTCAGCAGTTCGCCCAGGATGCCCGGCCCGCTGGCGTTGCACGGGAAGTAGCCGAAGAACGACGGGTGCTGCCAGTGCGTGAGGCCGGGGATGATGAGCGACTCAACGTCGCGCAGCACCTCGTCCCATTCGCTCGCGCCGCCGCGGTGCTCGGGCGGATGCTCCGGCAGGCGTGTCAGCAGGTCGCCCGGGCGGTCGGCCGAGAGCACGGGTCGTCGCTCGACCGTGCGCATGTAGTCCGCGGCGAGATCGACCATCCGGTGGCCGAGGGCGCGGAACTCGTCCGGGGTCATGTGCGGCGGCCGCGGGTTCGCCGACTCGTCCATGGCGTGCAGGATAGCGGGAGCACGAGCGCGCGCGGCGACGGCCGCTCCGGAGAGCGGCCGCCGCGTGTGGGGAACCCGGTTGTGCCGCGAGCGCTCAGTCGCAGCCGTCGGGGCATTCGCAGCCGGCGGTGTAGGCGTTCAGGAAGGCGAGGACGTCCAGCGTGTTGATGACGCCGTCGCGGTTGATGTCCGCGCTGGCGTCGCCCGCGGCGTAGGCGTTGAGGAAGGCGAGCACGTCGAGGGTGTTGACCACGCCGTCGCGGTTGAAGTCGGCGACGCACCACCACGGCATCCACGGGCGAAGGTCGATCTTGAACGCCTCCTGCTCCGAAAGGACGGGCACCGGGAGGATCAGGTAGATGCCCACCGCCTCGCCGGGAAGCACCGGTGCGTCAAAGGCGATGCGCAGAGTCCCATCGGCGTCCATCCACGACTCGCCGGGGCGGTCGATCGAGCAATATGGAGGCATGTAAGGGTCGAAGTACGGCTCGCGGCTGTTGAGCATCAGGCCGGCGATAGGCTCGTGCCCGGCGTTCACGACACCCGTGGCGATCTGTGCCGCGCCGGTGGTGACCTCGACGACTCCCGTGTCGCCGTCGCCGAGCGGTGCGACGGAGAGCATGTCGTAGTGGACGCCGTCGCGCTCGGTGGAGAACTTGATGCGCAGTTGCGCGCCCTCGGGCGTCTTGCCGGTGAAGATGATCTTGATCTCGATGGTCTCGCCGTCGGCGAAGGAGCCGGGGCTTTTGAGAATGCACTTGGCGACGGTGTCGGCTGGATCGACGACGGTGTCGTTCTCACCGTCCTGGAGCACCCCGTCGCCGTCGTCGTCGACGCGGTCGTCGACGCGGTCGAGCACGTCGGCCTCCTTGATGAGCGTGCCGGTCTTGCCGACGCCCTCCAGGCCGATGGTGACGTCCTCGGCCTTCTGGCCGGTGGTGTTGCGGACCTTCACGATGGTCTGCGAACTGCCAGCGCCGACCTTGACCTCCGCGCCCCCGCGCGGCACGTCGGTCTGGGCGTGGGCGGCAAGGGCAGACGCGGCGACGGCGAAGGCGGCGAGCAGGCGGCTCGGGCCGGTCCGGGCGGGCTTCGTGGACATGGGAGGCTCCTCGTTCTCGTGGTGCGTTCGCGTGCCGGGCCGGTCCCGCCCTCGGTTCATCAGCGATCCAGCCCGCCGGCTCTCACGCGAAACGCGAAATTACAGGTTCATCAACGACCAAGCCCCTCGCGTCGCGCCCGGATCTCAGAGCAGATCTCAGAGCAGATCTCAGAGCAGGTCTCAGAGCCGCGGGCTTCAGCCCGCGCTAGTGCGCGACACCAACTCCCGCGCCCCGCAAACTCTCGTGAACCCATGGAAAGCGGCGGCCGCCCGTGGGGCGACCGCCGCATGCGGAGTCGGGGACCGGCCCGGCGTCAGTTGCAGCCGGCGTTGTAGGCGTTGAGGAAGGCCAGCACGTCGAGCGTGTTGACGACGGTGTCGCCGTTGAAGTCGGCCCGCGGGTCGCCGCTGGTGTAGGCGTTCAGGAAGGCGAGCACGTCAAGCGTGTTGACGACCGTGTCACCATTGAAGTCCGCGGGGCAGGGCACGATGAGCGGCATGAGGTTGAAGAGGCCGGTGTCGTTGTCGAGCCAGCCGGAGTGGTTCTCCGGGATGTAGGCGTTGCCGCCGAGGACGACGGCGTTCTGGTCGGGCAGGAAGGAAGGGGGGAGGATGAAGAAGGCGACCGGCTGGTTGTGGATGGGCGGCCCGAAAACGGTCATGATCTCGACGAAGGCGTGCCCGTAGTTGCAGACGACGGACTGGTGGGCGTCCGGGACCATGTCCGTCAGGCCGCCGGTGAAGAGCGCGGAGTGGTTGGCGAAGTCCAGTTCGGCCTGCCCGACGGGGACGATGCCCAGGGCCATGGCGAGTTGCTGCGAGATGCACGAGACAGGCGACGCGATCATGCGTGCCATGACCGGCTGACCGTTGAGGTGGGCCGGAAGCGCGAAACTCGTCTCCTCGATGATCTCGTCCTCGTAGTTGTCGTCCAACTGCACGGGGGCCTGCTGCTGGGGCTGGTGGTTCAACTGGACCCAGCCGGTGCTGCGCTCGTTCTTCTTCGGATCGGCCGTCTCCTTGTCGTTCAGCACGAGTTTGTGGCCGTCGATGGTCGCGCCGGCGACGTTCGCGCCGACCTTCGTCACGACGGAGTTGGTCTTCCTGGCCTTGGCGGCGTCGTTGTCGCCCTCCTGCTCCGAGGGCTTCTTGGGCACGAAGACCTTGACCTCGATCTCGCGGGCGGGGCCGTTGTTCGTCCCGTCCGCGTTCTTGGGCTGGACCTTGATCTTGACCTTGTTGAACACGTGGCACTTGACCGAGCCGCCGCCCGTGCCGCCGAGCGACACCGAGCCGTCGGCCGGCTTCTTCGGGTCGCCGTTCTCGTCCAGCAGGCCCAGTTTCTTCGCGTCCTCGTACGACAGCGTCGTCGTCCCGCCCGAGTCCACGATGCCGGACACTTCAGTGTCCCCGATGGTGACCCCGACCGGGTACTTCGTGCCCTGATCCTCCGGGCCGGCGGCGGCCGAGAACGCGATCCCGGCGGCGGCGACGAGCATCGCCGCGGCGCGGACAAGCCGGTTCGAGCGGACGGTTCGGTTGGTGCGCTGCGTGGTCATGGGTCTGGTCCTTTCGAGTGGCCGATCGGGGCGGCGTGCGACCCGCCCGCGGAACGCCCGCGGCATCGGACGGCTCGTCGCTCGGCTCGGCGGCCCGGCGGTGCTGGGTTCGGGCTGGGTGTTCAGCGACGGGGCGGGGCATCGCTCACGCCGCGTGGGGAAGAAAAGAGCGTCCCGGCCCGAGTGCGGCCGACCGCTCACCGGTCGGCGCGACGAACGCCAGCCTGATGCGCTGGGTAAAAAAACGGATTTCGACATGCCTGTCGCGTGCTCCGCGTCCCGGTGGGCGCGATCACTTCGGCAGTTTTTCGAGTTCCGCCTCGACGCGCTCGACGATGCGCTTGACCGTCTCGGGGCCGAAGTCGAACCGCAGTCCCGCGGCCCGGAAGAGTTCCGGCAGCGGGCGCGAGCCGCCGAGGCTCAGGGCGCGGGTATAGGCGTCGATGGCGGCCCGCTCGCCCCGCTCGATCGACGTGAGCCACAACTGGAGCGCGCCGAGTTGCGCGATGCCGTACTCGATGTAGTAGAACGCGTGCCCGAACAGGTGCGGCTGGCGCTGCCACGTCCAGCGACGCGCCTCCTCAAGACCGTCCCACGAGACCGCGGGGCCGAAGCGATCGTCGAGTTCGAGCCAGTGGTCCAGCCGTTGCTCGCGGCTGTGCGTGGGGTGGCGGTAGACCCAGTGCTGGAAGGCGTCGATCGTCGCGATCCACGGCAGCAACACCACGGAGCCTTCGAGTTGCTGGCGGCGCGCGCGGGCGGCGTCCTCGTCGTCCGGGTAGAACGCGCGATCCTCGCCGCCCCAGTAGGGCATCGTCAGCAGTTCCATCGACATGCTCGCCACCTCGGCGAACTCGATCGGCGAATGCCGGTAGTGCAGCAGCGGCTCGTCGCGTGTCAGCATCGAATGGAACGCATGACCCGCCTCGTGCACCATCGTCTCCACGTCGCGGTGCAGGCCCGCGGCGTTCATGAAGATGAACGGCACACGCGAGCGATCCCGCATGTACTGGTACCCGCCGGGCGCCTTGCCGCGACGGCTGTCCAGGTCCAGGCACGCGCCGCCGGCCGCGCCGCGCGTGTTCGACCCGTCGCCCAGTTCGGCGAGCATCGCCGCCAGTCGAGGGTCCAGCCGCTCGAACGCGCGCACGGACTTGGCCATCAGGTCGCGACCGCCCTCGAACGGACGCAGCGGCGCGCGGCCCTTCACGTCCACCGCAAGGTCCCACGGGCGCAGACGGTCCACGCCCAGCGACGCGCGCCGCTCCGCGTTCAGCCTGCGCGCGAAGGGCACCACGATCGCCTCGCACGCCCGGTGGAACGCGAAACAGTCCTCCGGCGTGTAGTCGAAGCGCCGCATCGAGCGAAACGCGTACTCGACGAACGTCGGGCAGCCGGCGTTTTTCGCCATCCGGTCGCGCCGTGAGATCATCTCGTCGTAGGTCTCGTCGATCGCGTCGCGGTCGCGCAGGCGACGCTCGGCGACGGCCCGCCACGCCGACTCGCGTACCGCCCGGTCCGTGGACTCCTGGTACCGCCCCATCTGCGGCAGCGTGCGCTCCTCGCCCTCGAACACCACCGTCATCGCCCCGGTGATCTGCTGGTACCGCTGGCTCAGTTTCTCCAGTTCCGTCTGGATCGGCACGTTCTCCTCGCGGAAGAGTTCCACCTCCGCCCGCACGTCGCGCTCGATCACGCCGTAGCGCTCGGCGGGCAGCGGGAAGCGGGCGAAGAGTTCGACCTGCCGCTTGTCCAGTTCGAACGCCGCCGGCTTGATCCTCGGCGGCACGGACTCGATGTACCGGGTGAAGGCCTCGGACGCCTCGCGGTTCTCGGTGTCGCAGGTCATCGTGATGTACAGGTTCGCCTCGGCCTCGCGGCAGGCCGCCTCGAGTTCGCCCCGGTCGATCAGCCACCGATCGAGGTCCGATGCCGACTCCACCGGACGCTCCAGCAGCGCGCGGAAGTAAGACTCCACGTTCTCCCACCGCGTTGCATCCAGGTCGGCGGGAACGAAATCGGTGCGAACAACGGTCTGCATCGGCGTCTGCCTCCGTGTCGGTCCTGATGGGGCGGCATCATAGCGGGGCGCACAAGAAAGGCCCCGGACCTGCGTCCGGGGCCTCCCCCTCGTCTGGTTCCAGGATCCGACGCCCCTCAGCGCCGCCGCAGCTCGCGCAGCAATCGCTTCTGGGCCTCGAACCACTCGTCATCGATCCCCGTGAACAGCCCCAGAATCGGGTGCTTCTTGAACGCCGCCTCGATGATCGCCAGCTCACGCTGCGCCTTGCCGACGAACGCGCCACGCTCACGATCGTCCCGCGCCGCACGTGCGTTCGCGATCGAGATCTGGTACTTCGCATAGTTCGCCTGAAGATTGTTCTCCGCCTCGCTCATGCTCCTGCGCCAGTCCCGCTGGTGCTTCTCCGCCTTGCTAACCGGGAATGGAACGCCGGGCACGGTCTCGCCCACCCACTCGAGTTCGGCATAGCCCAGTTGCCGGCCGAGTTCATCGATCGTCGACGCCTGACCCTTCGCGAACTTGAAACGAATCGCGTCACCGGCGTCGAACGTCAGGATGCGACCCCTCGGGTTCACCAGGAAATCCCCTTCCTCCGTGTTGTACCACTCCACGTCGCCGTTGGGCTTGATCGTGCACGAGAGCGGGTCGTCGATCTGCATCGAACGCATGATCGCCGGGTGGTGCTGCCCCTTGGCGGACACCTTCTCCATCATGTACAGCACTTCCTCAAGCCCGCGGTCCTTCATGGCGACGAGCGCACCGGAATACCCCGTGCACGCGCCGTAGTTGCCCTGGGGCATGAAGTAGATCTCCTCGATCACGTGCGCCGTCATCGCCGCCGCCGAGATCGCCGACTCGATCCACGCCACGACGTGGAACTTGGGCTTGTACTCGTCGTGGATCACGTCCTGCAGGAACGACAGTTCGTACAGCAGGCCGCCGCCCGAGTTGATCTTGAAGACCACCACGTCGACCCCCTCCTCCTCGAGCATGGGGATCGCTTCCTTCAGCGGCTTGTGCGAGAACTGGGTGCCGACCATGCCCTCGAGAGTGAGCACCGCCGCCCGCTTCACCCCGGGAGTACGAGGGCTGGACTTCGCCGAGCCGTCAGGAATGCGCACCGGGTCGACCGACGCAACCGCAGGCGCATCCGGCGAACGCTCCACGCTCGCGATGTCCGCAGGACCGAAGAACTCCGTCCGCTCGATCCCGGACACCGTAACCCTGATCCACACGGCACCCGCCGCCTCGCGGATGATCTCGCCCTCGAACACGCGACCGTCCTTCAGAACGACACGGTCGGCGGCGTATGCCCCAGGGAGCGGGCCAAAGCCAAGCCACGCGCACGCGAGCAAGGCAGCCGCGACGATCGGGACACACGCACACCTGCGGATGCGATTCATGGTGTTCCTCTTCTTCATCTGCTTCACGATCTGCACCGCTGATCCGCCGCGCGGGTCAGCGCCTGTCCTTCATCTGTTCCTGACGAATCTGCTCGATCATCACGTCGATCTGCTGCGGCGAGGGGACGTTGTCCAGACGCATCAATCCAAGGCTCGCCACTTCCTCGAAACGCTTGAGAATCTGCTGGATCCGCTGGAGCGTCCGTATCTGCTGCGCCCGGGCCGCGGAACGCTGGCTGTAGTCGCCCTGCACCTGGATGCGACCGAACTCCTCCAGGAGCCGGCGAATCTCACGCTCACCCTCCGTGATGTCCCGGCCCCAACGCTCCCACAACTGCTTGGCACGCCCATCGATCAGGTTGTGACGACGGTGCAACTGCAACTCGAACAGCAACTCATCAAGGTTGCTCACCGTGCCCTTCGATACGCCCAGATCGCGAGCGACCTTCGCGTTCAGCGTCAGCGTGTTCTTCCCCTCGCCACGCGCGAGCGCCTGGATCGTGTCCTTGAACTCGTCCTTCGTGCCGTCGTTCGTCAGCAAGAACTCGTTCGGACCTTCCGGCAGCCGCTCCAGCAACTCCGCCCGCCCCCCCACCATCCGGTACGACAGCACGTAGTCCGCTCGCGCCATCGCCGTCACGATCCTCGGGTCGTACCCGCCGTGGTTCGCCATGCCTCGGGCGTGGCCCATGCCGGCCGAGAAAAGCTTCTCGCGGACCATCTCGTCCCCGGTCGTACCGTACTGGTAGATCAGGTTCCCGATACCGCCCATCTTCCCGTCCGGGTGGAAATAAACCTCAGAGAAGTTGAACGGCAGGAAGCACGCACCGCCCATCGCCTTCTTCACCCAGATCACAATCCGCGGCGTGTAGCCCCACTTCTGCGGGATCTCCTGCGTGAAGATCGGCTCGATGTCCTCAGCCAGGAAAATCTGACCGAACGCCGCCGCGTCGTCCGGCGCGTCGCTCCCATCCCCGTACTGCCACGCATTGTCAAGCACCACGATCAGCACGTCGGGTTTGTGCTGACGAGCATCATCGAGCACGTTCCGAATCGGCGTCACCGAGATGTCGCGCCCGAAGCGGCCCGTCATCTCCATCACGTACACGCCAGGAGCGCCGGGGTCGCCCGTCACTCTTGGACTGGCGTCGCGACGCTCGTCACGCACGTTCGGGGCGGGGGAGGAAACGTCCGTCGCCGCGCCGCGCTGCACCTCGAGGATGTCCGCTTTGCGATAGACCGTCGGCGCGGCGATGCTCCCGACCTTCACCTCGAAGCGGATCTCGGTCGCGGTCTCTTCGAGCACCCGCCCTTCGACAATCCGCCCGTCCTTAAAGATCAGCACGTCTTTGGTGCGGGCGACCGTCCCGTCCTGCGTCATCTCCGCCCTCGCCTCCCGCGAAGGAAGCGGCGACAGAACCGCGGCGGCCGCGACCACCACACTCAGCACCGACACGACCCATCCACGCGCGCGCGCACTGCCCATGTCTGCTTGCCCTTTCAGCCCGTTTGTCGGAGCCGGGCCCGTTGCACACCGCTCGGACACCCCCTGAGATGCGACCCCGTACAGATATTAGACCCCCGGACCCGCTGCGAGTTCCAAGGCAAGAGCAAGAGCCTCTTCCCGGGTTCGGATTCTGTCCTCCAACTGAGCGTCAAAGACCGCCGACAGCAACGTCGCAAACATCGGACCGGGCCTCAGCCCAGCCGCCGCGAGGTCGTCCCCGGTGATCATCGGTGCCGGCGAAAGCCCCGATGGCGTCGCGGCAAGCTCTTGGACACACCTGGCCACCTCCGCGCCAAACTCCGGCCTGAACGCCCTCAGCAGAGCCAGAGTTTCTGCAAAATGCCCGCTCGACGCCAGACGCTTCCGGGCGGCCACACCCAGACCAGGCCACCTCCCGGGCAACCCGAGAGCCCCCCCCAGAACGTCGCGGAGTGCGTCTCGCTCCTCGTTGCTCAGGCACAACGCCCTGCGACGGGACCGCAGCAGGGCCGGCAGTTGGGCCTCGCTCGCGATCTCACCCCGGTCGATCGCCCACGCCCCGAGGCAGGCCGCCAGCCCGGCTTCCGGCCCGAGGCGGGCGAGCACAGAGGGTTCCGCGTCGCAGTGGAGGGCGTCCAGAGCGGGAGCGTCGAGCGAGAGAGACTGGAGAAGAAGGACGGCTCGGGCTCGCGTGGGCCGATCCATCATGCTCCGGATCTCGTCCCCGATTCGCTCCCGGCTCACCCCCCCGAGTGCCGCCGCATGCTCACGGATCGCCCGCGCCGTGCCCGCCTCGATCTCGAACCCGAGCCGCGATGCGAACCGAACCGCCCGCAATGCCCGCAGGTGGTCCTCCGCCAGCCTCTGCTCAGCATCGCCCACCGCCCGGATGACCTTGCGCTCCAAGTCCGCGACTCCGCCGACAAGGTCGATCACCCGGCCACGCACGCGCGTCGCTTCGCCCTCGGCGAACGGGTCGAGGAAGAGGGCGTTGATGGTGAAGTCCCGCCGGCGCGCGTCCGCCGTCGCGTCCGCGAACTCCACGTGGTCGGGCCGGCGACGATCCGAGTACGGCCCGTCGGCGCGGAACGTGGCGACCTCGACCGCGACGTTGCGCTCCTTCACCAGGACCACGCCGAAACTCACACCGACCTCGTTCGTGCGCCGAAACAGCGAACGGATGCGATCGGGGTGCGCGTCGGTGGCCACGTCGTAGTCGGTGGGTTCGAGTCCGAGGAGTTCGTCGCGCACGCACCCACCCGCCAGGTACGCCTCATGCCCCGCTTCACGCAACGCGCGGACAATGCCCACGGCCGCCAAGCGGGCCTGCTCGCTCGTCCAAGGTCGTTTCGCCGCCCGCACGGCCAGAGTGTAGTGGCGGTGCGCCGGAGCCGACAGCAGGCAGGCACGCGAAGAGCGCAATGGGGCCGGGGCTTCGAGAAGTCAGAACCCGACCGTCACTCAGACACTTCCCCGAGCGCCCGGTCGAGCCGATCTCCGCACGAACGCAGCCTCTCCTCGGCCGATTCCCGCGGGACGCCGAGCCGGTGCATGACGACGGCGGTCTTCACCGCGCCGCCGGCGCGGTCCAGGAGCGAGAGCGACTCGACGCGTCCGAGGCCCGTGAGCGTCGCGACGATGCGCGCCGCCCGATCCCGGAGCTTGTCGTTCGTCGCCCGCACATCGACCATCAGGTTCTCGTAGACGCGCCCGGCCCGAACCATCAGCGTCGTGGAGATGGTGTTCAGCACGAGTTTCGTGGCCGTGCCCGCCTTCATCCGCGTCGAGCCGGTCAGCACTTCCTCGCCCGTGCGAAGCATGATGAGATGTCCCACCCCCGCGGGCGGCTCGACGTCCGCGCACACGATCAACGCCGTAACCGGCCGATCATCCAGCGACGCCGCACGCTCGATCGCGCCGAGCACGAAGGGTGTCGTCCCCCCAGCAGCGATGCCGATCACCGTGTCGCGCCCCGTGAGCCGCAGAGCGTCGAGTTCGGCGTGCGCGCCGCTCCGTTCGTCCTCCTTCGACTCGCTCGAGCGCGTCAGCGCGCCGACGCCCCCCGCGATGATGCCGACGACCCGCCCCGGCTCCACCTGGAACGTCGGCGGCGCCTCTGCCGCGTCGAGCACGCCCAGCCGTCCCGACGTGCCCGCGCCCACGTAGACCAGCCGCCCGCCCGCGATGAAGCCCGGCTCGGCGGCCTCGATCAACGCCCCGAGCGCAGGGGCGGCCTCACGCAGAGCCTCGATCACCCGCGCGTCCTCGTCGTTGATGAGACGCACGCACTCCGCAACGCTCATCCGGTGCAACGACGCGCTGCGCGGATTGCGCTGCTCCGTCAGCAGGTGCGAGCGATCGGGAAGACCGTGGCTCATGCACTCACCCAGCAACCGGCGACCGGCGCGGGCCGCGCGCAGCCCGTTACGCCAGGCAGTGTGATAGGAACTCCATCATCGCACAGAGCACCGAGAATGGCAATCGCAATGGCCTCGCGGTCGCCGATGCCGACCCCGTAGGCCGCGGTCGTCTCGACGGTCACGCCCAGGCGCGAGGCGATCGCCCCGACAAGCGCGCGGTTGCGCGCGCCGCCGCCCGCGAGCAGAACGCGATCGCACTCCCCGACAGCCCCCGCAACGACGCTCGCGACAGCCTCGCACACCGAACGGCAATGGTCCTCCGCCGGAACCCCCCCCCCGAGTCCGGAAATCACCCCCGCCAACTCGTCCCCACTGCCGAGCGAGCGGCCGCTCGTCCGCTGCCTTTCGAGCAGGGAGACAATCCCATCCACGACGCGAGGCGCAGGCCTCCCCCGCAACGCGACCGCGCCGCCCGCGTCAAACGGCGCACGCAGCACGGCGCGTGCCGCCGCGTCGAGCAGATGGTTGCACGCGCATACGTCAGCCGCTTCGATCGTTTCGAGCGCGTCGGACACCGACTCGATCCGCGGCAGGCGCGTCACGTTGCAGAAGCCGCCGAGGTTCACGATCGTGCGCCGCTCGCCGGGGTCGCCGAACAGGATCGCATCGGCGATCGGCGTGATCGGCGCGCCCTGCCCGCCCGACGCCAGGTCCGCCGCCCGAAGGTCGAACACGACGGGCGCACGCACCGCGTGCGCCAGCACAGCCCCGTTCAACAGTTGCCAACTCAAGGGGGGGGGCGTGGAACACCGTCTGCCCGTGCGCGGCCACGAGGTCGATGGGCACGCCGCCGGAGGCCTCGCGCACTGCCTCCGCGTGCAGCAGGGCCAGGTCGCTCGCCATCGCGGCGATCTCGCTCGCGCGGTGCGCGCACCCCGAAGCCAGCGAACGAAGCCGCGCACCCAACTCGCCCAGCGGCCTCCGGGCCGTACGCTCCGCGCCGACCCGCACGCCAAGCCCGCGACCCTCGACGCGCACCAGCGCGGCGTCCAGCCCGTCCAGGCTGGTGCCCGTCATGCATCCGACGATGGCACGGCACGGCGTCACGGCATCAGCCTACACGCGACCACCTCCCGACGAGCCGCGACCGTCCCCCAACGAGCCGCGACCGTCAGGGAGCGGTCTTCCGTCCCCCAACGAGCCGCGACCGTCAGGGAGCGGTCTTCCGTCCCCCAACGAGCCGCGACCGTCAGGGAGCGGTCTTCTTCGGCGCACCCAGAAGACACACAAGCAGCGCGGCCGCAAACCCCACCGTCAGTTGCCACGGGAACGCGAGCTTCACACCCGCCAGCCAACCCGCCCAAGGCGTCCACCCAGCCCACACCGTCATCACATTCGGCTGCACCAGCGCGACCACCACGAACCCGGTCCCAAGCGCAGCGATGACGCTCGCGCTGCTCCCGCGCCGCGTGAACAGCGCAACCACGAACACCGCAGCCATCCCCGCATAGGCAAAGACCATCACGCTCAGCGCGAAGCCCAGCAGCCCGCCCCCGCCCGATTCGTCGTGCGCTCGCTGCCAGAAGACGCAGAACGACGCGAACGCGCACAGCACCAGCCCCGTCACGACCACCCCGACGCGGCCGGCCCTCAGATAGTGCCGCTCCTCGCGCCCACGGACCATGCGCCGGTACATGTCGTTGATGAACGTCCCGCTCATCGCGTTGATGGTCGAGTTCAGGCTGCTCAGCGCGGCCGCGAACAGCCCCGCCATCATCACCCCCGTCACCCCCGCCGGCATCCGGTCGATGATGTAGCGCAGGAACACCTGCCGCGAGTCGTCCGGCGCGGCGGGGGGAGCGTGCTCGCCCATGAGGTCCGGCCGCGCGTAGTACACCCACAGCAGCAGCCCCACCAGCAGGAAGAGCGCAATCGACGGGATGCCGAGCAGGATGCCGGAGATGACCGACCACGAGCCGCGCTTCGCGTCCTTGCAGGTCAGCATCCGCTGCACGAGGTCCTGGTCCGCGCCGTACGAAGCCAGCCCGAGCAGCGTGAAGCCGATCAGCGACGCGAGCAGCGTGAACTGCTTCGAGAGGTCGGCCGAGAGGTCGAAAAGCCGGAGTTTCGACCCGCCGTCCGGCGCGCCCGTGCTCCACGCCGCGACGATCTCGGCGTTCGAAGCCGGAATGTCGGCGCGGATGAGCACGACGGCAAGCGCGCACGCGCCGATGAAGACGATCATCTGAATGGCGTCGGTCCAGATCACGCTCGCCACGCCGCCGACGAACGTGTAGGCGATGCCCACGGCGCACACGACGCCGATCGCGCCGAGCAGGTGGTGCGCCTGCGTGTCGCCGAAGAGCACGAGCGACGCGGGGATCGCGCCGATGTACACCCGCGCCCCGCTGGCCATAACGCGTCCGACGAGGTACGCCGCGCTCGCCGCGACCCGCGCCGGCTCGCCGAACCGCCGCCCCAGCAACTCGTACACCGTCTGCACCCGCTGCCGGTAGAACGCGGGGATGAAAAAAACCGCGATGATCACCGCGGCGATCACCAGACCCAGATTGGTCGTCAGGTAGGTGAGGTCCGACCGATACCCCGACTCCGGCACGCCGATGAACGACGCCGCCGACAGGCTCGTCGCCACGATCGAAACCGCGACCGCCCACGCGGGCATGCGCCGCCCGCCGAGGAAGTAGTCCTCGGTCGTGCGCTGCCCGCGCCGCGCGAACCACACCCCGCTCGCGAGCAGCAGCGCGAAGTACCCGCCGAGCGCGATCCAATCGAGCGTCGCGAAGCCGTTCCCGTTCACGCGGCGCGGAGCATACCCGCCCGCGGCTCACCCGCGCGAGCGGTTCGTCTCCGCGGCGGGGGCGGCGGGCGTCTCCGTGCCCGGCGCACGCCGCGGGCGCCCCTCCGGAACCTCGCCCTGCGGCCGGCGGCCATCCGCCGCATCCGTCGTGGCCGCGCCCTCAGCACGCGGCGCGCCGTCGGGGCCGCGTGACGGTCCAGCGCCCGCCGGAGGCATCGCCATCCGCATCGGCTGCCCGTTGCCCGGCTGCATCGCGGGCGCGACAGGACGACCCGATTCGTCCAGCGCCAGCCCGACCGACTTCAACCGCTCGGCGTCCCAGGGGCGGTCGAGGACCTCGCCGGGCGACGGCTCACGAAGCAGCACCTGTTGCCCTTCGGTCAAGCCCGCTGCAATCTCGGCGAGGGTGTCAGAGACTCGTCCGACGCGAACGGGCGTGCGCTCGTACCGCGAGCCGCGCGGCACATACACGAACCGCACCGGCCCGTCGCTGAAGACGGCCTGGACCGGGACGGCAAGGGCGTTCTCGACCCGGCCGAGCGTGAGTTCCGACTCGGCCCGCATCGAGGGCTTCAGTTCCCCGGCCGCGTTGTCGACGTCCAGCCCGACGCGCACCGAGTACTCGCGCCGGTTCGGGTCGCGCCAGCCGCCCGTCTCCGCCAGCACGCCGATGGACTCGACGCGCCCCACGAAGGTCTCGCCGCCGGCCGCGCTCACCTTGACCCGCGCCGTCTGGCCGGGGCGGATGCGTCCCGCCAGCGCCTCGTGCACGCGCACCGTGGCGACCATCTGGGTCGTGTCCGGGAGGATGATGAGGAGTTCGTTCGGACGGACCTGCCGGCCGATCTGGAGCGGGCCTTCGCCGCCGCCGCCCCACATGCGCTGGTTGCGCTCGAGACTCGTCGCGTACACCACCAGCCCGTCCGTCGGCGCGTACACCGTCGCCGCGTCGAACTGCTCCCGCAGCCGCAGCAGCCGCGCCTCACGGTTCCGGAACTGACGCATCGCGCTGTCCAGATTCGCCTGCTTGGCGGCAAGGTTGATCGCGTTGACCGCCTCGATGCGCTCCAACTCGGCCTTCGCTTCCTCGAGGTCCGACTCACGCGTCTTCTGATCGCGCGGGTACTGGTACGTCAGGTATACGTCCTCGTCCAGTTTCGCGTTCGCCAGCCGAGCCTCGGCATCAATCTTGTCGATCTCGTCGCGGTCACGCTCATCCTGGCTGATGAACCCACGCGAGAGCAACTCCACCGACTTCTCGAACTTGTCCCGGAGCCGGTTCACCTGCCGCTGCGCCTGCGCTATGTCCAGCGTCAACTGCTGCTTCTTGCGGATCACCTCGCCCTCTCGCCACTGATCGAGCGCGAGCTGCGCGAGCTCGATCTTCAACTTCCCGGCCCGCGTCCTCGAATCGTTCTCGTTGATCTGGATCTTCAGCGCGTTCTCCGCCGCGATCAGGTCCGCCTTCGCTCGCTCGACTCGGTCCTCTTCCTCCGTGATCTGGTTCAGCAGCGCCTCGGCGTTCAGACGCACCAGCAGGTCCCCCTTGCGTACCTGCCGCCCCTCTGGCACGATCTCCATGATTGTCGTCTGCGTTTCCAGCCCGGAACGCACCTCGATCTGGTTCCGAGCTTCCAGCTCGCCCGTCGCCGTCGTGATGATCTCGAAACTCATCGTCTGCGCACGCGCCACGTCCGCCGCGGAGACCGTCCTCGCCTCGCCCCCGCCCGGCCGGGCCATGGCCCAGACCGCGACGAACGCGAGCAACAGCAGCGCGGAACCCCCGACCAGAATCTTGACGATGCTCATGCCCCGCCGGCGAACCGCGGAACCCTGCTCCTGGACTCCCATGCCGACCGCTCCTTCGTGGTGCGCAAACCGCAACCGCACGGGCGTTGAACCCTCATGAAGACCTACCGCCGAGTCGAGCGAAAGTTCCGGACCAATCCTAGGCCCCGACCGAGCACGTCCGGCTCCGCGCCCTTCGTACCATCGGGCCGTGGGCACCCGATTGCTCCAGATCGCACCGGGGCGCAGAACCCTGCTGGCCGTCGCGGCGCGGGCAGAGGCCGACGCCGTACTCGCGGGACTGAGTCAGGCCGGCGATGCGCCGCCCGCATGGACGCTGACGCCGATCGGCGAACGCTTCGACCTCGTCCTCACCGGCGTCGGCAAGGCAAACGCCGCCGGCGCAGTCGCCAGTACCCTCGACCACGCCCGCCACGCCGCGGTCATCAACCTCGGCGTCGCCGGCTCACTGCCTGGTGCCTCACCACCCCCGATCGGGGGATTGGTTCTCGCCACCGCCTCCGTCCTCGCAGACGACGGCATCGCCACCCCGGGCGGGTTCATTACCCAGGCACAACTGGGCTTCCCACCAAGCGAACTCACCGGGATGGAGTTCCCAGCCGATCCCTCACTCCTGAGCGCACTCGGCGCACTCGGTTCCGTCTTGTCGCCCATCGCCACCGTCTCGACCTGCTCCGGAACCGACGCCCTCGCCGCGGATCTCGCACGCAGAACCGGCGCAGCCGCCGAAGCCATGGAAGGCGCTGCCGTCGCCCTCGTCGCCCACCGCCTCCGCATCCCTTTCGCCGAACTCCGAGCCATCAGCAACACAACCGGCAACCGCGGCACTCAACACTGGGACTTACCAACCGCTTGCAGGGCCATCGAGGCTGCCGCAAGGTGCCTTTGACCTCACACAGCCAGACCCCGCAATCAGCAAGCCACCTCTGACGGTTGTGCCGGTGCCGACGGTTGTACCGATCTCGCCGCCTCGGAACCCCGGGCAGGCTTTGAGGCGGTGTGAAGGCTTCCCCCTCACGGGCCGATGCTGCCTTCGACGGCGTGCCGCGCGCACCGAGGGCTTGTGGTTCGGGCGCGCCGGGAGGTGAGCGGGCGATGGCGTTTCGAGGTCTGGGCAACAAGGTCGGGGCGCTTGGGCTGGTCAAGCAGCCCGGGCCGCCGGTCGCCGTCGACTTCGGCACGGCTTCCCTGAAGATCCTCCAGATCGCGCCGGGTGACACCCCGCAACTCGTCGCCGCCGCATGCCTCCCGACGCCGGAGCAGCTCCTCGACGACCCCCGGAAGCGCCTCGAGTTCCAGGCCGAGCAGTTGCCCGCCCTGATCCGCTCCGTCGGGGTACGCACAAAGCGGGCCGTCTGCGCGATCCCCTCCTCCCACACCTTCTGCAAGCACGCCCAGTTCGCACGCACCGACGATGCCCCACTGACCTCCATGGTCGAACTCATGCTCGCCGAGCAACTCGGCCGAGACCCCTCACGGCTCGTCTACCGCTGCTACGAAGTGCCTGGAGCCGAGCGTGTCGCCGGCGGCAAGTCCGAGGTCATCTGCCTCGCGACCGGACGCGAAGTCGTCAACCGTCTCATGCACGCGCTCAAGTGCGCCAAGCTCGAACCCGTCGGCATGCACGCCGAGTTCATCGCTCTCCTCAGGGCATTCGACTACGTCACCCGACGCGCCGAAGACAAATCCCGCGCGACCCTCTACCTCGACGTCGGATGCGGCGGCACCCGCGCAGTCATCGCACACGGACGCGAACTCGTCTTCACTCGCGTCATCAACGCCGGCGGCCTCCTCCTGGACAGGTCCGTCGCCGAACAGATGGGCTGCCAACTCGACCACGCAAGGGCCGCCCGGCTCTCCATGAACGACCTCGTCTCTCCAGCCGTCCGTCCCAGGCTCGAACACGCCACCGTCGCCGCGCACACCCATACAGGGGGCGTCGCGCTCGAGGAAGACCGACGCGAGCGCGCGATCGCCCCGGGCCTCACACCAAGTCTCGACGATCAGCCCGACGCGCCTGCCGCCCCGCGCGGCGTGTCCCTGGCCGAGCAGGTCGAAATCCTCACCGACGAAGTCGGGCTCTGCCTCCGATACCACGAGTCCCTCTTCGGAAAACGCATCGACAACGCCGTCTTTGTCGGAGGCGAGGCTCGACACCGAGGGCTGTGCCAGCACATCGCCCGCGCCCTCCGAGTGCCCGCCCAAGTGGCCGACCCGCTCGCACGACTCGCACGCACGGGAGAGGAACGTGTCGTCGGCGTCGACCTCGACCAGCCCCAGCCGGGATGGGCGGTCGCGCTCGGGCTGTGCCTCAGCCCCACGGACCTGTGAGGGAGACCACGATGGACGATTTCAAGCGACCCGACGCCGGATCACAGGGCTTCCTCCCTGCGGACTACGTCGAACGCAAGACCGAGACCCGCTTCTACGCGCTCACTCTCGCCCTCTTCTTCACCGTGATGCTCGCCGTTGTCGGCGCATTCCTCGTCACAAACCAGCGTTGGTCCTCCGTCAGGTCCGACCAGCGGTCCATCAACGCACAATACGAACAGGCAACGGTCAAGCTCGAACAGCTCAAGAGCCTCGAAGCACAGCGGTCACAGATGCTCGACAAGGCAAGGATCACCACCGCGCTCCTCGAACCCGTCCCACGCTCCGTCCTCCTCGCCGAACTGGTGACCGCACTCCCGCGCGGCGTCACCCTCATCGAGGTCAAGCTGCAGTCGAAACGCATCAGGGCCACCCTCGCCGCTCCGGACCCAAAGGCGAAGCCCGCCGCCTCCCGGTCCCTCAGCAGGCCCGGCGTCGCAGCCCCAACCAAGCCGACCGAACCGCCGAAAGTCGAGCCGCCGAGGTTCGAGTACTCGCTCACCATCGTCGGCGTCGCCTCCGACAACAACCAGGTCGCCGACTACCTGCGCCTTCTCCAGCAGTCGCCGCTCCTCAGCAACGTCGAACTCCTCTACATCGCCCAGACCACCCTCGACACGCTCGACCTCAGACGCTTCGAGATCGTGGCGAGACTCCGCGACGACGCAGACCCGCGCCAGGTAGGCAACGCGAGGGAAGTCGAACTCGAAGCCCTCGCCGCACCGCTCCGCACGCCACGCGCCGCCGCAACGGAGGGAGAGTGACCGATGCGATTCGGAATCCGTGAGTTCGCCCTGCTCGCCCTTGTGCTCGCCATCCCTCTCGCGGCCTGGTTCTTCGTCTTCCGACCCCAGAACGCAGAGATCGCCGCCGCCGTCCAGGAGATCGGCCTCAAACGAGAAACCCTCCGCAAGCTCGAGCAGGAAACCTCTCGCAACTCCGACCTCGAACGCGCCAACGCACAGATCGCGTCGTCGATCGAGGAAATCGAGGCACGGCTCCCCACCAACAAGGAACTCGACCACATCGTCCGACAGATCTCAGACCTCGCCGTCGAGTCGGGACTCGACGTTCCTGCGCTCAAGTCCGGCAAGCCCATCGAGGCCGCAACCTACTGGGAGCAGCCGATCGAAGTCCAGACCGGCGGCGACTTCCGCGGCTACTACGAGTTCCTGCAGCGGCTCGAACGCCTGCCACGAATCACACGAATCTCCGACTTTCACCTCCGACGCTCCACCCGCGACGACGGCAAAGTCACCATCTCCTTCACGCTCAGCATCTTCTTCCAGGAGGAGCGCAAGTGAGCCAGCGCGAAGCCGAGCACGAAACTCTCGACCCTACGCAGGACGATGCGCCGCTCATGCCGCTCGGCGTCTCGCTCCTCACCGAAGGCGCCACGGGTGAGGATGACCCCTTCGACGCAACGCCGAAGCGGGGACCACGCCGAGTCGTCGTCGCTGCGCTCGTCCTCGTCGGCGCAGCCGCCGGTATCTTTGCCATGCGAGCCATCGGCATGGGGCCAGGCGCAGCCCTCGCGGGACTCGTCCTCGACTTCAAGCCCGGCTCGACCGCCGGCGCAGAAGTCTCCCCCCGCCTCCTCGCCGACCTCGAACGAAGCAAGCGCGCCGTCCAGGTTCCCGCCGAAGTGATCGACAAAGACCCCTTCCGACTGCGAACCGACGCGGGCGTTCCGGCCATCGCCGACGACCCCGAAGCCATCGCCCGCGCCGAAGCAGCACGCCAGGCAAAGCTGCTCGAAGAACAGCGCCTCGAACGCGAACGACGCGAACGCGAGCTGCAGACCGCATTCGGACGCTTCGAGTTGCAGGGAATCATGGGCGGCGCCATGCCAATAGCCAGAATCAGCGGCAAACTCGTCCGCGTCGGCGACATGCTCGAAGGCGGGTTCAAGGTCACGCTCATCGAGGGCCGGAGGGTCGTCCTCGCCGCCGACGACACCGAGTTCGTTCTCGAGTTCGGCACACCGTCCTCCCAACCACGCACGTCGCCTCGCAACACCCCGCGCAGAAACTGAAACACCCACGCGAGCAGAACACGATGGCGAAACGCAGCGCGGACGACCTGCTCAACGAACTCGCCCCGGAGCCGACGCGCCATGCCCAGACGTCGCGCGCCGACGACGCCGCGATGACCGACCTCTACACGCCCGAATCCGACCCAAACCTCAACGAATCTCGCGGCCTCGGCGACCTCCTCATCGCACGCGGCGTCGTCAAACGGGAACGACTGACCTCCGCCGAGCAGGTCATCCGACAATCCCCGGGACGACGCCTCGCGGACGTCCTCATCGAGCAGGGCGCAGACGAGGCCGAGGTCCAGCACGCCATCGCAGAACTCGCCGGCGTCCCGTTCGAACGCATCGACCTCAACCGCGGGCTCGACGGCGGGTTCGACGGCCGCCTCCTCCAACGCCTCGGCGGCGAGTTCTGCAAGCAGCACCTCGTCGTGCCACTCCGCACCGACGGAACTCGCGTCGTCATCGGCGCCACGCGACCGGACGACGTCTTTCTCCTCGACGAAATCCGCTCACGACTCGGCGTACACGCCGTCAAACTCGTCATCGTCACCGCGTTCGAAGTCCGCGCCGCGCTCGAAATCATCGGACAATCCGACCAGCCCGAGCCAGACCTCTCCGCCATCCTCGAAGACGTCGACGAGGCGGACGTCGAGGTCGACGCCGCAAAGCAGGCCAACGAGGTCGATCTCGAACAGCAGGCAGGCGAAAGCCCGGTCATCCGATACGTCAACTACATCATCCAGACCGCCGTAAAAGAGGGCGCGAGCGACATCCACGTCGAACCTTCAGAGAAAAAACTCAAGGTCCGCTTCCGCATCGACGGCGTCCTCTTCGAAATGATGAACCCCCCGGTCTCCATGGCCGCCGCCATCACCAGCAGACTCAAGATCATGGCCAACCTCGACATCTCCGAGCGCAGGCTCCCGCAGGACGGACGCATCCGATGCACCGTACAGGGACGCAAACTCGACCTCCGAATGTCCACCATCCCCACCCCCGCGGGCGAGAAGACCGTCATGCGTCTCCTCGACACCCGCTCCATCAACGTCCAACTCGAAGACCTCGGATTCGCCCAGAACACCCTCGAACTCTGGAAGCGACAGGTCAACGCTCCGCACGGCATCGTGCTCGTCACCGGACCGACGGGCTCAGGCAAAACGACAACCCTCTACTCCTCGCTCCGCCAACTCGACAAAAACAAACTCAATATCTCCACCGTTGAAGACCCCATCGAATACCACCTCGACGGCATCACCCAGACACAAACACACGACCGCATCGGCATGTCCTTCGCCCGCGCGCTCCGCGCACTCCTCCGCCAGGACCCTGACGTCATCATGGTCGGCGAGATCCGAGACCAGGAAACCGCCCACGTCGCCGTCCAGGCCGCCCTCACGGGTCACCTCGTCCTCTCCACGCTCCACACCAACGACGCACCAAGCTCCATCACCAGGCTCGTCAACATCGGCATCGAGCCGTTCCTCGTCGGCGCAGCCGTCAACGCCGTCCTCGCACAGCGACTCGTCCGAAGACTCTGCACCCTCTGCAAGACGCAGGAACCCCCTGACGGCGAGATGGCCGAGTACCTCACCATGATCGGCATGAACGCCGATGCGATCTGGACCGCACCCGGTTGCGACCGCTGCCGAAACACCGGATACTCCGGCCGCGTCGGCGTCTACGAACTCCTTGTCGTCGACGACCAGCTCCGCGACGTCATCGCGCGAAACCCAAACGTCTCCGAGTTCAGACGCATGTGCCTCGAACGAGGCATGGTCTCCCTCCGCGACGACGGCATGACCAAAGTCGCCGCAGGCCTCACCACCGTCGCCGAAGTCCTGAGGGTCACAGAGTCCGCGGTCTGAATCCAACGCCGAGAGTCCACCGCGACACGCCGCGACACGCACCCGCCGGGTTCTCCACTCCACGACCTCACCCTCCAGCCGCTCCGCACGACCAGCCTGCGGCACGCACCGGATGCCTCACTTGTGATCACCCTCGACCCCGGTTAGCATCCGCTCGCTCCGGGTCCAGGCCGCGGTGGCCCGACCCGAGAACACCCCACGAGCGGCTGTATGCCCCGGCGGTCTCGACATCCCGCGCGCCGCTGGCTGGCTCTCCCGATCGCCGGAAGTGCCATCGCCCTCACCCTGCCGGCAGCAAACGCCCCAGCCGGCGCGCCAGCCCACCAGCCAGAGCACATCACCGCAAGCGACTTTGCGGCCATGAGGCTCCCCGCTGCCGCCGTCCGCGGACGCGTCGAGTTCGCAGCACGCAGGGCGCACGTCTGGGGAGATCCCGCCGAGCGCCGGCCCGACGGATCCGTCACCCCGCCCGTCCGACGCATGATCCTCGAAGGCGACGTCGTCGTCACCCTCGGCCTCCACCGGTTCAACGCACGCCGCGCCGTCGTCTGGATGCGCAGGCTCGAACCAAACGAGGCAGACGACGCACCAACAGGCTCAACCGTGCATCAGGTCTTCGTCTATTTCGATCAGGTCGGCGGTGGCGCGGCCGACGCCGCCGTCACGGTGAGCGCAGACAGGCTCTCCGTCCAGGGAGTCGTGGCGACAGAGGAACCCGTGCGTTTGCACGTGGACCTCGCCCAGGAAGGCAGGCCCGCAGATCCGTTCATCGACGAGGCCGAGACCGAACTCGCCGACCACCTGCACGCCATCGTCTTCCCGCCGGCGCCGCCGGCACGAGTCGAACGCCGCTGGCGACAGGACCGACCCCTCGTCGAACGCCCTCCGGTGCGCGACGAACCCGCACGCGTCGTTCCACCGCCGCCGCGCGTGCCTCCACCCCCTCCACCCCCTCCACCACCGACCGTCGAAGCGCTGCGCGACCAGCAGCCACGCGACACACCACCGCAAACCGAGACTGCCCCGCCGACCGATGAAGACACCGGAACCACACAGACTCCTGCTGGCGGCCGCGTCGTCGAGCCTGCTCCACCCCCAGCACGCATCTTCCCCTCCGACGGCGTGTTCACCTTCTCCGCGGGACAGATCGTCCTCGTCCCCGGAGACGACGAACGCGCCATCTTGCTCACCGGCGGCGTACGCATCCAATACTGGCAACCGCGCTCACAACGCTCCATGCAACTCACCGCCGAACGCGCCGTCATCTTCCTCTCACCCGGAAGCGCGGCCGACCTCACGCGCCTCTCTGCGGATGACGTCCTCGGCCTCTACCTCGAAGGCGATGCCACCGCCTCCGACGGGAAGTACACCCTCCGAGGACCACGCATCTACTACGACCTCCAGCAGGATCGCGGCCTCATCGCGGACGCTGTCCTCTGGTCATACGACGCACGCCGACAAATACCCCTCTACGTCCGTGCCGCCGCGATACGACAGGAAGGCGACCGCCAGTTCGTTGCAGAGCGTGCTACCCTCGCCAACACCCGCTTCGCGCGACCTCACTTCTCCATCGGCGCAGGGTCCGTCTCCGTCACACGCTACGGACGCAAGGACGGCACCTCCGGCAATCTCGTCGACGCTCGCGATCTCACTCTCCGAGGCGGGGGCATCCCCTTCCTCTATTGGCCACGCTTCGTCGGCGATCCCAACGCCATACCGCTCCGAAGCGCCGCCTTCGAGTCCTCCTCACGCACCGGACCCGCCTGGAAATCGACCTGGGACGCGTGGAGCCTCCTGGGCCTGAGGCCACCCGACGGACTCCGCACAGATCTCCTCTTCGACTACTACAACGAACGCGGCTTCGCCATCGGCACCGAGGCCGCATGGAACCGCGCCGACTCTCGCAGCAACCTCTTCGCGTACATGCTCTTCGACGACTCCGGCACCGACGTCACCAAGCCGGGACCAAGGCTCGAACGCGACGGTGGGACACGCGGCATCGTCCTCGCTGACCACCAGTGGCGCGTCAACGACCTCTGGACACTCACCCTCGAAGGGTCCTACATCTCAGACCCACGCCTCGCTGCAGCCCTCTTCCAGGGAATCTCGGAAACACGCAGGGAGATCACCACTCGAGGCCACCTCGCCCGCCGAGACGACCACACGCTCCTCCAACTCGAAGCAAAGACCGACCTCACCGACTTCATCACAAACGACTACCTCCTCTCCAGCCAGGGGTACAGCGTCGACAAGCTCCCCGAAGCCGTCTATTCCATCGTCGGCCTCGACCTCTCCCCCGATGCGTTCCCGGGTCTCTTCACCTACCACGGCGAGCATCGCCTCGGCCAACTCGCCCTCAACTTCCACGACCCCGAAGCACGCGAGACCGGCTATCGCACACGCAGGCTCTCAGAAGCAGCCTTCGGCATCGATCCCGTCGACTCCATCGCCGACCGACTCCGCGCCGAAGGCCTCCACGAATCCCCCATCGTCCGCGCCGACACACGAAACGAGTTCTCCATGCAACTCGCCGCCGGACCCATCAACGTCAACCCCTTCGTCGTCGCGCGCGGCACAGCATGGGACACCGACTTCAGCGGATTCGCTCCCGAAGAATCCGACAACGCACGCCTCTGGGGTGGCGCTGGCGTCAGGATCTCCACCACCATCCACCGCCTCGATGACCTCACCGACAGCCGCGTCTTCGACCTCCACCGCGTAAGGCACGTCGTCGAGCCGGGCGTCACCATCTGGCACGGTTTCACGAACCTCGACCGCGTCAACCTCCCCGTCTACGACGACTCCGTCGAGTCCATCGCCGAAGGCACCATGATCCGCGCAGGCATCGACCAGACATGGCAGACCAAACGCGGCGGGCCAGGACGATGGCGCACCGTCGACGTCCTCACCCTTCGCACAGAGTACGTCTGGTCCTCCGACGACACCGACCCCGAGTCCCCCATCGGGCGGTGGTTCGAGGACCGCCCCGAACTCTCCAACCCGGGAGAGTTCGTGAACGCCGAGGCTCTCTGGCAGGCTACGGACGCCGTCGGCATCGTCGGACGCATCGTCTACGACTTCGACATCAACCAGCCCGCCTATTCCTCCACAGGCATCGTCATCGACCACACACCGGACTTCCGCACCTTCGCCTCCACAAACTACGTCAACGCCATGGACTCCACCATCGTCACCTTCGGAGCCACATACACCCTCACCTCCAAGTACAAGGCGGGATTCTCGGGAAACTACGACACCAACGCAGGCGACTTCGAGCGATTCTCCGCCACCCTCACTCGCGACTTCCCGAATGTCACCCTCGGCGTCGCCGTCACCTACAACAAAATCACCGACGAGACCGGCGTCGGCGTCATCCTCAGCCCCAGAGGACTCAGCGGCGCGGTCGGCGTCGGCGGACTCGGTGCCTCACGCGGAAACACCTCGCGCCTCGGCGGCTAATCCCATTACCCCCCGCCCGACCGCCCTCGAGCCGCCATCGCACGCTCATACGCCACCAGAGCCATCGCCGCCGGGAAGAACGCCTTCTCACCCGCTGAACGCGACAGGTCCTCCAGCGAAGCGTGCTTTCCCGCCTCCACCTCCTTCGTCAGGTCCACGATCACGTTGTTGAACACCTGCACGATGCTCTCCCAGATCGAATACTCCTCCGCCGTCCGCGGCAGATACCGCGACAGCATCGGAAGGTTCAGCGGCGGCACCACGTACCACTTCCCGTCCCAGTCCTGCTGCACCACAACGCCAACAGGTGGCAGGATCGCCGTCCCGTCCCACGTCAACGCGGACATCTCGTCGTGGATCATCACCACGCCCAGACGAGCCTCCGACTCCGCGAGCCAACCGAACGGGTCGGCGAACACACGCTTGATCGCCCCACTCATCTGCTCTTCGCGCGCACGACGATCAGCGCCACGCGGCGGCGGCCCACCCATCCTCATCGAGAACCCGTCCAGCAGCGACGCCCCACGCCCCTCCTCCGCCGCCTCGCGCGCCTGCTTCGCCAGCGCCTCCACCTCCGACGGATACCGCGCCTGCACCGCCACCCCCAACTCGTACAGGTGCTCCAGCATCAACCCCACGCGCGCATACACACGCCGCATCCCCTCCCCGTCCGCGTACAGCAACTCCGACAGCCGCCGCGCGTCGCCGTTCTCAACCATCGCCTTCGCAGAACGGATCACCGCCTCCGGCGACGACTGGTCATAGAACCTCGGCGGCGGCTCCCTCGTGAACCACCACGCCCCCACCAGCCCCACCACAAATACAACCACCGCCGCCGCGCCCCACGCGGCCAACGCCCGTGCCACCGACCTCGGCTGCTTTGAGCCGAGGTCGGTGCCGCTCACCCCTGCGCCACGCTGCTCCGCCATGACTGTCCTCCGGGGGCACGAACAGCCCGAGCAACTCTACCGCCCGCCCGTCCCCCAGTGGCACTGCCGACTACCCTTCCACATGCGCATCCGCCTCAACGGCCAACCCCACGAGGCCCCCGACAACTCGACCCTCGCCGACCTCCTCCGCGACCTCGGCCTCGCCGACCGCCCCGCCGCCGCCGAAGTCAACCGCACACTCGTCCCCAAAGCCGAGCACGCCTCACGACGCCTCACCGAGGGCGACGAAGTCGAACTCGTCACACTCGTCGGCGGCGGCTGAACCCGAGTCCCCAACATGACCAACCACCCAACCACCACCCGTGCCACCGACCGTGACACCCCCCGTGCCACGACCGTCGGCTGCTCTGAGCCGACGGTCGTGCCCCCCCCTCCCCCGTCCAACCCCGAACCCGGCCTCCACCCCGTCACCATCGCCGGCCGCACCGTTCGCTCGCGCCTCTTCGTCGGCACCGGCAAGTACCCCGACTTCCCCACCATGCAGGCGGCGCTCGACGCCTCCGGCTGCGAGGTCGTCACCGTCGCCGTCCGCCGCGAGCGCCTCTACAACGAACGCGGCCAGTCCCTCCTCGACTTCATCGACCTCGACCGCTACCTCATCCTCCCCAACACCGCGGGCTGCTTCACCGCCGAGGACGCCGTCCGCGTCGCCCGCCTCGGCCGCGAACTCCTCGGGCAACTCGGCAACCCCGGCGCGGGCTGGGTCAAACTCGAAGTCCTCGGCGACCGCAAGACCCTCCTCCCCGACCCCGTCGGCACCCTCGAAGCCACACGCGAACTCGTCGCCGACGGCTTCAACGTCCTCTGCTACACCAGCGACGACCCCATCTCCGCCGAACGCATCAAGTCCGCCGGCGCGGCCAGCGTCATGCCCGCAGGCTCGCCCATCGGCTCCGGCCAGGGCGTCCTCAACCCCAGCAACATCGTCCTCTGCCTCGAACTCCTCAAGCACGGCGACCCCGACTACCCCGTCATCGTCGACGCCGGCGTCGGCGCGGCCAGCGACACCGCCATCGCCATGGAACTCGGCGCGGACGGCGTCCTCCTCAACACCGCCATCGCCCACGCCAAAGACCCCGTCACCATGGCCCACGCCATGCGCAAAGCCACCGAAGCCGGCCGCCAGTCCTACCTCGCAGGCCGCATCCCCAAAAAACGCTACGCCACCGCCTCCAGCCCCCTCGAAGGCGCGATCACCTACATCCCCGGCGAGTGACCCGGGAAAGCCCTTTGCGCAAGCAAGCGGGCTCTGAGCGACTACATGCGCCCCACCAAGAGAGCCCTTTGGCTTTGCAGTATCCGCACCAGGAACTAGCGACCCACTGTATCAAGGGACGCCTCTATGAGCGCCACTGCTTGGGCCTCTAGCTCCTGCGCTCGCACGAAGTTGTCCCAGAGCTTCATGACCGCTCGCACGTCAATGGTCGGAAGTGGAGGCAATACAACCTCCTCGATGTCGGCCGGAAACGTCGAATCCACTACAGAACCGGAGGCAGCAGCCTTGATCTGAATCTGTGCCTGCGCCGTGCGTAGGGCCATCCACAGGTGTCCAGGCTCGACGCCGTCTTTAGCGATCACGCGACCGATGTGACCGCTAGCGAGCCAGCCATCACGATCCCTAGTGATGATGACTGGCTCCCCAAGCGACTCCTCAGCTCTCCCGTCCGCTTGATAGGCAATCCAACCCGCCCGGAGGCGGTATCTGTCTACGTTCCTCAGAGCCTTCTCGGGCATGAATGACAGGTTGATCGGTCGGAACTGGAGCACCTGCGCGCCAGACAGCAACGGGAGGCCATGTTCCGGTGTAACGTAGAGTGTCCTGTACCTGCCTCCTGGCTTCTGAACTTCGGCTAGCGCATCTACGCGGTGCCCTCCGCTCTTTAGGAGATTCTTCCGAGTCTTGACAACAACTGGGTCATAGGGCGCCGCGTCCATCCGACTCCTTATATCGCGAGAGCGTACAGTCCAGCCCTGACAGAGGCGCTTGCGTCGCCGCTCTATTGCAGGGATGGAGTTTTCGTAATCCGCCTGGAGAGCGCTGAGCCCGACGCGAGATGCTTCGCGCAAATGCACACTCTGCTTCATTAACGACGCAATCTGAACCATCTCCTCTTCAGGCAGCAATGGAATCTTCTGAGCACTGACATGGTTCGGGGTGATATGGTCGATAACTGATCCACCTTTATCTCGGCGGAGAAGATGTTGGGCCGTGGTGGTTGCCAGATACCCTAAAACATAAAGTCGTAATGTCTCGTCCTCGATCTTCAAGCGGATCATATCGTGGCTAAGCACAAACTGGGCCAAGTAGGCGTCGGTTATTACTGCGGGGCCAAGGTTGCGCCCTGAGCACGTCATGAGGATGGTGTCTTTAGAAATTCGGTAATCAGTTAAGCGATGGCTCCTGGTTGCAGAGAGACGGTCTGCAGCGCGCGGGAGATACGAGAACACGTCATAAGGACGCAGGTATGGGACGAAGTCTTCATCGAGGACTGCATAGATCCGCTTGAAGCGGGTTGGATACCAGGCGCGACCGATACCGTCCTCCCCGCCGAGTTGGCGAAACTCTAGTGTCTTGCGGGCACAGTGCATTCGTGCCGCAACGGCGCTCCCTTCCGAGAGGTGGAACTTGGCGTCAAGCCGCCCTGTCGAACTCAGAACGTTGCTGGATACACTCAGGACTCTCATTCCTGATCCTCCAGCCATTTGCGGAATGCGTCGGCGATTTGTGGCAGTTCGTCGTCAAGAACTCGCTCCTTTACCAGCCGTTGCTCAACGCGCTGCTCGCCGCTTTGGGGATCGAGATGGATGATTGTGTCGGGGCGCTCGACGAGCACGTCCTCGCCGTTCGGCAGCCTGCGGTAGATGGCACTGCGCCTCTTGTCGTGCCCGATCTTCTCGGCAATCGCCATGAAGACAGGATAGTCGATACGCTTCCGAGAGGCGTCCGTCTTTTCCTGTGCAGAGAACTTGCGTAGAAGGAGCATCGATGTCTGCGTGTCGTTCTTAGGCTGGAAGAGCTCTCTCGCCATGTCCACGACAGCGAGAATCTGGGCGTTGTGTAGCAGCCAATGCCGAACGTAACCGAGCGCAGGGTTGTTTAAGATGCCGTTTGGGATGACAATCGCCATTCGCCCCGTCCCCTCTCGGAGAAACTGCAAGGAGCGCTCAATGAAGAGGATCTCCGGTGGCTGCGATTTCTGAAGGATGGGCTTACCCTGCTTGTCCATCCGCGTCATCCACTTGCCCGATGTCTCCTCGTCCCAGACCGCAGCGAGGTCGTACTGCCGCAGGATGTGCTCATCATCGATCAAGATGTTCGCACCAAAGGGCGGGTTGGTGAAGAGCACGTCGATGGAGCCGAGAGGGATCGTCTTCGCCGCCTTGCGATCCCAGGTGTGCGGGTTGGCGAGGCTGTTGGCCTGCCAAAGCCCGCCCGCTCCGTCGTTGTTCATCACCATATTCATCTTTGCCGCCCGACTCAGCGCAGGGTTAAGATCCAACCCAAAGACGCGCTGTGAAAGGTACTCTGCCCTCGCACGGTAGAACTCGTCAAGCTCGGCCTGCGTCGGGTTGAGTGGATTATCTCGTCGCTCACGATGGAGCGCCTCGATCTTGTCGAGGACGTGGTTCATCGCCATGATCAGGAAACCGCCTGTTCCACACGCTGGGTCAAGTAGGCGCTCATCGGGCGTGGGGTCCATCATCCTAACCGCCATGCGACAAGCATTGCGCGGGGTGAAGAACTCGCCTCGATCTCCACGCAGGTTGGAGCCGACGATCTCCTCATAGGCAACGCCCTTCACATCCACAGGCGAGCGGAGCAGCGAGTACCGTTGCAACTGACTGACCACGAAGGCGACCACATTCGCTTGTAGCTGAATAGTACGGTCATTCTCGCCAAAGATAGTCGGATACTTCCTGAGCACCGTTGTGTTGAACAACTCTTGGATGCGGGTCTTGGCTGAGCCCGCTGCCGTCGAGTCGTTCAACTCGCTCGGCGTGACAAAAAAGTTGAGCTCCTGCGTCCGCTCGTCCTCGATCTTGCAGAAGATGAGTTTGAGCAACTCCCAGAACGCATCGGGTTTTTGAAGGCCCTGATTGGCAGCGATGTAGTTGTGGCAGCGACGGAAGGCGAAGAGGAGGTTGTCGCCCGTCGCTGGCATCAGGTCTCGGCGATTGGGACGCTGGGCCTCGGTTTCCGACTCACCTACGGCAGGGATGTCGAGAATCTGCTCGAAGACGAACTCGTTCTTGGTCTTCCGCTTGGCGAAGCAGAAGCGGTCATCTCCATTTGTCCAGAGCCCGTATTCGCAGTTGACGCACGCGGCCATGTACGAGTGAAGCTGGTCGATCCCCTCTTTGGAGTTGTTGGGCTTTGTGTCGGCGCTCTTCGTCTCAACGAGGAGGCAAGCGTTCTCTTGGCGGTGCTCGGTACCGGGCTTAAAGACGACGATGTCAACACGCTTGCGAGAGGCGCCCACCTTGATGGGGAACTCGGGAGCAGCATCCTTGGGGTCGTAGTGGTACTGGCGAACGAGCGCCTTCTCGATGTTCTGGCGGACATACTCCTCTGGGCTGTCCTTGAAGAACTGCCCCGTCAAGAAATCCACAATCTTCCCGTCGGGAACCCCCTCGCCGGACTCTTGGATCGACGGGGCCTTGAACGTGGTGGTCGATGCAGCGGCTGCCATCCGTTTGGGCTCTCTCTTTGAGGCGCGACCGCCCTTGAGAGGGCGGTGCTTGGGGCGTGGTCGCGATTGTACAGACTGGGGCATCGGGCGGCTCCGTCGCGACTGGATCGACAGAGTGACCCTTCGCACCCCAGAAAACGGCTGCGGCTGAACGGCAGGCGGCATCACCAACCCCCGCCGCTCCCTCCCCTCCCCCCTCACATCCCCTCATCCCCCGAAGGCCCGTACACCGCCGGCACCGCCACGCCCACCATCCGGTAGTACGCCGTCAGGATCGCCCGGTGGTGGATCGTGTGGCTCACGACCCACATTCGGAACGCCGCCGCACGCGGCATCTCGAACAGCGTCTTCCCCGTCTCCTTGAACTGCCACGTCTCGCCCACCGACAAATCCTTGAACCCCTTGAGCGCACGCACCGCCGCGGCCACGTTCGCATCAAACAACGCCAGCAACTCCCCCCGCGTCCGCAACTCCGGCGTCCGGTACGGGTCGCTGCCCGTCGGGTTCATGTCGAAGAACGGCTCCGTCAGGATGTTCGCCGCCCACCCCGGAATCTCCGCCAGGTGGTTCGCGTTCCACCCGATCGTGTTCGACTTCTCGCACGGCTTCCAGTCCAGCCGATCCTCCGGCACGCGCTCCAGCACCTTCCGCGTCACCGCCATCTCCCGCTCAAACTCCGGCAGCGTCAACTCCGCGTACATCTCGTGTTCTCCTTTCAGCCGATGGGCGCCCTCGCCGTTCCACGATCCGCCGCCTCACTCCTCGTCCAGCGTACGCTTGCGTCGCAGCACGTGGTGGTAGACCTGGGCGAAACGGTGGGCCTCGTCGCGCACCGCCTGGCACAGCCGAAGCCCGGGATTGTCGCGCCCCAGACAGATCGGCTCGCTCCTCGCCTGCACGTGCAGCAGTTCTTCCTTCTTGGCGAGGCTGACGACCATCGGCGGGCGCACGTTCAGCCCCTCGAACGCTTCGAGCGCGGCGTGTAACTGGCCCAGCCCGCCGTCGATGAGGATGACGTCGGGATACAACTCGTGCCCTTCGCCGGCCTCGCGGTAGCGGCGGCTGACGACCTCGCGGATGCTCGCGTAGTCGTCGTTGCCCCCCTCGACGGAGCGGATGCGGTACCGCCGGTACTCGTTGCGGAACGGCCTCCCATCCACGAAACATACCTTCGAACCCACCGTCTCGCCGCCTTGCAGGTGCGCGATGTCGATCCCCTCGATGCACCGCACGGGCTGCTCCAGCCCCAACGCACGCCGCAGGCTCCGCGTCGCCTTCCTGGGGTCGAGATACCCGATCTCGGTCTCGGGCTGCCACCCCGCCTTCCGCGTCGAACGCTCGTCGAGCCGACGCAGGGCGTCGATCTGGTCGCGCAACACCGCGGCCTTCTCGAAGTCCAGCGACGACGCCGCGGCCTGCATCTCAGCCGACAACTCCCGAAGCATCACGCTCCGTTTCGACTCAAGAAAGCGCACGAACCGGTCAACGTCCCCACGGTATGCGTCGCGCGAGATGCGGTCTGCGCACGGGCCGGAGCACTGGCCGATCGCGTAGAGCAGACACGGGCGGAAGTGACGGTTCCGAGGGTCGCCGTCAACGATGTCCAGCGTGCACGTCCGGAAACGAAAGATCCGCTGCAGCATCTGCACCGCTTCGCGCAGCGAGCCGGGGCTGACGAACGGCCCGAGCACCTTCGCCCCACGCACCAGCGGATCCTCCGCGCCGTCGTCGCGAACGCCGGAGGGGTTGCGGGTGACGTAGACGCGCGGGAAATCCTCTCGCTGGGTGACGACGAGGTAGGGAAACGACTTCCCGTCGGTCAGCATCGCGTTGTAGCGCGGCCGGATGTCCTTGATGAGCCGGTTCTCGGCGAGCAGGGCCTCCCACTCGGTCTCGCACTCGAGCGTGTCGAAGTCGTGCACGGCGTCGAGCATGAGATGCTTCTTGGGGCCGAGGTCGGCGGAGGGGAGGAAGTATGAAGACACGCGGGCCGGCAGCCGCGCAGCCTTGCCGACGTAGAGCACCACGCCGCGGTGGTCCTTCATCAGGTACACGCCCGGCACCGCCGGCAGCCCGCGAGCCTTGGCAAGCAGCCGCGCGAGACGCTCGTCGCGAGGCTCGGCGCTGCGGTCGGGGGGTGGGGGTGCGGGAGAGTCGGGCACGGGGGATGGTAGGGGACGGCTGCGGTCGTACCGACGCCGGGTTTCCCTGCATCGTGTCATCCGTGCCTTTCTCGAACTGTGCGATCGTCGGCTCGTACGTCTTCGCCCGGTAGGCACGCGCCCTTCGATCGGAAACGATCCGAGCGCGGGTGCTGCGACGCACGGACGATGACCCGACGATCTGCTGCGGCGCGCGGTGGATCAAGTATGCTGACGCGAAGCGAGAGGCGCCTGTCGGGAGTGCTGACCGTGGCCGAGAGGATTCGGTGGAATCAGGAGGGTCGAGTGTACCTTTGGCGCTTTCGCGCGCGGGCAAAGGATCCTGGGTGGAACCTGACGGCTGATGAGGGAGGGTGCCGGTCGCTACTGGCATTGCTCGACCGCTTCATCGCTGCCCGGTATTCGTGCAGCCAGACGATCGTACTGACGAAGCCCGATCGGCGGGTTCAGGCGATGCCGAACTTTCACGCGGAGTTTCGGGACTGGAGTTCGCGCGCGGAGTGGTTGCTGCGGTATCGTCCGGACATTGAGCCTGGGACGTGGGAGTTATCCGCTGATGAGCGTGTGGTCCAACTGCTGGTTGGCTTGAGGAAACTGGCTGAGCTGCGCGATGGAGTGCTTTCGATTGCGGAGAGCATCGGGGACTACGCGATCGGACCCGATGACGAAGCGGTGTTCGATGAACAGCGCATTTTCCTGTGGGGACGCCTTTGGGGCCTCGGCCGTGACGCCTGACTCTCGGATCAGTGCGCTGGCGCAGTGGGAATGACGCGAGACCCAGGGGCGGCGATTCCGATCGTGACTGTCCAGCGTCGCTCTCGGCCGTCGACATGCATGATGACTTCGCCCGGCCCTGGAGGTATCGTTGCCGGCTCTCGAAGAACGACATCGTCGGGGCCGATCTGGGCGAGGGGGATGAAGTCGCCGTTGATGCGGAGGTGCAAGCGCACATCCGCCGAGTAGCCGCCGGAGGAAGGTGTCTTCATGGGGTCGTACTCCGGTGACACGGATGCTCAAGTCGTGCAATACACGAAGTCGCGAGGCATCATCGTCGAGGGTCGCCTCGGCTACGGCAAGGATGGTAGCGTCTGGTCCACCAGCCGAACAACCGCGGTCAAGGCCCATGAGCGAGCGTCAACGTTCGACCGCGAGTTGGCGGCGTACCTGCGGCTGCGGGAGCACGGGGTCGAGTCGGTGCTGGGGCTGGCCGTGCCGCGGCTGATGGACTGGGATGCCGGGCTGCGGGTGGTGGAGATGACGATCGTGCAGCCGCCGTTCGTTCTGGATTTCGGGAGCGCGTGGCTGGATGGCGCCCCGGAGTTTTCTGACGGCGTGATGGCGGACTGGCTCGCAGAGAAGGAGGAGCAGTTCGAGGCGGACTGGCCGCGGGTGGCGGCCGTGCTCGGGGAGTTGCGCCGGAAATGGGGTGTGCATCTTCTGGACGTTCATCCGGGCAATGTGATGTTGCGGGGTCGCGAGTAGCGAGAAGGGTCGCTCGCGCGACCTTCCGCCCGCGGCTCGTACTCCCAGGCTTGCGCTCCAGGCTCCCTTCGTCCACCTGCGGCTTCTTCGGGTTACGACCCCGCCGGCTCGGTCTTCGGGCGGCCGACGGGTTTGGGGGGGGACTTCGGCTTGCCGGGCTTGGCGATGGCGGACGATTACTCCGATGCCGCCTTCGACTTCACCGGCTTCGCGATCGCCGCGATCGCAAGCCCAGCCAGCGTCCAGCCCACAGCCATGTCCCCGAACACCGTCGCCGAGTAGGCCGTCGGCAGGAAGAACCAGTTCCAGTGCATCCCGTGCGACGCGAAGGCGCCGAATATCACGATACCCACGATCAGACCAACGCGCTTCGTGTACCCCACCCCAAGCCCGGCAGCCGACGACGACAACCCGGACAGAATCACCGCGCAAAGGAACGCGATCAGGAACCCACGCACAAACACGATCGGATCCTCAGGGTCGATCCCCTCGATCCGGCAGAAGACAAGCGCGACCGGTCCCACTCGGTGCGTCCCCTTCCAGATGTCCGCCGCGACCCGCTTATCCTCTGCCGACATCCCCGCCTCGTGCTTCTGCATCGGCAACGCATACGCCCCGCTCTCACGCACATGGACCTTCAGTGCGGACGCCAACTGCGGCTCGTCAGGCACGGGCTTGATCGCCGCCTTCCCGAAAGGCAACACCGTCCAGAACAGCATCCCCCACACGAACACGATCAACGCCCCGACGAACGCTCCGCCGATCACTCGAACTCCCATGGGTGCCTCCGAAACTGCCCGCCCCACCGCGGCCGACGCGATACGGGAACGGGAACCGCCCAGTATCGCACGGCTCCGCCCTCGACGCCAGCCGCCCACGCCAGCCAGCACCGCCCAACCCTCGTCAAACGTCCGCCAACCGAAACGCCGACCGGAGCGGACCGGCCTTGTCCAGCGTCTCTCGCCACTCCGACTCGGGGTCCGAGTCCGCCACAATGCCGGCACCCACCGCGTACTCGAAGCCAGCATCCATGAACCGCCCGGCAGCGTCGGCTCGCCCGGCGACCACCGCCGTGCGAATCGCCACGCTCAGCACGGCACGACCGGCATCGTCGATCACCGCCATCGCCCCGCAGTACGGACCGCGCCGGAAGCCTTCGAGCGAGTCGATGATGCGCATGGCGCGCACCTTCGGTGCACCGGTGACAGAGCCGGGCGGGAAGGTAGCCGCAAGCAGCCCGCCCAGCGTGACCCCCCCCCTGAGCGTGCCGGAGACGGTGGCGGTGGCCTGCAGCACGCCGGCCGCGCCGGTCGCGTGGCGCTCGATGCACCGAGGCACGTCAACGCGGATCGAGCCGAACTCGCAGACGCGGCCGAGGTCGTTGCGCATCAGGTCCACGATCATGGCGAGTTCGGCGCGATCTTTGGGGGCGTGCATCAGTTCGTCGGGGTCGGCGTGGGCGGGGCGCGTGCCCTTCATCGGGCGCGTGACGACGCGCCGCGTCGCGGGGTCGAACGAGAGGAAGAGTTCGGGGCTGAGCGAGAGAACGGCCCACTGCACCGGGCCGGGCGCGGACTCGACGTACGCGCCGTGCTCCGGACGCGCGGCCGCGGCGAGGGCGGCGTACAGATCGCGCGTCGAGCCGGTGAACCGTCCGCGCAGAACGTGGGCGAGGTTCACCTGGTAGGCGTCGCCGGCGCGGATGTGTTCGAGGGCGCGCTCAACGGCGGCGACGTAGGTGGCGCGTCCGGTTGAGGAGCGGAGCGCGGCGAGGGGACCGCTCCCTGACGGTCGCGGCTCGTTGATGGCGCACAAACCGCTCCCTGACGGTCGCGGCTCGTCGGTGGGTCGCACGTCGGTGAATCGGTGGAGTTCGATGAGGGGCGGCGCGTCCGCGCGGGGGGGGCATACACCCCCCCCGTCCGCGGCCGGCTCGATCCACCGGCCGAGGTCGTAGGAGAGCCAGCCGATCCAGCCGGAGGAAAAGGCATGGGCGGGGTCGGGGTTCGCGTGCGCCGCGAGGAGGCGGTCGAGGTCGGCGAGCGGGTCGTGGGTGAGCGGGACGGGAGGAGTCGCGGATTCGCCGGTGGAAGCGTCGAACCAGCGCGAGCGCGGGCGGGCGGCGCCGTCGAGCGTGACGCGGAACGTGGACTCGGCGGCGGCGCGCAGCGGGCCGCGACCGGGAAGGTTGTGCGCGAACGCGAGCGGGCGGGCGGCCTGCGCGATCTTCGGCCTTGTCGGCGCGGTCTTGAGCGGCACGGTCGATGATAGAGCCGGGCTGATGGGGTTGTGCGAGAGAAGCGAGCGCGTCAAGGGATGGAGTACAGGACCTGCAAGACCCCGCCCCGCGAGGGTGCAGCATGAAATCTCGATGTTCCCCGGAGGTTTTGCGGAGATTGGCCTTCGGCGGTCGGCGCGAACTACACTGTTCGCCCCATCCGGCCTGACGCGAGGGATGGTGAACTCGCCGGGAGTCGGCACAGGCGGGACGCCCGTGCCGCCGGGCTGGAGAAGAGTTGCCGACACCGCACCGCGGCGCGACCGCCGCTGAGGATGATTCCGACCATGGCGAAGAAGAAGTCGAAGGCCAAGCCCACCCGCGCCGTCGCGGGCGGGAAGTCAGCGTCCGCACCCCGTTCGACGCCGGCGGCGAAGAAGCACGTCGCCGACAAGGGCCGCGCCCCGGCCCGAGCGGCCGCGCGCAAGCCGCTGCGTCGCGGCGCGAAACCGGGCAAGATGGTGTACTACTTCGGCGGGCGCCGCACCGAGGGGAACGCCTCCATGAGGGGGCTGCTGGGCGGCAAGGGCGCGAACCTCGCGGACATGACGTCGATCGGGCTTCCGGTCCCGCCAGGGTTCACGATCACCACCGAGACCTGCGCGAAATACTACGAGCACGGCAAGCGCCTCCCCCACGGCCTGATGAACGAGGTCCACCAGCACGTCGCCCTGCTGGAGCGTGAGACGGGCAAGAAGTTCGGGGACGACGCGAACCCGCTGCTGGTCTCGGTGCGGTCCGGGGCGGCCGTTTCCATGCCCGGCATGATGGACACCATCCTCAACCTCGGCCTCAACGACCAGGCCGTCGAGGGACTCGCACGCTCCACAGGAAACCGAAGATTCGCGTACGACGCCTACCGCCGGCTCATCAACATGTTCGGCGACGTCGTCATGGGAGTCGGACACGAGCGCTTCGAGCACGCCTTCGACGACGTGAAGCGCCGCCATCAGGCGCGCGAGGACAACGACGTCCCCGAGGCAGGCATCGTCGAACTCTGCGTCCTCTACAAGGAGATCGTCCGCCAGCACACAGGGCACGAGTTCCCACAGAACCCCTTTAAACAACTCGAGCTCGCCATCGAAGCAGTCTTCCGGAGCTGGAACGCCGACCGCGCCATCTCCTACCGGCGTCTCTCCGCGATCACAGGCCTCAAGGGCACCGCCGTCAACGTGCAGGCGATGGTCTTCGGCAACATGGGCGACGACTCGGGCACGGGTGTCGCCTTCACGCGCGACCCGAGCACCGGGCGCAACGTCTTCTACGGCGAGTTCCTCGTGAATGCGCAGGGCGAGGACGTGGTCGCGGGCATCCGCACGCCGCAGCCGGTGGCGCAGATGGCGAAGTGGAACAAGAAGGTCCACGAGCAGTTGCTCAAGATCAAGAACCGGCTGGAGAAGCACTACCGCGAGATGCAGGACATCGAGTTCACCATCGAGCGCGGCACGCTCTACATGCTCCAGACCCGCACGGGCAAGCGCACCGGCGCGGCCGCCGTCAAGATCGCCTGCGACATGGTGAAAGAGGGACTCATCACCGAGAAGGAGGCGCTGCTGCGCATTCCGGCGGGCGACCTGACGCAGTTGCTCCTGCCCAGTTTCGACCCGAAGGCGAAGACCATCGCGAAGGTGATCGCACGCGGCCTGCCGGCATCGCCCGGCGCATCGGTCGGCCGACCCGCCTTCACCGCCGACGAGGCCGTGCAGCGCGCCCGCGCGGGCGAGAGCGTCATCCTCGTGCGCAAGGAGACCAGCCCCGAGGACGTGGACGGGATGCACTCGGCGGTCGGCATCCTGACCAGCACGGGCGGCATGACGAGCCACGCCGCCGTGGTCGCGCGCGGGTGGGGCAAGTGCTGCGTCGCGGGCGCGGGCATGATCCACATCGACGCCACAGCCGGCACCTTCACCGTCGGTGGGCAGATGTACGGACGCCAAGACCTCATCTCCCTCGACGGCTCCGCCGGAGAAGTCATGGCCGGCGCCATCTCCACCGTCGAACCCACCCTCTCCGGAGACTTCGCAAAGGTCATGCGCTGGGCCGACAAGCACCGCACCATGGGCGTGCGCGCCAACGCAGACACGCCCGCCGACGCCGACCGCGCACGCTCGTTCGGGGCGGAGGGCATCGGGCTGTGCCGCACCGAGCACATGTTCTTCGAAGGGCACCGCATCGCGGCGATGCGCGAGATGATCCTCGCCGAGACGGTCGAGGAGCGCGAGGCCGCTCTCGAAAAACTCCTCCCCTATCAGCGCGACGACTTCATTGGCATCTTCAACGCGATGAAGGGCCTGCCCGTGACCGTGCGCCTCCTCGACCCGCCGCTGCACGAGTTCCTGCCCAACGACGACAAGTCGCAGGAGGAAATGGCGTCCACGATGCGCGTTCCGGCCTCCAAGGTGCGCGCACGGGTGAGCCAGTTGCACGAGATGAACCCGATGCTCGGGCACCGCGGCTGCCGGCTCGCCGTCACCTTCCCCGAGGTGCTGCGGATGCAGGTCCGCGCCATCGTCGAGGCCGCCATCGCCTGCGCCCGCGAAAAGGTCCGCGCCATCCCCGAGATCATGGTGCCCCTCGTCGGCACGCGAAGGGAACTGGAACTGCTGCGCGGCGAGATCGAGGAAACCATCGAACTCACCCGCGCCGCCGAGGGCTTCACCGGCCGGCTCGACATCCGCATCGGCACCATGATCGAGATCCCGCGGGCGTGCGTCGTCGCCGGGGACGTGGCCGAGGTCGCGGACTTCTTCTCCTTCGGCACCAACGACCTGACGCAACTGACCTTCGGCTACTCGCGCGACGACTCCAACTCGTTCCTCCCCGACTACCTCCACCGCGACATCCTCGCGAACGACCCCTTCCAGTCCCTCGACCAGACCGGCGTCGGCGAACTCGTCCGCATGGGCACCGACCGCGGACGCGAGCGACGCCCGGACCTGAAGGTCGGTGTCTGCGGCGAGCACGGCGGCGACCCGTCCAGCGTCCACTTCTTCCACCGCGTCGGACTGGACTACGTCTCCTGCTCGCCCTTCCGCGTGCCCATCGCACGCCTGGCCGCGGCGCAGGCGGCGATCCGCGGCAGAAACTGATCCGCCCCCCCCATTCAGCCGTCGATCAGTCAGGCCTGTCATCCTCACCCGTCGGCCTCGGAAGAATCCGCAAGGGCGATCCCTCCGAGGCACGCGTCGAAGCCCCGACGCTCCCCGCCGCGCCACGGCCGGGAACCTGCCCAACGAGCGCGGCATCGATCGCCTTCCGCATCTCCTCGAAGATGCCATCGAACGACCCGTTCTCCGGGCGCCCCGACTCATACACGATCTCAGACGCCTTCCCGAGCACGATGAACGCCGGGTAGAAGCGAACCTCGTACAACTTCGCCACCTCGTCCGCGCCAACGATCTGCGGCCAGTTGTACCCAACCTCCGCCGCGTGACGAACCGCAGCCGCCGCGTCCCGCTCTCGGCACGCCATCCCCACGATCTCCACCCCCTTCCCCTCGTAGTCGCGGTGCAGGTCGATCAACAGCGGCGCGACCCGCTTGCACGGAATGCACCACGTACCCCAGAAATACAGCACCGTCACCTTGTCACGCAGCACACCCGGCGAGACCGACTTCCCCTCCGATGACTTCAGCTCCCACTCCGGGCTGATCCGCACCTGAGGGACGGCGTTCGGCCCAGGACGGGGAACCGCGGGCCTCACGTCCTCGGGTCCAGGCGATACACGCCGGGCGTACCCCTCCGGCGCCACAATCGTCCAACTCTCCCCTGCCACCGCCGATGGATCCGTTGTCGGAGAACCGAACTCTGTGATGATGCTCACGCTCATCCCCGCCCCACCCGCGATCAACTCCGCCCGCCTCGGCAAACCGTCGTTCAACGCGAAGTGCCACCGCTGACGGCCCATCTTGTCCGTGAACGTCACCACGCCGCACTCCACGCCGTCCGCCACTCCGTGCCCCTCGAACCCCATCTCACTCGCCGCGAACGCATCCGCGAACGGACTCGCAGAGGCCACCTGCGCCGCGGCAAGACGCAGTGAGTCGCTCACCCGCAGCGGAGTGCTCGACACCCCACGCACCGCCGTCGGCTGCTCGTAATACACCCGCGTCTCGTGATCGATCCACGACACGCGTACGCCATGCCACACCGAATCGAACCGAACCGCAGGCGACTGCGCCGTCAGCGAACCTTCCCCTGTCAGACGCAGCCGCCACGTCTCCGGCTTCTCGGCATCACGCTGCGAGACCAAGTCCCCCTCCGCACGACCGAAGTTGTCCGCCAAGCCGGGCGAACCCGTCGCGTACGTCTTCAGCCTCGCCGCGAAC